>JBBDWX010000210.1:0-18536 GCA_040902665.1 Dongiaceae bacterium
CCCTCGGCCGGCGGGGGCCTGAACCGTGGCGGTCGTCACCGCCGGCGCTCCAGCGACGGTGCGCGCCAAAGTTGGCCGCGAAGGCTGGATCATGCGAATCGCGCTCGCACTGCTCGGAATTTATCTCATCGTTACCGTTCTGCTGCCCCTCGAATCGCTGCTGCGCAAGAGTTTCTTCGACAAAGAGGGGGGTCTTTGTCGGTGTCGCGAACTATTTGCGCTATTTCACCGACCCGGCACTGTCGGTCGCAATCACCAACAGCCTGACTGTCACCTCCATTGCGACGTCGATCACCATCGTGATCGCTTTCATTTACGCCTATGCGATTCAGCGCAGCCGAATGTGGGGCCGCGGTATCTTCAAGGGGATCGCGCTCGTGCCTCTGCTCGCACCCTCGCTGCTGCCGGGGCTCTCGCTGGTTTATATGTTCGGGAATCAGGGGTTTTTGAACTGGATGCTGGCCGGTCACAGCATCTACGGGCCGATCGGCATCGTGATCGGCGAGGTGTTCTTCACACTGCCGCATGCGGTCATGATCATCCTGACCGCACTGGCCACCGCCGATCAGCGGCTTTACGAGGCGGCCGAAGCCCTGCGCGCGAGCAAGCTCCGCATTTTCTTTACAGTGACGCTGCCCGGTGCACGTTACGGGCTGATCAGCGCTATTTTCGTGGTGTTCACGCTGAACTTCACCGATTTTGGCGTACCGAAAGTGATCGGCGGTTCATACAATGTGTTGGCGACCGACATCTACAAGCAGGTGATCGGCCAGTTCAATTTCCAGATGGGTGCGGTCGTCGGCATGCTGCTGCTGATCCCGGCGGTCATCTCTTTCATCGTCGACCGGACCGTCCAGAAAAAGCAGGTTGCTCTTCTTTCTGCGCGCGCAGTGCCATATCAGTCCAAGTCCAACGGTCTGCGCGACATCGTCCTTTTTCTGTTCTGTATGATCGTCTCGATCTTCGTGGTCGGAATCCTGGCAGTGGCGGCCTACGGTTCGTTCATCTCCTACTGGCCCTATGATCTGACATTCACCTGGAAGAACTACGACTTCAACAACATCGACACCAACGGCTGGGGTGCCTATTTCAATAGCCTGAAAATGGCCGGTCTCACGGCACTAATCGGAACGGCGCTCATCTTCTGGGGCGCTTATCTGGTCGAGAAAGGGCGGGGTTTCGGCAAGCTACGCGGCGCGATCCAGTTTCTCTGCATGGTGCCATTGGCGGTACCGGGTCTTGTGCTCGGACTTTCCTATATTTTCTTCTTCAATCACCCAAACAATCCGATCAATTTCCTCTATCTTACGATGGCGATCCTGGTGATCAACACGATCGCGCATTTCTATACTGTCTGCCATCTCACGGCTCTGACGGCGCTCAAGCAGATGGATGCCGAGTTCGAATCGGTCTCGGCCTCGCTCAAGATTCCTTTCTATAAGACCTTCTGGCGCGTCACGGTGCCGGTCTGTCTGCCGGCGATCATCGATATTGCGATCTACCTGTTCGTCAATGCGATGACCACGGTGTCGGCCGTGGTGTTCCTCTATTCCTCTAATACCAAACTCGCCTCGATCTCGGTGCTCAACATGGACGATGCCGGCAACACAGCGAGCGCAGCAGCGATGGGGATGACAATTGTCGCAACGTCGGCCGCCGTGCGCATCGCGCAGGGCATTCTGACGCATGGTGTCAGTCGGCGGACCCAGGCCTGGCGGCGGCGCTGACCGGCCATTGAGTTCGGACCGCCTCGAAGAAAGCTTGCACGATCCGCAGGGTTCGCCGCTCCTCAAGACAGACGAGATATTCGACGGTATCGAGCCGCGCATCACTGATCTCGACCGGCGCGATGCGGTCGTCATGGCCGAGCTCGGTCGCAGCAACGATGCCGATGCCCAGCCCGGCGGCGACGGCCTCGCGCACCGCCTCGCGGCTGCCGATCTCCATCACCTCGCGCAGCGCGATGCCGCGCCGATCGAGCGCTGTTTCGAACATGCGCCGCGTCGACGAACCGGGCTCGCGCAACACGATCCGCTCGCCAACCAGTTCGCTGAGTGCGACGGACCCGCGGAGGGCCCAGGGATGGGATCGCGCGACGAAGGCGAGCAACCGGTCTTCGAGAATCGGCACGGCGTGCAGGCGCGGGTCGTAGGCGACGTCGGCGAGCAGGGCCACGTCGCAACGATGTTCCATCAGGTCGCCCAGCACCTTGTTGGAATTGCCGATCGATAGCTGGAGCCTGATGCCGGGATGACGCCGGTTGAATGCGCCGAGCGAGGGCACAATGGAATAGGGTGCGTCGGCACCGACCCGAAGGGTCCCGGTCTGCAATTCTTTCGCAGCGGCCAGAATCTGCTCCGCCTCTTCCTCGACGGCCTTGAGCCGCCGCGTGACCGCCAGCAGATCCTCGCCAAGCCCGGTCAGGGCGACACCCCGGCCGCGCCGGTCGAAGAGCAGCACGCCATAGCGCTCCTCCAGGCCCTTTACCTGGGCCGACAGGGTCGGCTGGGTGACGTTCAGGGCCCGCGCAGCCTTGGTGAAGCTGCCCTCGCTGGCGACGGCGTGAAAGGCACGAAGCTGGGGAGGATTGATAGACATAGACTATATATATCATAGAAAGCAGAGATTGGACCGATAGAAGATGGGTCGTTAGTTTTCCCCTGTGTTTCAGGCGCCGGCCTGGTTTGGCCACGCCCAGCCGGAGAAAAACAATGCCCGCTTCCGCCACGCCAACCCGCGACCCTTGGCTGCTCACGCCCGGGCCGCTCACCACCTCCGCGACCGTCAAGGAAGCGATGCTGCACGATTGGGGCTCGCGCGATGCGAGCTTCATCGCGATCAACAAATCGGTGCGCGAGCGGCTGGTCTCGATGGCCGGTGCCACCGGCAGCCATGTCTGCGTGCCGTTGCAGGGCAGCGGTACGTTTGCGGTCGAGGCGATGCTCGGCACACTGGTGCCGCGCGACGGCAAGCTGCTGATCCTGGTCAATGGCGCCTATGGCCGCCGCATGATCCGTATCTGCGAGATCGCCGGCCGTGCCCACAGCGTGCTGGAGCGCGCCGAGAACATCCCGATCGAAGCATCCGCCGTGACGGCAGCATTGGTGCAGGATCCCTCGATCACCCATGTCGCGGTGATTCATTGCGAAACCACGTCGGGAATTCTCAATCCGCTGCAGGAGATCGCGCAAGCTGTGGCCCATGCCGGACGCAGCCTGTTAATCGATGCGATGAGCGCGTTCGGTGCGATCCCCGTCGATGCGGCGAAGGTGCCGTTCGATGCGCTTGCGGCTTCGTCGAACAAATGCATCGAAGGCGTGCCCGGCGTTGGTTTTGTGATCGTGCGCCAGTCCGTGCTCGAAGCCGCGAAGGGCAATGCCCATGCACTGAGTCTCGATCTGAACGACCAATGGGTGTCGATGGAAAAGAACGGCCAGTGGCGCTTCACCCCGCCGACCCATGTGATCGTTGCGTTCCATCAGGCGCTGCTCGAGCATGAGGCCGAGGGTGGCGTCGCCGGTCGCGGCAAGCGCTATCGCGACAATGGCCGCATCCTGATCGACGGCATGCGCAAGCTCGGTTTCGAGACACTGCTGCCCGATGCGCTGCAGGCGCCGATCATCGTCACGTTCCACATGCCGGCCGATCCGAAATTCGACTTCCAGCGCTTCTACGATCGACTGAAGGAGCTGGGCTATGTGATCTATCCGGGCAAGCTGACCGTTGCCGACAGTTTCCGCATCGGCTGTATCGGGCGCCTTGGCGCAACTGAGATGCACGGCGCATTGGAGGCGATACGCAATGCAATGGCCGAGATGGGCGTCGCCACTGGCGCCCCCGCGGCGCAGAGCCGCGTCGCCTGAAGGAGATTGCGCGCATGAAAAAGGACATCCTGACTGTCAACGGCCGCCGCTATCGCTGGCCCTCGGCGCCGGTGGTCGTCGTCTGTATCGACGGCTCCGAGCCGGACTATATGAAGGCGGCCATGGAAACCGGCGCGATGCCGTGGCTCGTCCGTGCGTTGCCGGGCGGCAGCGAGATGCTGGCCGACTGCGTCGTGCCGTCCTTCACAAACCCGAACAATCTTTCAATTGTGACCGGTGCGCCGCCCGCCGTGCACGGCATCTGCGGGAATTTCTTCTATGACCGCGAAGCCGATGCCGAGATCATGATGAACGACCCGAAATATCTACGGGCCGGGACCATCCTGGCGGTGTTTGCCGATGCGGGTGCCCGCGTTGCGGTTGTCACCGCCAAGGACAAGCTGCGCAAGCTGCTCGGTAACAAAATGACCGGCATCTGTTTTTCAGCGGAAAAGTCGGACGAGACGACAATTGCCGAACACGGCATCGACAATGCAGCGAGATTCGTCGGCCGACCGGTTCCGTCGGTATACAGCGCCGATTTGTCGGAGTTCGTCTTCGCTGCCGGCGTCAGCCTGATGGAGCGCGACCGGCCCGATCTGCTTTATCTTTCCACCACCGACTATATCCAGCACAAGCATGCGCCGGGCACGCCGGTCGCCAACGATTTCTATCGCATGATGGATGGCTACTGGGCATCGCTCGATGCGGCCGGCGCGACCATCGTCCTGACCGCCGATCACGGGATGAATGCCAAGCACGGCGCCGATGGAAAGCCCAACGTGCTTTATCTCCAGACCCTGCTCGACGAATGGCTGGGAAAAGGGAAGGCGCGCGTCATCCTGCCAATCACCGACCCTTATGTCGTGCATCACGGCGCGCTCGGTTCGTTCGCCACGGCCTACCTGCCGGAGAGCGTCGATATCGCGGACGTCTTGAAACGTCTGGCGGCGCGGCCGGACGTCGAGTTCGCGCTGGATCGCAAAGAGGCGGCGGCGAAATTCGAACTTCCCGAAGACCGCATCGGGGATATCGTCCTGGTCAGCCGCCGCGAGACTGCGATCGGCACCAGCCCGGATCGGCACGATCTCTCGGGGCTCGATGCGCCGCTGCGTTCGCATGGCGGCGTCTCGGAGCAGCGCGTGCCGCTTTATTGCAATCGGCCGGTCGAGGGCGTTGCGGCGAACCGCCGGCTGCGCAATTTCGATGCGTTCGACATCGCGCTCAATCATGCCGTGGCGATCGCGGCACCTGCGCGCGCCTTCGGGCAGCGCTAGGCATTGGCGAAGAAGAATTAAGGCACAGAGGAAGACGAGATCGACTTTTCTGCGTTCTCTGTGTCTCTGTGGTGAATTCAAAGGAATAGGATGATGAACGTCGCCGTAAAGCCCCGCATTCTCAAGGAATCGATGCGCATCGCCGGCCGCAAGGTCGACAGCGAGCGCGTGCTCGATGTCCATAATCCATATAACAATTCGGTTGTCGGCACGGTGCCGCGGGCGACGCTGGCGCAGATCCGCGAAACTTACGAGATCGCGGCCACCTATAAGGCGAAACTCACCCGCCATGAGCGCGCGACGATCCTGCGTCGGACCGCCGAGATTCTCGATTCCCGCCGGCAGGAAATCGCCGAGCTGATCACTGCCGAATCCGGCCTCTCGCTCAAGGACACGCTTTACGAGGTCGGTCGCGCCTACGACGTATTCGTACTGTCGTCGACGCTCTGCCTTCAGGATGACGGGCAGATTTTTTCCTGCGACTTGACGCCGCATGGCCAGAAGCGCCGCATCTATACCCAGCGCGATCCGTTGCGTTGCATCACTGCCATCACCCCGTTCAACCACCCGCTTAACCAGGTCGCGCACAAGGTCGCGCCGTCGATCGCCACCAACAACAAGATGGTGCTGAAGCCCTCGGAGAAGACGCCGCTGACGGCGCTCCTGCTGGCCGATGTGCTGTACGAAGCGGGGTTGCCGCCCGAGATGTTCTCGGTCGTCACCGGCGATCCGAGAGAGATCGCCGACGAGATGCTGACCAATCCGAATGTCGAACTGATCACCTTCACGGGCGGCGTTTCGGTCGGCAAGTATATCGCGACGCATATGGGCTATCGCCGCGTCGTGCTGGAGCTTGGCGGCAACGATCCGCTGATCGTGATGGAAGACGCCGATGTCGAGCGTGCGGCGACGCTGGCGGCCGGGGGTTCCTACAAGAACTCCGGCCAGCGCTGCACGGCGGTCAAACGCATGATCGTGCACGAGGCTGTCGCGGACGAATTTGTCGAGAAACTGTTGGCCAAGACCAGGACCTGGACGTTCGGCGATCCGATGAATCCGGACAATCTGATGGGGACCGTGATCGACGAAGCAGCCGCGCGCTATTGCGAGGATATGGTGAACGATGCGGTCGCGAAGGGCGCCAAACTGCTGCATGGCAACAAGCGCGATGGCGCGCTCTATGCGCCGACATTGCTCGACCATGTGCCGTTTGACTGCCCGCTGGTGAAGGAAGAGACCTTCGGCCCGGTTTCGCCGGTCATCCGCGTCAAGGATATCGATGATGCGATCCGGGTTTCGAATTCGACGGCTTACGGTCTTTCCTCGGGCGTATGCACGAACCGGCTCGATTACATCACGCGCTTCGTCTCACAACTCGAGGTCGGCACGGTCAATGTCTGGGAAGTGCCCGGTTACCGGATCGAGATGTCACCCTTCGGTGGCATCAAGGATTCGGGCCTCGGCTACAAGGAAGGCGTGCTCGAGGCGATGAAGAGCTTCACCAACGTGAAGACCTACTCGCTGCCATGGGCCTGACGGACGCCCCCGGACCGCTGGGTTGCCTGCTATCGCGCCGACCAGTCCCGGGCGCTAGGATCGCCGGCATTTTCGTGATCTGAACCGGGGGTAACCTGCACTCATGGCCCAGCCTGCATCGACCAAAGCCCTGCCAACCCATGCCCGCGTCGTCATCATCGGCGGTGGCATCATCGGCTGTTCTGTCGCCTATCACCTGACCAAGCATGGCTGGAAGGACGTGCTGCTGCTCGAGCGGCAGAAGCTCACCAGTGGCACCACCTGGCATGCGGCCGGCCTCGTGCGCGGCATGCTCTATTCGAGCAATCTGACCAAGCTCGCGACCTACACGCTCGGCCTCTACGAGGGGCTCGAAAAGGAAACCGGCCAGGCGACCGGCCTGAAGCAGAATGGCAGCCTGACTGTCGCCAACAACGAGGAACGCTGGGATGAAGTGCGTCGCGGTGCCTCGATGGCGCGTGCCTTCGGAGTCGAGACCCAATTATTGACGCCGAAAGAGGCGCAGCAGAAGTGGCCGCTGCTCAATTCGAGCGACGTGGTCGGCGCGGCCTTCTTTCCGCGCGACGGACAGTGCAACCCCGCCGACACCTGCATGGCGCTCGCGCGCGGCGCGCGCATGGGCGGTGCCACCATCGTCGAGAACTGCAAGGTGACCGGCATCCGCACCGAGAAAGGTCGCGTCACGGGGGTTTCCACCGAGCAGGGCGACGTCTCGGCCGAGATCGTGGTGAATTGTGCGGGCATGTGGGGCCGCGAGGTCGGGCTGATGGCCGGCGTTGCGATGCCGCTGCATGCGGCCGAGCATTTCTACGTCGTGACCGAGCCGATGGACGTGCCGACCAATCTGCCGGTTCTGCGTGATATGGATGCCTGTGCCTATTTCAAGGAAGACGCCGGCAAGCTTCTGATCGGTGCCTTCGAGCCGAACGCCAAGCCCTGGGGCATGAACGGCATTCCCGAGGATTTTTGCTTCGACGAACTGCCCGAGGATTTCGATCATTTCTCGCCGGTGCTCGAAGCCGCGATCCATCGCGTACCGAAACTCGGCGAAGCCGGAATCCGCAAGTTCTTCAACGGTCCGGAAAGTTTTTCGCCCGATCAGCGTTATCTGCTTGGCGAGGCGCCGAACCTGCGTAATTTCTTCGTCGCCGCCGGATTCAATTCGATCGGTATCCAGTCGGCCGGTGGCGTCGGCATGGCGCTCGCCCATTGGATCGTCGAGGGTCGTCCGCCTTTCGATATGTGGGAAGTCGATATCCGTCGCATGATGCCGCACCAGAACGGCAAATCGTATCTGGTCGAGAGAGTGTCCGAGGCGCTCGGCCTGCTCTATGCGATGCACTGGCCCTATCGCCAGTACGAGACGGCGCGCGGTATCCGCCGCACGCCTCTCTACTTCCGGCTCAAGGAAATGAACGCGTGTTTCGGCGAGGTCGCCGGCTGGGAGCGGCCCAACTGGTTTGCGCCCAAGGGCGTCGAACCGAAATACGAATACAGCTTCAAGCGGCAGAACTGGTTTCCCCACAGCGCTGCCGAATGCAAGGCGACGCGCGAGAATGTTGCTCTGTTCGATCAGTCGACCTTCGCTAAATTCCTGGTTCAGGGACCAGAGGCCGAGTTTCATCTCCAGCGCATTTGCGCAAACGATGTCGGCGTCGATCCAGGACGGGCCGTCTATACGCAGTGGCTCAACGAGCGTGGCGGCATCGAATCCGACCTGACCGTGACGCGGCTTGCGGAAGACAAATTCTGGGTCGTCACGGCGGCGGTGAGCGCGGTGCGCGATCGCGCTTGGCTCGCCCGCAACATTCCCGATAGTGCGCAGGTCGCGATTGACGACGTGACGGCGGCCTATGCTGTCATCGGTGTCATGGGACCGAAGAGTCGCGAGCTGCTTGCGCGCGTCACCGATGCCGGTCTCGGCAACAACGCGTTTCCGTTCGGCAGCTCGCTCGAAATCGAGGTGGCGGGCACGCCGATCCGCGCGACGCGCATCAGCTATATGGGTGAGCTTGGCTGGGAACTTTATGTGCCGGCAGAATATGCGGTTTCAGTATTTGACCGGTTGTACGCGGCAGGCGCCGATCTGGGCGTCAAACCGGCGGGGATGCATGCGATGGATTCGCTCCGCATCGAGAAAGCTTACCGCCACTGGGGCCACGACATCGCCGAGGAAGACACACCGCTCGAAGCCGGGCTCGGTTTTGCCTGCGCCTTCGACAAGGATGTGCCGTTTATCGGTCGCGATGCGCTGCTCGCGCAGAAATCCAAGGGTCCGCTGACCAAGCGAATGGTCCAGTTCGCACTCGAGGATCCCGAGCCGCTGCTCTATCACAATGAGCCGATCTATATGGACGGCAAGCTCGTCGGCTACACCAGCTCGGCCAATTACGGCCATCATCTCGGCCGCGCGATCGCCATGGGCTACGTCAATCATCTCGACGGCGTCAGTGCCGACATGGTGAAGAACGCCAAGTTCGAACTTGAAGTCGCCTGCGAGCGTCTTCCGGCCCGCGCGAGCCTGCGGCCGATGTACGACCCCGCGAGCGACCGCATGAAACTGTGAGGTGAAGACGATGGCAGCGGCGATCGAAGCAACAGGCGATGCGACAAGTTTACAGTCGGCGCGGCAGGATGACGGGTTGATCCGAATCGCGCGACGCGACGCCAGCGAGCTGGTGTTTCCGGCGATCTGGCTGCGCGACAACTGCCTGTGCCCGCTCTGTATCAGCCCGGGCAATGGGCAGCGGCTGGTCGATACCGCCGATCTGCCGGAGCGCCCGGTCGCACAGAAACTGCTCGCAGGCGGTGACGCGCTTGCGATCACCTGGGCGCCCGATGGGCATGAGAGTCGCTATGAGGCGGCATGGCTCGCCGCGCATGCCTTCGACGAGACGAGCCGCGCTTCGCGTCATCGCGAGCCGGTGCTCTGGGGACCGGAGATCGCGCGCGATCTGCCAAAGGCCGACTGGTCGGTGGTCGAAAGCGGCCCGGCCGAAGAACGTGCGCTGCTCGATGCGTTCCTGCGCTACGGCTTTGCGATCCTCACCGGCGTGCCGACCGAAAGCGGCATGGTGACGCGCGTCGGCGATCGCATCGGTCATGTCCGCGTCACCAATTACGGCCGCTGGTTCGAGGTCAAGTCAGTTCCGAACCCGAACAATCTTGCCTATACCGGGCTCGGGCTCGGTGTGCACACCGACAATCCCTATCGCGATCCGACACCGGGCGTGCAGCTTCTACATTGCCTCGAATGCGAAGTGCCCGGCGGCGATTCAATCCTGGTCGACGGGTTCCGCGCCGCGGCAGATTTCTGCGCCCAGGATCCCGACGGGTTCGCGCTGCTTGCGCGCATTGCGCAGGACTATCGCTTTGCCGATCGCGAAGCCGATCTGCGCGCCTACACGCCCGTGATCGTGACCGATGCCGAGGGCCGGGTCGTCGGCATCCATTTCAATAACCGTTCGAAAGCACCGCTCGATGCACCGCTCGATCTCGTCGAGCCCTGGTATCGCGCCTATCGCCGTTTCGCAATAATGCTCGGCGATTCCGAGCGCGCGCTGAGGCTACGCCTCGAACCGGGCGATCTGCTGCTCATGGCGAATCAGCGAACGCTGCATGGGCGCACCGCCTTCGACCCGGCTTTGGGCCGTCGCCATCTTCAGGGCTGCTATGTCGACATCGATGGGGTCGAGAGCCGCCACCGCGTGCTTGGACGCGACAATATTGCCGAAGTTTATGCTGAAACCCGGGGTGCGGCGGCATGAGTGGTTTGAATGCACTCTGGCCCGAGATCGAAGGTGCCTTCGCACGGCGCGGCGATCAATCCTATGGCGAGGGTGTGAGCCAGCGAGCCCACGCGCTGCAATGCGCGACGCTTGCCGAACAGCGCGGTGCACCGGCCGCAGAGATCGTCGCTGCTTTGCTGCACGATATCGGTCATCTCATTCACGATCTGCCCGAGGCGATTGCCGACGAGGGCATCGATACCGAACATGAATCGCTGGGCGCCGCCTGGCTCTCGCAGTGGTTCGGACCGGAGGTCGCCGAACCGGTCCTGCTGCATGTGTCGGCCAAGCGCTATCTCTGCGCAACCGAGCCCGGCTATTTCGAGCGCCTTTCGCCGGCCTCGGTGCAGAGCCTCGCCTTGCAGGGCGGCCCGATGACCGATCGCGCCGCAGCCGAATTTGCGCTTCGTCGCGGTGCCATGGCGGCAATCCGTTTGCGTCAGCTCGACGACGAAGGCAAGGATCCGGCGATGGCGACCCCGCCGCTCGAGCATTTCCGTCCACTGGTCGAGGCGCTCGTCCGCCGCTGATCCTACGGTCCGATTCCTATGGCAACGGTGCCCGATTTCCGGGGCGCCGGAACAGTGCCGCAGTGAACAGGATTGCCGCCGCCGCGACGATCGCCGGTCCGGCGGGAAGATCGGCGCCCAGCGACCCGCCGAGTCCGAAGACCACGGCGATCGCACCGAATGTTGCGGCGCCCGCCGCCATGCCCTCGGGCGTACGTGCGAAGCGCCGCGCCGTCGCGGCGGGGATCAGAAGCAACGCGGTGATCAACAACGCTCCAACGGCCTTCATCGCGAGTGCCACCGAAATCGCGATCAGCAGCATCAGCACGACGCGGAGAGCGGCAGTCGAAACACCCTCGGCGCGTGCCAGATCGGCATCGATGGTCATCAGCAGCAGCTTCCGCCAGGCGAATGCGAGCACTGCCAGCACGATCGCAGCACCGCCCCAGATCCAGGCGAGATCCCGCCACGAGATCGTCAGAATGTCGCCGAACAGCAGGCCGACCACATCGGCACGCAGGCCCGGTACAAGCGTGACGGCGATGAAGCCGAAGGCGAGTGCCGAATGCGCCATGATGCCCAGCAACGTGTCGGTCGCGAGCTGCGCGCGCCGTTCCAGCCCTGCCAGGATGAGCGCGATGGCAAGCCCGACACCAAGCACGCCGATGCGCAGGTCGACCTCGAGCAATGCGCCCACGGCCACGCCCAGCAATGCCGAGTGCGCCAGGGAATCCCCGAAATAGGCCATACGCCGCCAGACCACGAAGCAGCCAAGCGGTCCTGCCGCCAGCGCAACGCCGAGGCCGCCGAGCAGGGCACGGATCAGGAAATCGTCGGGCATGGACGGACCCTTCGTCTCAGGCGTGCGAGCGGGAGTGCGAATGCGCATGCCCGCTGGCGCCGTGCGCCGGATCGACGACGTCGCCGGCGATATCGTGCCGATGGTCGTGCTCGTGCGTATAGATTGCCAAGCGCTGCGCCGCCGCCGGACCGAACATGGCGACGAATTCGGGATGGGTGCCGATGGATTCCGGCCGTCCCTCGCAGCAGACATGCTTGTTGAGGCAGAGCACACGATCGGTCGCAGCCATCACGATATGCAGCTCGTGCGACACGATCAGCATGCCGCAGCCACGACTTTGGCGGAGCGCTGCGATCAGATCGAAAAGTTCGGTCTGCCCGGTCACATCGACGCCGCGGATCGGCTCGTCGAGCACCAGAAGTTCCGGATCGCCGAGCAGGGCGCGTGCCAGCAGCACGCGCTGCAGCTCCCCGCCCGAGAGATCGCTGAGCTGGGTGTCGGCCGCCGCTGCCGCGCCGACTTCGGCGAGACGTTCGTCGAGCGAGCGGTTGCCAAGCTTTCCCGCTCCCTGCGCGGTTGCCAGAAACCGTCGCGCCGTAATCGGCATATGCGGGCTCGGTGAAAATCGCTGCGGCACATAGCCGATGCGTAAGCCCGGCCGACGCTCGATCGTGCCCGCAGTCGGCGCGACAAGACCGAGCAGGATCTTGACCAGTGTACTTTTGCCGGCACCGTTCGGGCCGATCAGCGTCACGATCTCGCGTGGGCCGACTTCGATATCGACATGATCGAGAATCGTCTGGCCGTTTGCTTCGTACCCGATATGGCGGGCGGCGATCAGCGGCGCATGTTGGGACCGGCCCGACGTCATGGGTGTGAACCCCCGGCACAATGCCGGCAGGTACCCTCCAGCTCGAGCGTCAAACGGTTCGGCCGGAACCCGGCTACCTCGGCGCCACGGCGCACGGCATCGCCGATCGCTGCATCGACAAGTTCGGTCACGGTGCCGCATTCACGGCAGATCAGGAATTGTCCGGCATGGTCGCGATCCGGATGCGGGCAGCCGATATAGGCGTTGCGCGATTCGAGGCGATGAATGAGACCCTGCGCGAGCAGGAACTCGAGCGCGCGATATACGGTCGGCGGGGCGGGGTTGCGTGCCTTGGTACCGGGTGCATCTTGCGTGAGCGCGGCAAGCACCTGATAGGCGCCGACTGGCTGGTGGCTCTGCCAGACCAGCTCCAGCACGCGCCGACGCAGAGGCGTGAGCCGCGCCCCGCTGCGCGCACAAAGCCGGTCAGCCGCATCCAGCGCGTCGGCGATGCAATGCCCGTGATCGTGTTTCCTGGCCATGAGCACCTCGTTCGGCGCGAATGATTGACAGGCTCTCCGCAAAAACGCAATGTTATCTTATAACATATCAGAAGGGAGGATGAGCCATGAATATTGGGGCTGCCGCCGGGCGGAGAATTGCCATTGCTATCCTCGTGGGATTGTCCGGAACGCTGCACCAGCCAGCGACCGCGGCGGAGCCCCCATCGGTTATCGTATCGGTCAAGCCGGTGCATTCGCTGGTCGCCGGTGTGATGGCGGGTGTTGCCGAGCCACTTCTGTTGGTCGATGGCAGCGCGTCGCCGCACGCTTACTCGCTGAAACCTTCGCAGGCGGCTGCGTTGGCGGGAGCCGATCTCGTGGTCTGGGTCGGCGAGGGTTTCGAGTACTTCCTCGAGGCACCGATGGAATCGCTGGTGCCGGAGGGGCACGGGCTCGAACTCGCCGAACTGCCGACGATCGCGTTGTTTCCGGCGTCGGTCGGGTTGTTGCCGGTGCGCGAAGGCGGCGTCTGGGATGCACACGACCAGGGCGATGGCGCGGAGGACGACCACGACCATGCAGACAACGAGAACGATCACGAGCACGCGGACGAGGAATCCGATCACGACCACGCGGACGAGGAAGCCGCGCACGACCACGCGGACGAGGAAGCCGAGCACGAGCACGCGGACGAGGAAGCCGTGCACGACCATGCCCATGGCGGTTACGATCCGCATATCTGGCTCGATCCCGATCATGCCGTTGCGATTGTCGCGGCGGTTGCCGATCGGCTGCGTGCGATCGATCCGGCCAATGCCGGTGCGTACACCGCCAATGAAGTCGCGCTGATTGACCGGATCCATGCGCTCGATGCGGAAACGCGAGCCCTGCTTGCGCCGGTGCGCGACATTCCCTTCATCGTCTTTCACGACGCCTATCAGTATTTCGAACGCCAGTACGGTCTGCACGCCGTGGGGTCGATCACGCTCGATCCGGAACAGAAGCCAAGCGCTGCACGCCTTGCCGCGATCCGCGAACGTCTGGGTGAGGGCGGTGTTGTTTGCGCCTTTGCGGAGCCAGGTTTCGACGATGGGCTGCTGAAAGCCGCGATCGAAGGCACCGGCGTTCGCATAGCGACTCTCGATCCGGAGGGCATTGAACTTGAGGCCGGCCCGGCGCTCTACCCCGATCTGATCGGGGGCATCGCACGCTCGCTTTCAGCCTGTCTCGCGAGGCCGTGACGGCGGGGGGGTAGTAGCCCGTTACTTCAGTCGGTGATATTCTGCTGCGGGGTTCACTCACCCATTGGATGAGGTAAACCATGCTAGTCAACGTCGGTGACAAGGTTCACTATATGCGCCGCCGTCTGTTCAAGGAGCAACCCAAACGGCACCACATCGGCGAGGTCGTCGCCACCGAAGATGGCGTCATGCGGGTCCGCTCGGTCCTTTTCATGGGCAGCCAGATGTCCGGCCAATTCACCCGCATGGGAGATTTCGCCGATCGCTTTGCCATGCTGGTCGACAGCCTGACGCTGGTGACAGTCCTGCCCGCCGATTTCGATGTTGCCAGCGGTACCCTGTTGGTCGAGCAGGGCGTGGTTTCGGTGACCGACGGCCGGCACAAGTTGGTGGTCGACCAGATATCCTGATCTGTGGCATCCGGTCGCCCGGCCGGCCGCCGGCCGGTTCTTGCGTTGCGCGACCCGCCTGCCCAGATAAAGATGGTTGCTGCGGGATCCTAGCCGGAACCGGGGTGCCATGCGCCAGCGTTTGATCTTGCTTGCCGCCGTTTGTGCACTGGTTATGACGTCTGCCCACGATGCGGCGGCGGGGTGCGAGGATCATCCGGAGCCCGGAGTCGACTGGTCCGGCTGCACCAAGACCCGCCTGCTTCTGGAGGACGAGGACCTGCATGGCGCCAATTTTCACGGCGCCGAATTGGCGGCCACCAGCTTTGTCGGCAGCAATCTGACCGGTGCCGATCTCAGCGAGGCGCATCTCGACAAAGCCCGGTTTAACGGCGCGTTGCTGACCGGCGCTAATCTGATCAAGGCGGAATTCGGTCGTGCCGAATTGATGGGCGCCAATCTGACCGATGCACAGATGGAGAAGGCGGAGCTGCCGCGCGCTGACCTGAGCGATGCGGTGCTGGTCGGCGCCAATCTCGAGAAGGCCGAACTTGGCCGGGCCGTTCTCGTGAACGCCGATCTCGGCAACGTCAATCTGAGAGATGCCTATCTGGCGCGCGCCGACCTCCGCGGTGCCCGGCTCGCCGGCGCCGATTTGAGCGGCGCCGAGTTCTATCTTGCCGACCTGCGGGGGGCCGATCTGTCGCAGGCGACCGGCCTCGCACAATCGCAATTGGTTGAGACCTGCGGTGACGGGACGACCAAGCTGCCGCCCGATATAGAGCCGCCGGCAGCCTGGCCCTGCGCCAGCCAGGGCGAGGATGTCGGGGATTGATCGGCGAACGGTTGTCGTTCGGGCGGTCTTTGCCTGCCTCGGAGGGTCTTGTTGTCGGCAGCATCCTGTGATGGGATGGTCCGCTCAATGAGCGGGATGTGCGCCGTGAGGGCGCGAGAGAGGGGGGCAGTTATGGCAACGCCACGTATCGATCTCGACTGGACCAGGATGCTCGGATTCGACCAGGCAAATCCGGGGCCCGATCCGTTGAAGAATTCGCCGAAGATCGGCGAAAAGGATGCCCGCGGCTTTAACAGTCTGATGGCGGTCCCGGTTCAGGCCAAAGTCGGCGACAAGCGGCAGAATTGCCGCTAGCGTTTGGCCGGCCCGCCTTTTTGCGTCGCCGTTAAGATCTTGCTCCGATCAAGATTTGCCGACCGCCGGCAGGCTGTTGCCGGGGAAGACGGTATTGACCATCAGGAATCTCGATCGTGACAGTGGAATGCGTCGTCGATATTCGCGCTGAAGTCGGCGAAACGCCGATCTGGGATGAGACGGCCGGTGTGCTTTACTGGATCGATTGTCTGGCGCCATCGGTGCATCGCTATCGGCCGCGAGAGCGAACAGACGAACCAGTACCGCTGCCAATCGACAGCCCGCATGTCGGGGCAATCGCCTTGGTCGAAGGCGGCGGGTTTCTCGTCCTTTCGGGCAGCGGGCTCTGGCATCACGCCGCGAACGGAGAACGCAAATTTCTGGCGAAACCGGATACGGACCGGCCGCAGAACGTGCCGAACGACGGCAAATGCGACCCGCAGGGCCGCTTCTGGTTTGGCACGATGCATAATCAGAGCGCCGAGGAATCCGGGCGCCTCTTTCGCTACGACACGTCGCGCGGCCTTCAGGCCATGGACGAAGGCTTCTCCTGTTCGAACGGCATGGGCTGGAGCCCCGACGGACGCACCCTGTATTTCGTCGATATGATGCCGGGCCGCGTCCTTGCCTACGACTTCGATGGCAAGGACGGATCGATTTCGAATCGCCGCGTCTTCGTGCAAATTTCGAAGGACGAAGGCATTCCCGACGGTCTCGCAGTCGACAACGATGGCGGCGTGTGGGTCGCGCACTGGAACGGCTGGTGTCTGAGCCGCTATGCGCCCGATGGCTATCGCATCGCAAAAATCCAGTTGCCGGTCGAGCGGCCGACCTGCCCGACCTTCGGCGGCGGCGACATGCGCGATGTCTATTTCACGTCAGCGGCGATGGATCTCACGCCCGCACAACTCGCGAAGGGCCCGCTTGCCGGCAGTCTCTTCCGCCTGCGCAGCGACGTGGCCGGGCCGAAGGCAGTACGGTTCAGGGCTTAGCGTGCCAGTACAGGCGTCGTTGGCACCTGTCGGCAAATCGCCCGGAGAACGAAGCTGCGATGATCGATAGGCCGGGGCAAAGTGCATTTTCGATCAGGCCGATGATCGGTGCTTCGGTCCTCAGCTTTGTCCTCGGTTCGGTGCACGCATTCTCGGTCCTCATTCTGCCCGCTGAAGCGGCCATCGGAAGTTCGCGCGCGGCGATCAGCCTCATCTATTCGCTCGCAACGGCAAGCCTGATCGTCGGCGTATTGGTGACGCCGTGGCTGCTCGATCGCGCGCGCATCGCTCGCATGGCGCTGCTCTCGGGAACGATGGCTGCTGCCGGATTGGCGCTCTCTGCAGCCGGATCGTATCCTGCCTTGCTGATCGGGTTCGGCGTGATTTTCGGCGTGTCGAACGGTGTCGGTTATGCCCTCTCCATACGTATCGCGGGCCTTGTGCCGGATCGCGCTGGCATCGCCATCGGCATCGTGACTGCGATTTACTGCGGCGGTGCGATGGCGTTTTCTCACTTCTTGAGCCATTTCGCCACGCCGGAGACCTACGCGGCGGGGTTGCTGTGGCTTGCCCTGCTCATGGCGATCGCCGGTGTCATCGCGGCGAGCCTATTGTACAGCGTGCGCCCGCCTAATGAGGAACCATCGCGGGACATGCGTGGTTTCCAGTCCGGCGAGCTGAGATTGGTTGTGCGGGTCTGGGTTGTTTACTTTCTCGGCCTGGTGGGTGGGCTGATCGCGCTCGGCCATGCCGCCGCCATTGTCGCCGCCACGGGCGCTAGCCAGGCTGCAATTGCAGCGGGGGCGGTTATTGTTTCAGCCGGCAGCCTCTTCGGCAGCCTGGTCGGGGGTTACCTTTCGGACCGGGTCCATCCGTATCGGGTCCTGCAATCGTCGCTCGGCTGCGTCATGGCGGCCATGATCCTTCTCTGGCATTCATCCGGTCAGACCCTGACTTTGGTCGGCTTGGGGGTGGCGGGTCTCGCCTATGGTGGGCTCATCACTGTCGTTCCGGTGCTCACGCGCGCGACATTCGCGGCGAGTGTCGCTTTTAGAGCCTTCGCTTACGTTTTTCTGGCGTGGGGCGTCGCAGGGTTCCTGGGGCCCTGGATCGCCGGTTTCCTCTTCGATGCGACCGCCCGCTATGGCCCGTCATTTCTCCTGGGCCTCGCCTTGGCTGGCGTTGCGATGCTGCTCGCACGTGGGCTTTCCCGGTCGTCTCGGTGACGCAGAACTCATGCACTGGATCGATGCAGCCTGACTTCAGGGCGACCAACAATCGGTACGGTAATGGTCAGGGGTCCGGAGGCCTTGCCACGACACCCAGATTTGATACGGTAACCGCCCGCTCGAAGCGACCGATATGACCAGTCATAAATAATCTGTCGCACCGGGCATGGCGACCATTGCCGGTCTGCAATCGGCAATATAGGGAGGACGACAACGAAATGCTGAACAGAACTATTGTTGCTGCCGCAAGTGCCGCGTTGTTGGTGGGGTCAGTCGCAGTTTCTGCGACCAGCGCCACAGCACAGGAATCGACCGATCCAATCAAGATCGTGACCAACAACTGGACCAGCCAGCTGGTTCTTTCAAACGTGGTCGGCAAACTGCTTCAGACCATGAACTATAATGTCGAGTACGTGCCGTCGGATACGCAACTGCAGTTTACGGCG
>JBBDWX010000211.1:0-2652 GCA_040902665.1 Dongiaceae bacterium
AGAAATTCGCAAAGGTAATCGAGGTGAACCTGATCGGCACCTTCAACATGATGCGGCTTGCCGCGGCCGACATGGCGGCCGCCGAACCGCGCGAAGATGGCGAGCGCGGCGTCATCATCTCGACCACATCGGTCGCCGCCTATGAAGGCCAGATCGGCCAGGCTGCGTATGCCGCCTCGAAAGCCGGCATCGTCGGCCTCACTTTGCCGGCGGCGCGGGATCTCGCATCGAAGGGCATCCGCGTGCTGGCGATTGCACCGGGCGTCGTTGCGACGCCGATGATGCTGAACCTGCCGCCGGAGATCCAGAAGAGCATCACCGACACGATTCCCTATCCGAGCCGCCTTGCGCGGGCCGACGAGTTTTCGCGCCTCTGTCTGCATCTGATCGAGAACGTCGCGATGAACGGCGAAGTGATCCGGCTCGACGGCGCGCTCCGTCTCGCGGCGCGATAGGACGACGAGGCGGCACATGCCCGCGCGCCGCGTCATCGTCAGCGGCGCCGATGCGGGCTATTTCCGTTACTTGAAACGCGCGGTGGAGTCAGTGCGCGCGCGCGATCCCGGAAGCGGCACCGCAATCGTGCTGTTCGATCTCGGGCTCGAACCCGCGCAGCGTGCCGCACTCGCTCACCTCGCCGATGCGATCGTCGAGCCGGGCTGGGATTTCAACCTGCCGGATACAGATTCGCTGCCGTCGCACTGGCGCGCTTATACCGCGCGACCCCATCTGCCGAACCATGTGCCGGGCTACGATCTCTATATGTGGCTCGACGCCGATGCGTGGGTGCAGCAATGGGATGCGGTCGAACAATTCTTCGCCGGTGCGGCGGGCCGTGCCGTTGCGATCGTGCCCGAGCTGCATCCCGCATACCGAAACCAGCATCATGCGCGCGCCGAGTTCGAAGGCGTGATCCGTGCCGCGTTCGACAGCGCATTCGGCGTCGATGTCGCGCAGCGCCTCTACAGAAAACCGCATCTCAACACGGGCGCGTTCGCGCTCACGGCCGATGCACCGCACTGGCAGGCCTGGTCCGATGCGCTCGGCAGCGCACTCATCGGACATGCTTTGCGGGCCAGGGTGCGTGAGCGCCCGCCTTCAGGGGCCGGGGTGCGTGAGCGCCCGCCCTCGCGCGAGCGCCTCGCCGAGCAATGCGCGATGAATGTTGTGGTCTATGACGAGGGCCTGCCCGCCATATTTCTCGAGCCGCGCTGCAACTGGATCTGCCACCATGCCGCCCCGCGGCTCGATCCCGAAACCGGCTTATTGACCGAGCCGACGCCGCCCTTCGCCCCGCTCGGCATCGTGCACGAAACGATGTGGAGCAAATGCGTTTCCTAAACTACTGCGCGCCGGTTTCGGGCGGCCAGTGGACACTCCCGCCGCACGCTGCCATATAGCCGGCCATGGCGCCGCTTCCCTTCACCAAAGCCCACGGGCTCGGCAACGACTTCGTCATCCTCGACGCCCGCCAGAACGGGCGGGTGCCGGATGCGGCCGAAGCCGCGCGCATCGCCGACCGCCGGCGCGGCGTCGGCTTCGACCAGCTCATCGTGATCGCGCACCCCAGTGCGAAAGGGCCCAGCGCGAATGGCTCGCGCGGGAATGCCAGCGCGAGCGGCGGCACAAGCCCCGACGCTGCCGGCTTCGCCGATGCGCGGCTCATCATCCTCAATGCCGACGGCTCGGAGGCCGAGGCCTGCGGCAACGGCACGCGCTGCGCGGCCTGGCTCCTGATGCAGGAATCCGGGCGCGACCGGCTGCTGCTCGAGACGGCGGCCGGGTTGCTCGATGCCGAGCTTCTGGTCGACGGGCGCGTCGCCGTCGACATGGGCGCGGTCAAACTCGACTGGCGCGAGATCCCGCTTGCGAAGCCGATGGACACGCTGCATCTCGATTTTTCGCAAGGGCCACTCGCGGATCCGGTTGCGGTCAATATCGGCAATCCGCATTGCGTCTTCTTCGTGCCCGACGCCGAAGCGATCGATATTGAAGCGCTCGGCCCGGCAATCGAGCGGCATCCTCTTTTCCCCACCCGCACTAATGTGGAAGTCGCGACCGTCCTCTCGTCCGACCGGATTCGCATGCGGGTCTGGGAGCGCGGCGTGGGCGTCACGCTTGCCTGCGGCTCCGGCGCCTGTGCGACGTTGGTTGCCGCCGCGCGTCGCAAGTTGACCGGCCGGCATGCCACGGTCGTCGTCGATGGCGGCGAGCTTGAGATTGAATGGCTGAAGGACGGGCATGTGCGCATGACCGGCCCGGTCGCGATCAGCTATACCGGCACGCTCGATCCCGCGCTGATGAACGGGGCCGCGTGAGACGGCGATGAACGAACCTGCATTCGTACATATCTCGCCTCACCCTGAGCTTGTCGAAGGGCGAGGCGAAATGACATGCACCGACCCGGCCGCGTCCTCATCCTTCGACAGGCTCAGGATGAGGGCTACAGGGGATGCCGCCGCCCTTCGAGCGGGCGACGATTTTTCGACTGTCGCCACCGCCGGTCTGCATGTCGTCACGCTCGGCTGTCGATTGAATGCCGCGGAATCGGAAACGATGCGCGCGCAGGCGGTCGCGGCCGGACTGTCCGATACGGTGTTCATCAATAGCTGCGCCGTCACCGCCGAAGCAATGCGACAGACGCGCCAGGCG
>JBBDWX010000212.1:0-18455 GCA_040902665.1 Dongiaceae bacterium
CGACATTGTTCTTGTTGTAGCAGAAGCCGTAATAGCCGAACTTTTCCGGCACGGCATAGAGATTGCCGTCGACATGCGCGTAGGGCGCATCGCGCATCGCCTGGAACATGTCGTCCCACGGCACGACATCGTCCGGCACCACACCGAGCAGTCCGAGTTCCGCGACGCGCGGCACGTCGGGCGCATCGACCACCAGCACATCCCAATCGCCGGGCTGCGACTGTTCGAGGATCGAGAGCGCGGTGCCTGTGCCTTCGTAGGTCTTCACGTTGACCGTTACGTCATTGGCTGCCGCGAACGGATCGATCAGCTTGGCATCGGCATGGTCGCACCAGACCAGCACGTTGAGTTCGCCGGCCGCCTGTGCGCTGCGGCCCCAGGCCGTCGCCGCCAAAGCGGTGCCGGCCGCGGCACCGCCGAGAAAGCGGCGCCGATCGATGGCGGGGAAACCCCTCTTCTGTCCTGCCGTCATTCCTGCCTCCCGTTTTTTGCGATCCCCGGCGGCGGATGCGCCGGGGAGAATTCATCCCCGCATGACGATAGCGCGAAGACGCAACATGGGGGAAACATCCTGGCGGCGCGACCGCGGGCCTTTTTCAGCTCTTGCGGCGGCCGGGCCCATTCCCGGCCGCCGTTGCGGTTGCCGTCCCCCGTCAAACTCCTGCTTTTCCTTTAATCAGACGCGGCCCTTCCCGTTCGGATTGGCGATCACGCCCATCACGTCCATGGCCAGCCGGACCGCGACCCGCGCGGCATTGTTGGCCGGGTCGTAGACGGGGCTGCATTCGGTGATCACGTAGGCGTCGATCCCCTTGCGGGCGAAGCCGCGCACGAACTTGATCATCTCGCGCGGCGTCATGCCGCCGCATTCGGGCGTGGTGATGCCGGGCACGAAGGCCTGGTCCATGCAATCGAGATCGGTGTGCAGCACGACCTTGTCGACGCCCTCGACCCAGATATGGTCGATGACCTGTTTCATGATTGCATCGACGCCCTGCTCTTCGATGTCCCAGATGGTGAACATCTGGATGTTATGCTTGTCGACGAACTCGCGCTCCGCCGGCGGGTTGAGCGCGCCGTTGATGCCGAGCAGCGAGACGCGCTTGCAGTTGAACAGTTCCGCCGTGCGGCTCACCGGGCAGGCATGGTTCAGCGTTTCGCCGCCGACATCGGCCGCGGTATCCATATGCGAATCGAAATGGATATAGGCCATGCCGCCGCCCTTCTTGACGGTCTTGGAAACCGCGGACGTCACCGGGATCGGGCAGGAATCGTCGCCGCCGAACACGAACGGCACGGCGCCCGCGTTGATGATGTTCATCACGCATTCCTCGGCGCGCTCGAAAGTGCGCTTCGCGTTGCCGGGAATGATCTGCACGTCGCCGCTGTCGCAGAGATTGAGTGCCTCGAACAGATCGACCTGGAATTCGCCGTGATGCGAAATGTAATGGTCGGTCGCGCAGCGCACCGCGCGCGGCCCCATCGCCGTGCCGGGCCGGCAGGTGTTGGTATGTTCCCAGGGCAGGCCAAGCACGGCCGCCTTCGCGCCATGCGCTATCAGTTTTTCGGTGACCGGCGGCACGACATCCGCTTTCAGGAACGACGGAATGCCGGAAATCAGATGGGTCGGAAAATCGCCCTGACCCTCGCGCCGGCCGAATGTCAGATAGCTGTTATGCGCCATCGAAAGAGAACTCCCCTGCTCTGCCCCGGCGATGCGATGCGTGACGCCGGACGCGTTGTCTCTCATCGAACCGGCAGCACGGGAACGAGGCGGGCCGCCCCGAAAATGGCGGCGGATCGGCGCCGCCTGGGCCGATCCGGAAGATCGCTGCCCGTGCCGGCCCGATCGTGGCGGCGAGCCTGGGAGAATTTGACTGACATGTCAATCAAGAGAGTCGGCAAGAGAATCGGGCGGGGTGCCGGGGCCAGTGAGCGGGCCGAAAGGGCGCGGGTTTCCGTTGACCGGCGACCATGTCCCGAGCGCTTTGAAGCCTCATCCTGAGCTTGTCGAAGGATGGGCTTCAAAGGATGAAGCGGCGCGATCCTGCGGTCCACATGGTTCGCCCCCTTCGACAAGCTCAGGGTGAGGCTCACCATGAGGACCCCAATTCATTGAGCGCGAACCGCGACTCTTGGCGTCTCATCCCCGAATCCTGCGCTGCCCCACCCTGAGCCTGTCGAAGGATGAGGCCGACGACAGGCAAGATCGGGCACCTGCGCCGGCGCCACCGCCAGGGATGATCGAAATATTACCCGGTGCTATAACGGCCGCGCGCGATCGGAATCGTTATCGACCGCTGCGCCGAGCGAAGGCATGTCCCCGTAGCTCAGCTGGATAGAGCATCGGTTTCCTAAACCGGGGGTCGCAGGTTCGAGTCCTGCCGGGGACGCCAGCGCCGTCGCGCATCCGCAAACAATCGCAATGGCGGCGCCCCTAATTCTCCGCCCACAGCCGCAGCAGATTCATCTGCACCTTGGTGAGTTGCTTGTCGGGGCCGCTCTCCGGGTGCTGCTTGTGCAGCCAGTCGGCGACCAGCGAAAGCTCGTAGAGCATCGCGCGCTTGTGCGGCTCCTTGATAAGGCTCTGGATCCAGAGGACGGCGGCGAGGCGCTCGCCCTTCGTCACCGGTTTCACCTCGTGATAATAGACCGTCGGATAGAGGATCGCGTCGCCCGCCGGCAGCTTCGCCTCCTTCGGCCCGTATTCGGTTTCGACCACCAGCTCGCCGCCCTCGTAGCTCTCCGGCTCCGATATGAAGATCGTGATCGACATGTCGGTGCGCAGCCGGTCGCCCGGCTTACCCATCACCGGATGATCCATGTGCTTGCCGTAATGCATGCCGGGGCGATAGCGGTTGTAGATCGGCTGCGTGTATTTCTTCGGCCGCGCCGCCGCCTCGAACATCGCACTCTTCTGCAGCACGTCGATCAGCGCCGCATCGAGTTCGCGCTTGCCTTCGGTTGCGCGCGCGAGTTCCTCGTTCTCCTTGACCGCAGCGCCGAGATTGCCGGCGGTCGGCTTGCCGTCGACGAATTCCGCGCCGCCCATGAAATCGCGCACGCGGGCGACCGCGTTGGCATCGAGCAGTTTCGGCAACCAGATCAGCATGGCGGCAACACTCCGCGTTTTCCCCGCGCCCGATCTTACAGGAGAGGCGGCGGGCGCAAAAAGCGGGCGATTCCAACCCCTCCCCCTACCCCGGATGTCGGGGGCGAATCCAGCGATGAAGCGCCGTTCATAACCACAGAGACACAGAGAAAGGCGAGAAGCGTGAGACGTCGCGTTACCTCGGCGAGCTCTGTGTCTCTGTGGTGAATGTCAGAATCGACCCCCCCCTGCCCCCGCCCCTTGCCGCTTTTGCGCCGACCGGCTAGGCAGGCGCATGCCATCGAACGCGCCCGCCCTGCAGCCCGAATCCTCGCCCGAGAGCTGGTACGAGGCGAGCGCGATCGCGCGGCCGGCGACCGTGCCGCTGGAAGGCGACATCGAAGCCGATGTTGCGATCGTCGGCGGCGGCTTCACCGGTTTGTCCTGCGCGCTCAATCTCGCCGAGCAAGGCATGAAGCCGGTGCTGATCGAATCCAGACGCATCGGCTACGGCGCCTCTGGCCGCAATGGCGGGCAGATCAATTCCGGCATGCGCTGCGGGCCGGTCGCGACGGTCGAGCGCTTCGGGATCGACGATGCGAAGCGCATGTGGACGCTCACCGAGGAAGCGAAGGCAATCGTGCGCGAGCGCATCGAGCGCCACGCGATCGAGGCGCATTGGCGACGGGGCACGCTCTATGCCGCGCTCGGAACCCGCTATCGCATCGACGTCGACCCGGCGGTCGAGACGATGGCAAAACATTTCGGCTATCGCGCCGCGCGCCACGTCGATCGCCGCGAGATATGCGAGCTGCTCGGCACCGAACGCTACCAGGGCGGCATGGTCGACATGGGCGCCGCGCACATGCATCCGCTCAATTATGCGATCGGGCTCGGCCATGCGGCGACCGCGGCCGGCGCGGTCATTCACGAGAACACGCGCGCCTTGTCGATCGACGAGGACGGACATGGCGTTGCGACCGAACGCGGCCGCGTCCGCGCGCGTTACACGATCGTCGCCTGCAACGGCTATCTCGGAAAGCTGGTGCCGCAACTTGCGCCCAAGATCCTGCCGATCCGCAACTACATCGTCGCGACCGAACCGCTCGGCGAGGAACGCGCGCGGTCGATCAATCGCGACGATCTCGCGGTCCATGACAACAAGTTCGTGGTCGATTATTACCGCATGACGCACGACCATCGCCTGACTTTCGGCGGCGGCGAGGTCTATGGCCATAACGACCCCGCCGACATCAAAAGCTTCGTGCGCCGCCACATGCTCAAGGTCTATCCGCAGCTCGCCGACGTGCGGATCGAGTATGGCTGGGGCGGCTGGCTCGCGCTCACCATCAACCGGCTGCCGCATCTGGGCCGGCTTTCGCGCGATCTCTATTTCGCGCAGGGCTATTCCGGCCAGGGCGTCGCGCTCGCCGGGCTCTACGGCAAACTGATCGCCGAGGCGATTACGGGAACCGCGGGCCGGTTCGACCTGTTTGCCGGCATCGCCCATCGCGATTTTCCGGGCGGCGCGATGCTGCGGCACCCCCTGCAGATTCTCGGGATGCTGTGGTATTCCCTCCGGGATCGGCTCTGAGGAAAACCCAAGGACGGATCCGACCCCATGACCTTGCGCACGCCCCAGCGCATTCCCCTGCGCATTCCCGTCGGCGCGCTGGTTGCGGACTATAGCGAGACGCCGGCCGAAGAACGCGCCAACGCGATCTCGCACGGTTGCGGCGTGCTGTTTGCGCTCGCGGTCGCAGTACCGCTGCTGTTGCGCGCGGCCGATACCGGCGCACTCGCGCTGGCGACGGTTGCGATCTTCGTCGCGAGCCTGCTGCTCACCTTCGGCGCGTCGACGCTCTATCATGGATCGCAGCCGGGCCGGCTGCGCCGCGTCTGGCTGGCGCTCGACCATATCGCGGTCTATTTCCTGATTGCCGGCACCTGGACGCCGGTCGTGTTGCTGACCTGGACGCACTGGTTTCATCTCGTCATGCTCGGTGCGATCTGGGCGATCGCGATCGTCGGCACGTATCTGCGCCTCTTCCGCTATACCGACGTCACCGGGCCGATCCTCGCGCTCTATCTCGCGGCCGGCTGGGCGGGCGTGTTTCTGATCCCGCATCTCTGGAGCGTATCGCCGGCACTGGTCCTTCTCGTGTTCGGCGGCGGGCTTCTCTACACGCTGGGCGTCGTGTTCTTCCTCTGGCGCAGCCTGCGCTTCAACCATCTCTACTGGCATCTGTTTTCGCTCGGCGGCAGCGCCGCCCATGTCGTGGCGATCTGGGGCGTGCTGCTGCCGGCGGTCTGAGCGGCGCGCTTCGACAAACGCGACCCGGGCGGCGCATACCGGCGCTGCGCCTGGCCGCGGATCTGCCAATCCTCGACGGCTGGCCCGCCGCCGTGATATCGCAGCGTCCGGCCCGGTCATCGGGCTCGGGGACGGGGAAAGCAGCAATGGTGGAGACGAGCGCGGCCAGCGAACTGGCGGCCGAGACTGCAACACGCATCGCGCGGCGCCGCTATCTCATCGGCATCCTGATGGTGATCGGCGGTGCGATCTGTCTTTCGATCGCCGGCGTCACACTGCGCTTCGTCGAACGGGCCGACGGCTGGCAGATGCTGTTCTACCGCGCGATCATCTTTTCGGCGACATTGCTGCTGTGGCTTGCCGTGCGTTACCGGACAAGGCTGCCGCAGGCCTTCCGCCAGATCGGCTGGCTGGGACTGCTGATCGCCGCAGTGATGGGCGTTTCGTTTGTCGGCTATCTGCTGGCGCTGACGCTGACCTCGGTCGCGACGGCGATGGTCGTACTCGCGGCGGGGCCGGTCTTCGTTGCGCTGATGGGCTGGGCGATCCTCAAGGAGCGGGTCGGGCCGCGCACCTGGTTCGCGATCGCGGTGGCGAGCGTCGGTCTGATTGTGACCGTGGTCGAGGGCATCGGCGGCGGTTCGCTCGCGGGTATCCTGTTCGCGTTCCTGGCGATCTTCACCTTCTCGCTGATGATCGTGCTGCTGCGCGGCGGGCGGAAGATCGACATGCTGCCGGCGGCCTGCCTTGCCGGGCTGATCGCGGCGGCGATCGCGGCGACGCAGATCGATTCGTTCGCGCTGACGCCGCACGATTTCAATCTGGCACTCATTCTCGGCATCGTGCAGAACGCCGGCGGCTTCGTGCTGATCGCGCTCGGCACCCGCTATGTGCCGGCGGCGCAGGTCGGCCTGCTGGGATTGACGGAACCGGTGCTCGCGATTCTCTGGGCGTGGCTCGGCGTGAACGAAGTGCCGAGCCTGCTGACGATGATCGGCGGCATCTGCGTGATCGGCGCCGTCGCCTTCAACGCGGCGGCGGGTCTGAAACAGCCGCATCCCGACGAGGCAGCACCCTGACCTGCCCGCCGGACCTGCTTGTCCGGCGGCGCTATTCGTCGAGCGGCGTCGTATAGGCCCGCGTGATGCCGCCATCGACCATCAGGCTCTGCCCGGTCATGTAGCTCGATTCGTCGCTCATCAGAAAGAGCGCCGCGGCGGCAACCTCGTGCGGTTCGCCGAAGCGACCGAGCGGCATATGCACGCGGCGGCGTTCGAGCGCCGCCTTGTCCGCGATCAGATGCTCGATCAGTTCGGTCCGGACCGGGCCGGGGCAGAGCGCGTTCGCGCGGATATTCTGCCGCGCATAGACCATGGCGATTTCCTGCGTCATCGCGACGACGCCGCCCTTCGCCGTCGCGTAGGCGACCTGCGGCGTCGCCGACCCGAGAAACGCCGTCATCGATCCCATGTTCACGATGGCACCGCGGCCGGCGCGCAGCATCGCGGGGATCGCGGCGCGACAACCGAGGAAGACGCCGGTCAGGTTGACCGCGATCGTCTTCTCCCAGCTTGCGAGCGGCGTATCGACCGGGCCCGCATCGTCGGGCATCGCGATGCCGGCATTGTTGAAGATGCCGTCGAGCGCCCCGAATTCCTTTTCCGCTGCCGCGACCATCGCATGGCAATCGGATTCTATCGTCACGTCGCTGCGGATCGCGATCGCGCGGCCGCCTTCCTTGACGATCCCGGCGGCGACCGCTTCGGCATCGGCCAGGTTGATATCGGTCACGACAACCGCCGCACCCTCGCGCGCGAACAGTTCCGCGCTGGCGCGGCCGAGATTACGCCCCGCGCCGGTGACGACGATCGATCGACCCTGCAATCGCATCATTCCCGCTTCCTTCGGCGCGACAGCCACGCCGGCTTTCATTCAACCGCCGGGCGGCGGAAAGGGTGTCGGATCGAGGAAACGCCGCACGACATTTTCCATGATCCGGCTGACATTATTGTCGTAATTGTTGTGCGAGAGCGAGCCGCCCCAGGAAATCGAGCTGGTCGAGAACACCGCGCCGCCGTTCGGACATTCGAAGAACACCATGTCGCAGCGGACCCGTTTCTGGGTTTCGCCATTGATGGCGGACTGGGTGTGATTGAACTCTTCCTTGACCCAGTGATAGGCGTGCGAAAACGTGTCGGCGATGGCGACGACCAGCGTATGCGGCGGCGTGCCGAGCGCGACATCGACCCGGTCGATTTCCCAGCCGGCGGCCCCGCCACCGACCAGCCCGAAATTGCCGATCGTCTCGTCGCGCCCGATCCCTTCGAAGATGAACGCAGCGCGCGGGTCTTCGCTCTCGCCGGTGCGGCGATAGGGCTCGGCCCGATCGAAACCCTGCGCGGTGAAGCCGGTGCCGGCAACCTTCTGCGGTGCGTGCCCCATGCGGCGCCACAGCCCGCCGAGTTCGCCGGTGAACTGCATGTAATAGTCGCCGCCCTCGGAATAGCAGCCGCGCATGCCGTCTTCGGCGCGGCGCATCTCCATCGCACCCGGAAACGCATCGGAGAACGCGACCCGCCAGTAGAAGCCGTTGGCGCCGGTATAGAGGAAGCGACCGCCTTTGGCCTTGTAGGCCTCGACGGCGTCGAGCATCTCGCGCGAGTAATATTCGGGATGGGTTCCGGTCACAACGCAGCGATAATCCGCCAGCAGCCCGACCCCTTCTTCATGCAGATCTTCGTCGGTCACGATGTCGTATTCGATCTCTTTCTCTTCGAGCCAGTCGATCACATGCAGATCGGCGTTGAACTCCCAGATATCCGAATCGAGCCGCATATGCACGATCGGCCGCAGGCGCGACACGAAATAGACCGGGCTGCCGTCTTCGTGGCTGTCATAGGTCGACTGGCCGTATTGCCAATGCGTTTCGAGGAACTGCTCCTGCTCGCCGAGGACGAGGAAGCTTGTCGAGACGTTCTCGCCGAAACCCCAGTCGGTGATCATGTGATGATTGCTGTAGGCGAGATAGCTCGCGGTCGGAACGAGAAAAGCCAGATCGGATTGTCGCGTGCCGCGCTTCGGACGCACGAAGAAGACGATCGTGTCGCGCTCGTCGCCCTGCGTGAGTTCGACCGCGTAGACGCCGCTCTTCAGGTCATCGGGCACGACATACTCGAAATCGGTCTGCCAGCCGCAATCGTGGAGATCGTGGCGGTGGAAATGGATCGCGCTGTAATGCGACGGCTGCTTCTTCCAGTCATAGTCGGTGTCGTTCCAGCGCCAGCCTTTTTGCGCGCGGGTCGGCAGATTGACGACGCACCCGTGCCGGCGATGGACCGAGATGTCGCTGACCTTCGCCGTCGGGATGTCGCGCGAGAAATCCCAGGCCGCCACGATATCGCGCGCCAGCGCCGCGGGTACGCCGTCCTGCAGCGCTTCGCATTCGGCCTCGACCAGCGCGCGCGATGCGACGCGGGGTGTATCGATGCAACCGTCGTAATGGCCGGCGGCCACCCCGTCCGCGCCGTTCCACGCCGCCAGCAGGAAATCGCCGCCACCGGCCGGCCGCAGCAGCAGGGTTTCCTCGACGCTGCCCGTGCCGGGGCCGCCCGCGAACGCGGTCAGCGGCCGTTGCACGACGCTCGCCGTGCCGCTCGCCGCATCGAAACATGCCGTGACGAAAGTCCAGTTATGCTTGAGCAGCGGCATGCCGGTCGAAATCTGCACGCGGCCGCCGGCACCGTCGCCGAGCAGCAAGGCCGCACAGCCGCGATCGTCGAGGATCAACCCGTAGCCCGCGCCTTGCTCGTCGTCCCAGTTGCCCATGATCGCCTGCGCCCGGTCGCCCACCATGGTCGGCAGCAGGTAAGCCTGCAGGGTGAAACTATCGAGCCGGAATGGTGCCGCATCGTCGATCCGCACATGGGAGCCGGCATGGGCTTCCTGGAAGCGCGCCGGATATTCGCCTTCGAACGAGGCCGCAACCGGCATCGTTCTTACGCCGGGGCCTTTCGGATTGCTGTCGCCGTTGCGCACGCGCAGCAGACGCGCCCGGTATTTGCCGGCAAGTTCGCTCGAGACCTTGAAGGCGATGGTCTCGCCCGGCTGAACCGACCAGCGATCGGCGTAACCCAGAATACGGTACATGGGCGCGTTCCCGGATACGTGAGGCGTCAGTCGACGTCGGGCTTGCTGCCCGTCGCCTGTTCCCAGCGGGCCTGAAACACGGCCCACAACGCATCGCCGAGATGCGCAAAAACCCGGTCGCTGAAATACCGGATCGGATCGCCGCGCTTCGGTCCGACCTGGGCGAGGCAGTAGCCGTCGCCATAGGTCGCGACCATGGTCTTTTCCCGCGCCGATCCGTCGCGAAAGATAAGAAGGAGGCGGCGCAGCTCGGTCGAATGCGGGCCGAAGGGATGTTCCCTGAATTCGCGCGCCAGATCGGTGCGCGCGGGATCGATCTTCATCATGGGCGGCACCGGCGATGCATGCTGGCCGGTATCCGAATGGAAAACCGGCGACGGGTCAAGCATCTGGTTTCTCACGCAAATATGAGGCCCACGAAATGAAGTACCCTCGTAAAGCACTTATCGATACAGTATGATGGTTAATAACCACCACAAGTCGCAGCATCTCTATACAGAGAGCTCTACATGGCTAAAGTAGGCAAGAAGACAGTCAAAACTGAACGAACGAACACTGAAATTCGCACGCTTTTGCTTCAGTACTTTTATGACCGCAATCGAAATGCCACAAGCGCGCGTGGCAAGAAGGGTGCCGCGGTAAAAATCAGCGATATTAAGAGAGACCTGAAAGAGCAGCACGGCCTAAGCCAGCAGGACGTAGTGAGCAATTTAACCTATCTCACAAGTCAACAATGGGTTGAAATTGAAACGATTAAAAAGGATGTGCCAGTCAGATCTGGCGTAGTGATTCCCCAAGTGACCGAGTTCTATAGGATCACTGCGATGGGAATCGACAAAATCGAAGGCCCAGGAGAATTCACTGTGGATCGATTCAAAGGCATAAAGATCGAAGCCACCGGCCAAAACATTATAACGGTCGGTGACGGCAACCAGGTAAACGCTTTGTTTCGCGATGCGGCAGTTGAGCTTGTGAAGTTTAAAGATGAGATTCGCTCATCCGACAGGCTAACAGAGGGGCAAAAGCTTGACCTTATTGCAGATGTTGACACAATTCAGAGTCAACTTGCTAAAGAGGAACCGGATAGATCAGTCATCAAGAAAGTGTGGGCAGGAATTCGGGAGGTCGCAATCGGCGTAGGCCTAACAGCAAACACAGAGCGCATTGTAACGGCACTGGGGCCACTGCTTGGAAGCTGACAGCTCGTTATTGGTCAAACATGTCGGGACTCTCATTAGGACGATCTAGCGCTTTATCCTTAGCACTTTCATCACTGCGCTCGCGGGCTGCATGTGAAAGCTCTTCGAGAGCCAACACATATCCAGCCGCAAACTTTTCCAACATTCGTTTCTTTTGATTGGGCTCAACACGCGCGACGTCCTTCGCGTCAGTTACAACGAGTTGTCTCGGCCCATTTGCAAAAGGGGCGCTAAAATCAAGTATTTCAAACTTTACATTTTCCAGATCGGGGTCTTGCAGCAAGAGTTCGTCCACAAGCGAGATAAACAAAGAGAGCCGAACATCCGTGATTGGATTGCGCCGCCAAAAGATGAACCAAGGAAAATGAATTGTGCCGTTCAAGCCGTAGATGAGTGGTGGCTCAAATGGAACAAACAAATCCCGGCCTACTGGATAGAAACGTTTATCAACTGACAAAACGAAATCAGGCTGAATGTCCTTGAAATGCCCGTAGATCATCGGCAATAGATCTAGGTATATCTTTAGGGCCCACTGCCGCCGCACCCCCAGAGTAAGCCCGTTTACAATTTGATCGTAGGGAACTCCGAAAACTAACATATCCCTCAGTGCAGTTTGAATCGGATCGTAATTGAACTGTGGCGGATTCCTAGCAATACGAATAAGAAGTTTTTTTATCTGGATGGGATCGTCTCTCCAATTTCGTGCAAGGTGCTGAAGAGATGGAACACGAAGCTTGGCCATGATTTCCTCTTCACTGTAACGAAAAGGGCAAGGATACTTTCGAGTAAAATTCTAAGATTGAAGCATTGCTGATCTGCATTCCAGGATTTGCCGGATGCACGTGATTCCATACATGATGCCATGGCCCATCGGTGACATGGCTAAGACGAACAAGTTCACTCGCACTTAGTTGCGTGTAGAAGTTCGCTACACGAGAAAGCAATGCTTGCGTCTCTGAGTCGAAATCGTAATTTACCACAATGTATTTACCTGTCAGTGGGTCAAGGCTCATTGATCGCGCAGATATCGGACTACGGTCGAAATCACGGAAGTCTCGATACAAGTATTGGATAACTGGCCCATACTTCCACGCCTCAAAGTTATGCCGTAGTAGTGGTCGATCGAGTTCAATTAGCGACCACACATGGCAGAAGTAGACGACCTTTTGCAGCGAAAGGTTGGTTATCTGACGCTGTCTCCGGTCACATAAATCGAGTATGAAATTTGCAACCTGCCGCGCGTCATAGCCCACTTTAGACACCCTGTGTTCTTGCTCTGTTCATAGCCTGATTCGCCCATGCCGTTCAAGTGGTGCCGAACTAACCCAAACCTTTGAGACTAAAGAGCTTTTTTGCGTGACTGCCGGCCCCCGCCTTGCCTGCCGTCGCCTGGCTTCGCTATTCTCGCGAGCAATCGTGCAGGACGCGGCAATCGCGCCGGCGCGATCGTCTTGACAGGGGGATATCATGGCCGACCGCATCGACAGCATCGTCAGCCGGCTGCGCAAGGACGGCATCCGGCATGTCCGCTTCGAACTGCCGGACATGCACGGCGTCTCGCGCTACAAGCTGATCCCGATCGACAAGGTCGCCGGCTATGCGCGCAAGGGCCTCAACATGTATGGCGGGATCCTGGCCCTCGATACCGCGTCGTCGGTCGTGCCGGGCACCGGCCTCAACGAAGAGGTCAATTACCAGGACTCGATGCTGTTTCCGGATTTCGACACGCTGATCCCGATTCCCTGGATGGACGGCACCGCCCGGGTCATCTGCGACATCTCGATGAACGGCAAGCCGCTGGAGGCATCGCCGCGGCGCGTGTTGCGCCGGCTGATCGAAGAAGCCAACAAGCTCGGCTTCGATGTCGTCATGGGCCACGAGTTCGAGTTCTATTTCCTGACCAAGGACATGGAACCGCTGTTCGGCGGCGTGCATATCTTTAATTCGGTGCGCAACGAATATGTGCCGGAGATCAGCGAGCTGGTCGATCAGCTCGAGGCGCTCGGCATCGATATCATCACGCATAACTGCGAGTATGCCGGCTCGCAGTTCGAGATCAATTACGGGCCGGGCAAGAACCTCGCCGGCGCCGACAAGGCGTTCACCTTCAAGAATGCGGTCAAGGAACTCTCGCACCGCATGGGCTATCACTCGACCTTCATGTCGAAGCCATGGGCCGATCGCGCCGGATCGGGCTGCCACTATCACATCAGCCTGGTGAACAAGCGCGGCGGCAAAAACGCGTTCCTCGATCCGAAGGACAAAGACGGCCTGTCCGCAACCTGCCGTTCGTTCGTGCAGGGCATCATCGATCACGGCCCCGCCATGATGCCGCTGATCGGCCCGACGCCGAACTGTTATCACCGCCTGAAGCCGCACACCTTCGCGCCGAGCCGCATCTCATGGGGCATCGAGGACCGCACTGCGATGGTGCGCGTCAAGGCGACCAAGGACGAGGCGACGCATATCGAGATGCGCGCGGCTTCGGCCGTTTCGAACCCCTATCTCAGCGCCGCGGCGACGCTCGCCGCCGGCCTTATCGGCATCAGGAAGAAACGCAAGCTGCAGGCGCCGGTCAAGGGACCGGCCGAGGAAGATTCAAGTCTGCCGCTGTTTCCGCAGTCGCTCGAGGCGGCGCTCGATGCGCTCGCCGCCGACAGGGAGATGCAGGCGATGCTCGGCAAGGATCTCGTGCATGTGTTCACGGTCTTGAAGCGCTACGAGCTCGCGCGCTTCCATGCGCACGTGACCGACTGGGAACGCAGCGAATATATGGAAATCCACTGACGCGGCGCGGCGCAGGCGGCATAGGGCGCGCCCTCTCTCGCGACGCAGAAACTCCGCACATAAACTAGATTTGTCATTGCCGGGCTTGACCCGGCAATCCACGCCGCGATCAGTCGCGGCCGACCACGACAGGCCGAGGCTTCGTGTGCGAGCTGGTACGCCATGTCCTATCCATCATCAGACTTAGCGTTGCATTCAGTATCGACCCAATGACGGAACCCGGGCGTTCCGTGGATCGCCGGGTCAAGCCCGGCGATGACGCATTAGAGTGGGCGAACAGAAGCAGCGAAGGCTCACCCCGCCGGATAGAGATGGCACCAGGCGCGATGCGGGTCCGGAGCGCCCGGCGAAGCGTCCGCGAAATCCGTCGCGGCCGGAAATGTTTCCCGGCAGACCGGCATCGCCTGCGGACAGCGCGGATGGAACGGGCAGCCCGGCGGCGGCGCCTCCGGGCTCGGCAGATCGCCGGCAAGCACGATACGCCTTCGCGCGCGTTCGGGATCGGGCTCGGGAATGGCCGAGATCAGCGCCTGCGTATAGGGATGGCGCGGCGCGTCGAACAGCCGGTCCGACGGTGCGGTTTCGACCACGCGACCGAGATACATGACGGCAACGCGATCGCTCATGTGATGCACGACGCCGAGATCGTGCGAGATGAAGATGTAGGAAAGTCCGAGCCGCTGCTTGAGATCGGTGAGCAGGTTCAGGATTTGCGACTGGATCGAAACGTCGAGCGCCGATACCGGCTCGTCGGCAATGACCAGCCTCGGCTCGAGCGCGATCGCACGGGCGATCACGATGCGCTGGCGCTGCCCGCCGGAGAATTCGTGCGGATAGAGACCGATCGCATCGGAACCGAGGCCGACCAGTTCCAGCAGCTCGGCGACCCGGCGACGGCGCGACGTGCGATCGCCGATCCGGTGAATGACCAGCGGCTCTGCGACGATGCTGCCGACCTTGAGGCGGGGATCGAGCGAGGCATAGGGATCCTGAAAGACGAGCTGCATGTCGCGCCGGGCACGGCGCAGCGCGGCAACGCCGAAGGCCCGGAAATCGGCGCCGTCGAACCGGATCGTGCCTTCGTCCGGTTCGGTGAGCCGCAGCAGCACGCGCGCGAGCGTCGACTTGCCACAGCCGGATTCGCCGACGATGCCGAGCGTTTCGCCCGGGCTGAGCGACAGCGACACGCCGGAGAGCGCCTGAATTGCGCCGTGCCCGTCGCGGCTCGGGAAGCGCTTGACGAGATCCTGCGCCTCGAGAATCGGGCGCACACTCATGAAAAGACGCTCATGAAAGGCCACTCATGGCTGGGCGCTCACGGGGCCGATCCTCATGGGGCCGATCCTCATGGGGCCGATCGCTCACGGGGCGGCCTCACGGGCCACCCGCTTCCGGCACCGGGTTCCAGCAGGCGGTTTCGTGCCCGGCGGCGACCGGCGCCAATGGCGGCATCTCGCTGCGGCAGCGATCGAGAACGCGCGCACAGCGATCGGCAAAGGGACAGCCCGTGCCGCGCCGGCCCGGCGACGGCACCGTGCCGGGAATCGTCACGAGCCGGCTGCCGCGCGGCGCGCGGCGCGGCGTCGCCAGCAGCAGCCCGGCGCTGTAGGGATGGCGGGGCTGCCGAAACAAATCGCGCGTCGAACAGCGTTCGACGACATGGCCCGCATACATGACGACGACGCGATCGCACATTTCCGCCACGACGCCGAGATCGTGGGTGATGAGCAGAACCGCCATGCCCATCTGTTCCTGGAGCCGGCGCAGCAGATCGAGAATCTGCGCCTGGATGGTCACATCGAGCGCCGTGGTCGGTTCGTCGGCGATCAGCAGCGCCGGCCGGCAGACCAGCGCCATTGCGATCATCATGCGCTGACGCAGGCCGCCGGAAAGCTGATGGGGATACTGCCGAAGCCGCCGCTCGGGCGCACCGACGCCGACCGCGCGCAGCATCTCGATGATCTCCTGCTCGGCCCGCGCGCGATCGTGCCCGCGATGCAGCCGCAACACTTCGGCGATCTGGAAACCGATCGTGAAGGTCGGATTGAGGCTGGTCATCGGCTCCTGGAAGATCATGCCGATGCGGTCGCCGCGCAACGCGCGCATCTCCCTTTCGTCGAGCGCCAGCAGATCGTGGCCGTCGAAAACGATGCGCCCGCCTTCGATCACCGCCGGCGGCGTCGGAATGAGCCGCATGATCGACATGGCGGTGACGCTCTTGCCGCAACCGGATTCGCCGACCAGACCGACCGTCTCGCCGGCGCCGACCGTGAAGCCGACGCCGTCGAGCACGCGTACGAAACCCGCTTCGGTGCGAAAGCCGAGATCGAGCGCCTCGACCGACAGGAGCGGCCGCGCGGGCTCGATCCTGACGGCCGGCGCAACGCTCATTCGAACACGGCGCGCGGAAAGTAGAAGCTGACGATCCAGTTCGGCTGGTCGACGATCTCGCTGATCCTGAGATCGCCGGCCACGCTGCACAGGATGTAAGCCTCGACCGCCGACATCTTGTGCATCCGCGTCAGCAGCTCGATCATGGCAGAGACGGCGGCGCGCGCGCCTTCCATCAGATCGGGGCCGATCCCCGTCGTCACATCGTAGCCCTTCGAATCGGCGTGGCGCGTCACCGGCCCCGGTGTGCGAAACATTGGCGACGGCAAATTGGCGCCTTTCTCGACCTCGAATTTGAGCGCGATCGACATCGCGGTTTCGATCGCCGTGCCGCAAACCTCACCATCGCCCTGTGCGGCATGCATGTCGCCGCAGGAAAAGAGACCGCCGGCGACTTCGACCGGCAGCCATAATTCGGTGCCCTCGCCCACGTCGCGGATATCCATGTTGCCGCCGACCTTGCGCGGCGGAACGATCGAGTGATGACCGGCGACACCCGGTGCGAGCCCGATCGTGCCGCACATCGGTTTGAGCGGCACCCTGCCGCCCGGTCCGTAGGCCGCCGGCTTGCTGCCGGTCGTATCGTATTTCCAGAGATGCAGTGCGGGTTCCCTGAACTGATCGGCGAGCAGGCCGAAGCCGGGAATGTTCGCAGTCCAGCCAAAACCGGAGGGCTGGAAGCCGAGGATCGTCACCTTGACCGCATCGCCCGGTTCGGCGCCGTCGATCGAGATCGGCCCGGTGACCGGATTGATTTTGCCGAAATCCAGCGTGGCGACATCGCCGACCGTCGATTTCGGGCCGAGCTGGTTGAAGGAAGCGTCGTTGGCATCGAACTGCACCGTGTCGCCCTGGGCCACGACCAGCCTTGGCGGCAGCGCATTGTCCCAGCCGAAATGATGGATCGATTTATGGATGGTGTGGCTGCATTGATGGGCCATCGGCGGCCTCCTTGCTGGCATGGCGTCCCCGCAGCCGGCCGCCATTGTTCCTGGGCCGGCTGCGGGTCGCATTCCATCGACAAATTGGCCGCGCGTCTACTGCATGTCGGTTGCGAAGACGTGGTTGTAGTTCACGGGGATGTGGACCGGATCGACGAACAGCGCATCCTCGCCGCCGATCCGGGGCGAGTGCATTGTGAAACGCTGCTCGTTGAAGACCGGCGCCCACGGCGCATCGTCCATGATGGCGATGAAGATCGAACGCCAGAGATCGAGACGGGCCGCGGCGACATCCTCGCCGACCATCGCATCCGCCTCGACGGATTTGGCGTCGAGCTCCTCGTTGCAGTACCAGGCCCAATTCCAGCCGCCCTGCACCGCACCGCCGCAACCCAGGATCGGTCCGTAGAAATTGGACGGATCCGGGAAATCGGCGATCCACGCCATGCCGCCCGACCAGATCATCGCCGCCTGGCCCGGCTCGCCGCCCGCCGCGATCACCGTCGACTGCGCCAGCGACTGCAGCTCGGCGCGGATGCCGATGGCCGCGAGATCCTGCTGGATCGCCTGGGCGATACGCGGGTTCGGATCGGTGTTCATGACATAGAGTTCGGTATCGAAGCCGTCGGCGAGACCCGCCTCGGCCAACAGGGCCTTGGCGCCTTCGGGATCGTAGGCATAGCCGGCATATTCGTGATCGTAGCCCGGCATCAACGGCGGCAGCGGCTGGTTCGCCGGCACCGCGCGGTTGTTGATGATGCGGACCACGCGATCCTTGTTGATCGCCATGTTGACGGCGCGGCGCACCAGCACGTTGTCGAACGGCGCCACGTTGCTGTTCATCGTGACGTAGCCGGTGTGCAGCTGACCGCCTTCGACGATCAGGCCTTCGTTCGCCGGATCGTTCATCACTTCCTCGAACTGCGCCGGCGGGATGCCGTCGCCGAGCACGTCGACCTCGCCGCGCTGCAGACGCAGCAGGGCGACCGTCGGTTCCTGACCGACCTCGAACGTGATCCGGTCGAGATAGGGCAGGCCCGCATGGTGATAGTCGAGGTTGCGCTCGAACACGAGGCGCTGGCCGAGCGTCCATTCGGCGAGGCTGAACGCGCCGGTGCCGACCGGATGGGTCGCGAAATCGGCGCCATGCTCGTCGATCGCTTCCTTCGGCACGGCGAAGGAGAAATTGATCGCGAGGATGTGCAGGAAGGTCGCATTCGGCGCCGAGAGCGTGAACACGACCGTATCGTCGTCGAGCGTGGCGATGCCGGAAAGTTCTGCCGCCTCGCCCGATGCCATCGCATCGAAACCCTCGATCGAGGCAAAGAAACCCTGACCGGGACTCTGCGTTTCCGGATCGACCGCCCGCTCGATCGAGTATTTGATGTCGCCGGCGACCAGCTCGCGGCCGTTATGGAATTTGACGCCGTCGCGCAGTTTGAAAGTATAGACGAGACCGTCTTCGGAGATCTCGTAGCTCTCGGCCAGATCGGGCACCAGATCGGTGGAGCCGGGCGCATAATCCATCAGGCCGCTGAACAGGCTCTTGATCATCGACCAGTTCTGCCAGTCGTAACCGATCGCCG
>JBBDWX010000213.1:0-18417 GCA_040902665.1 Dongiaceae bacterium
ACCCCGTCCCTGAACTAACATTCCAACCGGACCACTCGATGGGGGCCGGTCACTGGGCGGCCCGGGATAGGTTACGGCGCATATGCAGGGATTGGGTTTACCGGGGGATTTTCGCCTGCAACTCCAACAATAGGCGATGATTGTGAGTGCGGCCAATGAGATTCTCGCGACTTAAATCGATCTATTGGGACGTAGTACGTGCGTATGGGCGATTTCTTTTGCATTTCGTGAAGTGGTTTTCAGTTGCGTATGGAACATTCGTAGCGGTCATGTTTGTCATACTGATACATGACTCATTCGTTGCAGATCAGCGCGAATATCCCGCAACGGCATGGCTGGGACTAGCAGCAATGATTGTTTCTGCTGGTGCACTTTGGTGGTTTGCCCGAAGAGGCATAGCCTCCGGTGATGCAAGGCGACAAAAGTGAAATCTACTTTGTGAAAGTTGACCAAGAGACCATAGATTGTGGTCACATATACCATAGTGTTAAACTAGGAGAACGCCGCGATCGACCTGAGCCCGCGAACTTCTCCAGATTTGAGTAGAATCCGGCGAGGCATGCGGTTGCCCCCAACCCTGGACCGGGCCCCTGGCTGGAAAATTCCGCTTCATCTGGCGACGGGCTGGTCGGGATTGCCTGTCATCGAATATGGTCGAGCGACATCATCTTGAAATTTCGGACGTCCTGACGCGAGCGCATCATCCAAACTGGAGACGGTTCCCGGTTTCGTCCGCTCCAGCTAAAATCAGGCCCACCTGCCAATGATGACCGGAAGAAGCCGGTGAACCGCGCGGATCAAGTCGAATGGTTTGAAACGCAGCGCGGAAAGAGCTGTTTTGCAACGTAGCCTATCCTATTCCGAGAGTTGGCGCCTGATCGTCCAGAAGTGCAGGGGGTGCGCATGGTGGCTCGGCGCCATGCGCGAATCTTAGCGAGGCCATTGGCTTGATTGGTTAGGCGTTCAAACGGCCAGAATTAATTTTGATGACGAGCGTCCCAAGGGGGTTACTGAAATTTCGCGCAAGCCTTCCTCTGATGCAATCCGCGCGATCGTTTCGATAGTCTCCGGCTTTTGCTTGGTAACCAGCTTGACTTGCCAATGACCTGCCTTCCGATTGGGTTTGTCGTCGTCTGACTTTAGAAGTCTCGAACATTTGGACTGCAATATTTCAATTTGAGCGAAGCCTTCCTTGACTCGTCGCCGCAACTCACGCCGGGGGAGCGAGCTATACTCCCACATAAGCGCGAAACCTTGATCGTCGTACAGGTTGCCTTCCCGGCCAGATGCTTGATGGCCCATCGCCTCGCCAAATCCGCCAGAGTTCCTAACTTTGGCCCAGCGGTAGCGCGTGGGTAGTTTCGAATTTACCATATGTGCCAGAACCAGGAATGCACACGTGGGTTTCCTATCCAGATACTGGGCGACAATCTCAATTTTCATTCTCTTCAGATACTCGGAGTACAGCAGACAAAAGTCTCGAGCCGCTGCTATGTACCTGTAGTAATCATCATGTTCGCGGGACAAGGGACCATCGACGTGGGTTTCACGCGTCAACCGATCGACAATAATGTCATCCGGGTGAGGGTAGAGTTCAGGTACCGGTTGGCCCGAGCGGTTGCACTCCGCAATAATGCGCCTGCCCCTCGCCTTGAGCTCCCAAAGCCATTCGTACTTTGACGATTCCAATTGCCTGCGCTCGGCCTCGGCCTCCCGCTCTATCCCAAAGGCAAGTTTCTGAGAAAGCCGTTTACCCTTGATGGCCTCGGCCCAGAGGGCTCGCATTGCGGCCTGCATGGCCGACAGCTTGATCGGCTGACCATTCTCTCGAAGTGCTATCGGTCTATGAGCCTCTTGGGTCAGCAGCTCAAGAAATGCCGCATTTGAAGAATTGACCGGTTCAGACTTTCGCTTGCGCGGCCTGCCGTAAGGGTTACCCGATCGGCCTTTCTTGAATCGCGTCTCGACGGGCGGCTTGCCATAGCCGACTTTGTACGGCTTGGCTTGATCTCCGTTGCCCTGCGCATTGCCTTGGGGCTCATGCGGGCCATGGTCGTCAGGGAGTTCAGGCGGATCAGTTGGGTCACTCATGCTACCCGCTCCACGGTGGGTTGGTTGCTCAATCGCTGTTCGTCCACATCCTCGAAGCGTTCTCCGGTTGCGGCCAGCGTCGCGTGCTTGCCGGTCAGGGTCTGCCACCGCCTGACAATGGTGTCGCAATAAGCCGGGTCATATTCGATGAGCATGGCGCACCGGCCGGTTTTTTCGGCTGCAATAAGCGTCGTGCCTGAGCCGGCGAAGCTGTCGAGCACGATGGCGCCCCGCCTGGAGCAGTCACGGATTGCATCGGCGACCAGCGCCACCGGCTTGACCGTCGGATGCATCGCCAGGGCGCTATCGCGGCTCGCCCCGAAACTGTTGATGCCCGGATAGTCCCAGACATTGGTGCGATAGCGGCCGGTATCACCGAGGCCGAAATTGTTCAAATGCGGGGCATTGCCGATCTTGAAGACGAAAATCAGCTCATGCTTGGAGCGGTAGAACGACCCCATACCGCCATTGGTCTTGTTCCAGACACAGACGTTCTTGAGCTCGCTGAACACCCGCTTGCCGGCGGCCAGCAGCTCGCCCATGTGGCGCCAGTCCATGCAGACGTAAGCAATGGCACCGTCACGGCACAGGGCAGTGGCGGCCCCCAGCGTCTCGGCGAGGAAGGCCGTGAACGCCGCTTCGGACATCTCGCCGGCACCCATGGCGAACTCGCGGTGGCGGATCCGCCCCAGGCCGCAAACATGGCCATCGACCGGTACATTGTAGGGCGGGTCGGTGAAGATCAGGTCGGCCCGGCGATCTTCCAGCAAAGCGTTGTAGTCCTGAGGCAGCCGGGCATCGCCGCAGAGCACCCGGTGCCGGCCGCACAGCCAGAGATCGCCGTGACGGCTGACGGCGACGGCCGGCAAGGGCGGGATAGCGTCCGCGGGTCCATCGGTTCCGGGGACCGCCCGGTCGCTGGCGGCATCGAGTACCAGGTCGACCTCGGCCAGCGAGAAGCCGGTCAGCTCGACATCGAAGTCGAGATCAACCAGAGCCTGCAGCTCAATCGCCAACAGGTCCTGGTCCCACCCGGCATTGAGCGCGAGCTTGTTGTCGGCAATCACATAGGCGCGCCGCTCGGCAGCCGATAGATGAGAGAGGCGTACGGTCGGCACATGGGTCATGCCGATCGCTTTCGCCGCCTCGATGCGGCCATGGCCTGCGAGGATGGTGTCGTCATCGGCAATCAGAACCGGGTTGGTGAAACCAAATCGCGCGATGCTCTCTGCGAGTTGCCGGACCTGCCGCTTCGAGTGCGTCCGTGCGTTCCCGCCATAAGGTCGGAGCGTTGCAATCGGTCTCTCTTCGATCGCCAACGTGGATCGCGAACGGTGTCGCTGTGTGGGGCGTGTCTCACTCATGCCACGACTCGACCAACTCAAATGCAAACAGTTTGTTCGATGTGCATCGCATGACTGCAACTCCAATCGTCCACCTAATTGAGGGAAGGTTCATGGACACATCGAATGGAGTCAAGAAAAACCCGACATCGAAAATAATATCGTCGGCATTGTGAATAGCGGGGAAAGTGCGCATTCCGCTGAACTGCATGAACATCTCATCAAACTGAAAACAAATCCCGCTTAGCGAAGATTGAATCCCAGACGCATCCCGCAAAGTTCCGATCTCATCCCACCTTGCACCGGAAAAATCCCAACATCATCCCGGATACCGGCGCGTTCATCCCACCTTTGTATCTCTCCATCTCAATGAGATCCCATGCTGCGAGCGCCGCCATCCGTCAGTGCACGACACCAGGATTGTTGCGAATCCGCGTAGAAACCTGCAGCTTGTGAGCGATGTCACGGCCGTCCTGGTCTCTCATGCGCAAGAAATCGATTACCTTGCTTCGCATTCCGGATTCGCTCTTCCGGGTCGTCACATTCCCTGTTTCGATGGACCGAGTTCCCTGTTTTGAAACGTAGGGAATTGCCGCCAAAAAGCGCCTTTGATCAGCGGAATACGGCGCAAATTGTCGCGGAATTCAGGTCAATAATTGAAAAAATACCCTGTTCACCGTAGTAACAGGGAAGGTCACTGCTGAGACCCGCTAGCTACAGACTGCGGGCACCGCCATTGCGCCCTGAAAAACCGAATCGTCTTCGGCGCCCAATCGCCGGCTAATGGCCGACGCCATCCGCTTCGTCATACCGCCGGCGGATCGGTCCCCATCGCCGGTCGGCCAAACAGCAGGCCGCAGAAGACTTCGAATAAGGCGGCCTGCGCCATGTCGTCGCCGACGCGCCGGTGTGGCGAGACCTCTGCTCTCCGGTCGGCTCTCAATCAAAGTCGGCGGCGCCGTGTCGTTCGGGAACCTGTTCTGCCTCCGGCCCCCATGTCATGTTGACCCGCCGGCCACGCTGAACCGCCGGGCGCTGGTTAATCTCGGAAGCCCATCTCACAATATGCGTGTAGGACGCGGCATCGAGGAATTCCCCCGCCTCATAGGCATTGTTGAGCACAACATCGCCGTACCACGGAAAGCTGGCGATGTCGGCGATCGTGTAATCGTCGCCGCAGATATAGCGCCGGCTCGCCAGATTCCTGTCCAGCACATCGAGCTGCCGCTTCACCTCCATTGTGTATCGGTTGATCGGATACTCGAGCCGCTCCGGCGCATAGGCATAGAAATGTCCGAAGCCGCCGCCGAGATAGGGGCCGCTGCCGACCTGCCAGAACAGCCACGACATGCATTCCGCGCGATCGGAGCGCCCGCGTGGAACAAATGCTTCGAACTTCTCGGCCAGATAAAGCAGTATTGCTCCCGATTCGAATATGCGTGTCGGCGGCGACATATTGCGGTCGAGCAAAGCGGGTATTTTCGAGTTCGGATTGATCGCCACAAACCCGCTTCCAAACTGATCGCCATTTTCGATCGAGATCGGAAATGCATCGTACTCCGCTTCCTGCTTTCCCAGTGCAAGCAGTTCCTCCAACATGATCGTCACCTTGACGCCATTGGGCGTCGCCAGCGAATACAGCTGCAGCGGGTGCCGGCCGACCGGCAATTCCCTTTCGTGCGTCGCGCCGGCGACCGGGCGATTGATCGCCGCCCACTTGCCACCGCTCTCGGCATCCCATTTCCAGACTTTCGGCGGTGTGTAGGCGGGTTTCTCTTGCATGATCAATCGCTCCGATCTGCGACAGGGTCTCATTCGCAGGAATCAGACCGTGACACAGGACTCTCTGTCAATCGAATGACCGCGCACACGGCGTTCATTGTGCCGGAGTCGCGCTACCGCATGTTCTCCGGACCGAAGGCAACGCGAGGGCCGATGGGCACTTCTCGCATCGATCAGGCGACCTCTTTCGCAGCCGGATCGTAGTCGAGGCTCGGGGCGAGCCACCGTTCGGTCTCGGCCAGTGCCATGCCCTTGCGGCGCGCATAGTCGATGACCTGATCGCGGCCGATGCGTCCGACGCCGAAATATCGGCTTTCGGGGTGGCTGAAATAAAGACCGCTGACGGCGGCCGTTGGAGTCATGGCACAGTTTTCGGTCAGCTCGACTCCGATGCGCTCGGGCAGCTTACCCCGCCAGCTGTTTCTGGCGATTGCGCGAGAGTTCGAAGCCGCGATAGCCGTCGCGCGCGATCGCGTTGGCTTTCTCGACATATTGCGGAAAGCCGATATAGGGCGCGAACACGCGCGGCTTGCCGGGAATGTTGGCGCCGAGATACCAGCTGTCGCAGGAGGGATAGACCGATGCATTGGCGATATCTTGCACATGCGAGACCCAGTCGTCTTCGGCATCGGGTGTCGCCTCGATTCGATCGTGACCGTGCTTGCGCATGTAATCGATGCAGTCGGAAATCCATTCGACATGCTGCTCGATCGAGGGAACCATATTGCTCAGCACCGAGGGGCTGCCCGGGCCGGTGATGGTGAACAGGTTCGGGAACCCGGCAAGCGCGACGCCCAGATAGCTGCGCGGCCCGTCTTCCCATTTCTCGGCAAGCCGCTGCCCGTCCTTGCCGCGAATGTCGATCCGGGTGAGCGCGCCGGTCATCGCATCGAAACCCGTTGCCAGCACGAGCGTATCGAGCTCGTATTCGCGGCTGCAGGTTTTGACGCCGCGTGGCGTGATCTCTTCGATCGGCGCCGCCTTGACGTCGACCAGCGCGACGTTCGGGCGATTGTAAGTGGCGTAATAGTCGGTATCGACGCAGAGCCGCTTGCATCCGGCGATCGTATGCGGGCAGAGCAGCTCGGCAACCTTGGGATCCTTCACGATGCTGCGGATCTTGTTCCGGATGAATTCCGCGGCAACGTCGTTCGCTTCGATCGTGTCGAAGAGATCGGCATAGGCAGCGAGGAACGCGATACCGCCATTCGCCCAGCGCGTCTCGAACTCGCGCCGGCGCTCTTCGTCCGAAACCTGAAATACCGACTTGATGCCGACCGTAAACAGGATGCCGGCGCGGTTCTGCTTGGCGCGTTGGCGGAACCCTTTGTAATCGGCCTTGATTGCCGCCTGCAGTTTCGCATCGAGCGGATGGTTGGCTGCCGGCACGCTATAGGCCGGGGTGCGCTGAAAGACGTAAAGCTGTTTCGCCTGTTCGGCGATCATCGGAACGCTCTGGATCGCCGACGAACCTGTGCCGATCACGCCGACTTGCTTGCCGGTGAAGTCGATCGGCTCGTGCGGCCATTCGCCGGTGTGGTACGTCGGACCCTTGAAGGTTTCAAGGCCCCTGATGTTTGGCACGTTGCGGGCGGACAGGCATCCCGTTGCCATGACGCAATACTGGGCGCTGACCCGGTTGCCGTCGTCCGTCCCGATCAGCCAGCGGCCGGTATCCTCGTCGTAATGCGCGGCGGTGACGCGCGTGTCGAGCTGGATATCGCGGCGCAGATCGAAACGATCCGCCACATGATGCAGGTAGCGGAGAATCTCGGGCTGCGAGGCATAGCGCTCGGTCCACACCCATTCCTGCTGCAGTTCCTCGGAGAACTGATAGGAGTATTCCATGCTCTCGACGTCGCAGCGCGCGCCCGGATAGGCGTTCCAGAACCAGGTGCCGCCGATGTCGCTGCCAGTCTCGAAGACGCGGACCGAGAAGCCCATCGAGCGCAGCCGATGGAGCATATAGAGGCCGCCGAAACCGGCGCCGATGACGACCGCATCGAAGTGGCGGCCGGCGGCAGGGACCGCGGAATCGGATTTATGTTGCTGGTCCGGCATCGTCACTCCACCCAGAGGTCCATAAATTAGCCCATTGACCGCGCCGCTGCCAAGCCCCGGAATTGCTCGCATATCGGGTGCCGCCCGATATGCCGCCGCCTACCGCGCCGCGGCGGCGGCCGGCCGATTGCCGCGTTCGCGGCCTGCGGCGCAGACTAGTTCCGCCCAACGGTCCGAAAGGCCGGCGCCGAATCGGTTTGCGGCCCCGAGATGGCGCTCGATTTCCTGCGGCAACGCATCGATCAGTTCAACGCCACGGGTCCCCAGATTCTTCGGCACCAGATGCGCGCCGCGCTCCATCAACCGGTCGAGCGTCGGCCGCGTGAACTCGAAATGGCACTGAAAGCCGTAGGTGCGTTCGCCCATGCGAAAGGCATAATGCGGCACGCGGTCGGCCTCCGCCAGCCATACCGATCCCTGCGGCAGGTCGAAGCAGTCCTCGTGCCAGCAAAAGATCTTGTTCGTGCCGGGCTGCGCGCCGAGCAGCGGATCGGCTGCGGCGTCGTCGCGCGTGCGGATATCGAGAAACCCGAACTGCAGCTCGCCGACGCGACGAACGTCGGCGCCGAACGCATGCGCGACGACCTGCCCGCCGAGACAGACGCCAAGCACCGGGCGGCCGGTGTCGTGGAAGTCGTGCACCAGGGCTGCCATGTCGTCGAACATCGCGGCATGGGCCGGATCGGTGACGCTCTGCGGCCCGCCCATGATGACCAGCCCGTCGGCATCGAGTTCGCGCGCGCTCGGCCGTCCGCCTTCATGCGGATAGACGATGTGGATGTCGATGCCGCGCGCCGTCAGACTGTCGCCCACGAGGTCGGGTGGATCCCAGCGATCCGGCACCAGGGCCAGGATCGATGTCATCGGGCACCGCCGCCGTAGCGGGCCCGGTATTTGTCGACCGCCGCGGTAAAGCATTCGATCGGTGCGCGCACGATGCCGGCGCCGATCTGGCCGCCGTCGCGGCCGGCAACGCCGATATCCATCGCCGGCAGGATGCCGGTCTCGACCACTCGGAAGATGTCGATGCCGGTCGGCGTACCGCGATAATTCAGGACCGGGATATGATAATTCGGATTCTCGCCGATGGTGATCCGGTAGAGTTCCTCGTTGCGCTCGATCATCGCCTTTGCGGATCCGCCCTGATATTTCTGCAAAGTCGGCGCGTTGGCCTGGGCGAAGCCGCCAAGCCCGATCGTCTCGGTAATGATGCTCTCACCGCCCATCCAGGTGATCTCGTCCTCGGTATGGCCGTCGAACAATTTCGCCTGGAGCTGCGGGTACGGGCCGGTGATCCATTCGTCGCCCAGTCCACTCACCCGAATCGCAAAGCCCCGACAGCTGATCACCATCGCGGTCACCATGCTGGAGCCGTCGATCTTGTGGGCCGCATCGGCGCTGGCCTTTGCGGCACCCATCGACAGCCGCAGGAAGAAGTAATGATCCTCGGTCATCGCCTGCACGGCATGCTTGACGGCGTCGCGATTCTTCGCCGCCATGTCGATAAAATGCGGCATCAGCTCCTTGGCAAACAGCAGTGACGAGGCCGTGTTACGACTATGCAATTCGTCGCCCATATGCAGGGCGCGCGACATTAGCGGCTTCAGCGCAACCCCGCCGGCGGCGCGGATCGCTTCGGCGATCACCGGCGCGACCTCGTTCTGGATGAACAGCAGCCGGTCATGGACGCCCTGGTCGTAGACGCCGTAATTCAGGCGCCGCGGATTGGTGCCCTCGTAGAAATTGCAGTAGCCGGTATTGCCGAACGCCCGGTTCTCCACGACGAAAACCGGCATCGAGGCGGTATAAATACCCGCGAGCGAACCGACGCAGCCGAAATCGTGGCATCCGCCGACCCTGATCTTGCCGGAATCGAGCTTGCGGATTGCGTCCTCGCGATCGGATGCGAGGCCTTCGAACAGGGCGCCGCCGATGATCGCGTCGCGCTGTCCGCCGATATAATCCGGCCACGGCATCGGCGGGCCGGAGGTGAGCACCATGTCGGGCGTGAGCCCTGGTGCAACATCGATGGCGGCGCGCACATCGACGACGACGGGTTCGGCCGCGCAGAGGCGGTCGAAGGCTTCCTGGTTGGCGCGATTTCGATCGACGGACATTATCGGACCTCACAAAGACGGCGGCATGAACGAGACAGCCCGGCGCTGAGCCGGGCCGACACCATAAACACGGATGCATCTCATCGCATCCGGCACTCGAGACCCATCGGCTCGCAACCATCTCGCCGGTTGACTGGCCAAAGCCGGCGTGTATCATTGGTCTACAATATCGACCATTGGTTCAAAACACAAAGCCGCCGGCATCCGACGCGAGAACTGCAACGCGATGCCAGCCAGGGTCGTGAAACAGAAAATCCGGTCTTGCAGGTGCGAACCGGGGCCCATCGCCGCCTTCGACGGCAGGATGGAGTGACAGGGAGCGGGGCGATGTACAGAAAATCCATCAATTTCGGTTTCGTTGCGACGGCGGTCGACAATCCCGGCACGAGCGATGCCGAGATGTACAAAGGGCTTCTGGGCGACTGCGAACATAATCTGGGGCTGGGCCTGACCACCGCGTGGCTGATCGAGCATCATTTTTCGGATTACTTCCCCACCCCGAATCCGCTTGCACTGATGTCGAACATCACCGCGCATTTTCCCGCACTCGGCCTCGGGAGCTGCGTTCTGGTGACACCCTGGTATGACGCGCTGCGACTGACCGAAGACATTGCGCAACTCGCCTCGCTGACCGACGCACCGCTGCATCTCGGCATGGGTCGCGGGGTTGCGAAGGCCGAGTACGATGCCTTTTCGATCGAGATGGACGAGGCGCAGCAGCGGTTCAAGGAAATCTGGGACGTCATCCAGCTCGGCCTATCCGGCGCGAAGTTCGACTATAACGGCCAGTACATCAAGGTTCCCAAGGAAGTTGTCGTGCGCCCCGTCCTGAGCGAAGCGCGCCGGAAGTCGATCCATTTCTACGGCGCCATCGGCAGTCCCGGCACGGCCGAGCGAATGGCTGATATGGGATTGCCGCCGATGTGCACCTCGATCGGCAATTACGAGGCGCAATGCGAAACCTTGCGCCTGTGGCGCGGGCGCGCCACCGCAAACGGCCTCGGCACGGATTTCCGCTTTCCAATCATGATCAACTGCATCATCGGCGACACCACGGAAGAGGCGGTCGAAGAGGCCAAGACCTACATCCCCCGCTTCATGAAGGCACAGGTCGATCACTACGAAGCCGACAAGGACAACTGGCAGAATTTGCAGACCTACAAGGCCTGGAGCTCGATTTTCGCGGGCATGAAAGATCGCTGCAATCCGGAATCGATCCCGCCCTGGTGCCAATGGCAGCTCGTCGGCGATCCCGATACGGTTGCCAGGAAGCTGCAGCTGTTCATCGATGCCGGGTTCGATACGTTCCTCATCCATACCGCGACGCCCGGCGTTCCGAAGGAGCCGCGCCGGCGCTGGATGCGACGCTTCTCCGAAGAGATCATGCCCCGCTTCTCGGGCGATCTTGATATCGGCGTCCGGCTCGCTTCCTGAAATCGAACCGACAAGGAACGTTCGATGATGCGCAGGATCGCAACATGACGCTGCATCCGAAACTCAAGGAAATTCTCTCGCTGCCGCCCGACCCGAACGAAATTCCGGTCGAGATCATGGCGCCGGCCGACGCCCGAACCGGTTTCGACAAGGATCTGGCGGGGGTCGACGGACCGAAGCCAGACGTTCATCGGATTTCGGAAGGCCGCGTGAAGGGTGCTGCGGGCGATCTGGCCATGCGCATCTACGAACCGCTGGCCGGTGCAGCGCGGCCCGCGCTCGTCTTTTTTCACGGTGGCGGTTACATCCGCGGGTCGCTCGACACGCACGATTCGTCCTGCCGGATCATTGCCAACAGCGCGCAGGCCGTCGTCTTTTCGATCGACTACCGGCTCTCGCCGGAGGCAAAGTTTCCCGACCCCCTGGAAGATTGTTTCGCCGCCACCGTCGATATCGTGTCGCGCGCGCGCGAGTTCGGGATTGACCCCGCGCGGATCGCCGTCGGCGGCGACAGTGCGGGCGGCAATTTTACCGCCGGCGTGACGCTGCTTTCGGCGGAACGGCAGGGCCCACCGCTCAAATTCCAGCTGCTGATCTATCCCAATGTCGACATGGGAACCGAGACGGAATCGATCCGGCTCTATTCCAAGGGATATTTTCTGAACTCGCTGCCGTTCTACATCGCCTCCTATACGCGCAGCCCGAAAGATTTCGAGCATCCGCTCTGCTCGCCGCTGCGGGCGAGCGATCTCTCTGTCGTGCCGCCGGCCTATGTTCTGACCTGCGGTTTCGATCCTTTGCGCGACGAGGGTCAGGCCTATGCGGCGCGGCTGAAAGCGGCCGGAGTGGCTGTCGAAGAAGTCTGTTACGACGACATGATCCACGGGTTTCTGCTGTTGCGCGGTTTGCTGCCCGAAGCTGACGATGCGCTGGCCGCCTGCGGGCGTGCGGTGGCGCGCGGCCTCGCCGGCTAGCCCGGCTCAACCGACAGGTCCGGATATGTGCGCGAGCTTTGTCGAGGGCGTCGATTTCACCGGACGTTCGGCCGTCGTCACCGGCGCCGGCGGCGGCATGGGGCTTCAGATTTCCCGCGAGCTGCTGCGGCTGGGTGCCGACGTGCTGATGCTCGATGTGAAGCCGCGGCCCGATGCGATCGGCCCGGGTGCGACCGGCGATGCAGGCGCTCGCGCCGTTTACGCGCCGACCGACATCACGGACGAGACCGCGGTTGCTAGTGCCATTGAGGGCTTTTTCACGAAGACGGGCCGCCTCGATTTTCTCGGCAATGTTGCCGGGCTGAACATGTGGGATCTCGACGGATCGGTGGTGGACGGGCAGCGCGAGGCATGGGACCGGACCATCGACGTGAACCTGACGGCGATGCGGCATACCTTGCGGCATGCCGTGCCGCTGATGATCAGAAGCGGCGGTGGTTCCGCGGTGCAGGTCTCGAGCATCCAGTGCGTGCGCGGCGATCCGATGCCACAGGATGCCTATCAGGTCTCGAAGGCCGGCGTGCTGGCGCTCTCGAAATCCATCGCCATTCAGTTTGCGGCCAACGGCATCCGATCCAATGCAATTCTGCCCGGCGTCGTCGTCACGCCGATGCAGGCCCGGCTCGACAACAACAACGACATGCGGAACATGGTCGTCGACATGATCCCGTTGCGCCGGCTCGGAGATGCCCAGGATATCGCCAATCTGTGTGTGTTCCTGTTTTCGGATCTGTCGTCATTCATCACGGGAACCGAAATTGTCGCGGATGGCGGCATGCTGGCGCTGCCGCCCTATGCCGCCCTCGCAAAGGCCTAGGGTCGCCAGGCGAGGTCAGCGCCGGTGGCGGTCCAGAAAATCCGTGAGCACCGAAAAATACTCGTCGGGGCATTCGTAATAGGGGACATGCGCGGCGTTCCGGTACACATGGCACTCGGCATTCGGTAAAGCGCGCGCCGTTCGCATCGCACTTGCCGGCGTCACTTCGTCATGCAGGCCGGCATTGACCAGCGTTGGAACCTGCAGCCGGTGCAGATCGGGCAGCCGGTTCCAGTATTGCAGGTTACCGTCGAAGACGAAGGTGCGCGGACCGAGCAGCGTCATCTTGACCTGGCGGTTCCAGTCGCCGAACGATTTGAGAAGCGGTGCCGGCCATTCCAGCAGGCGACAGGTATGGCGGTACTCGAGCAGGGTGAGCGCCGCCTGGTATTCCGGATGATCGAACGTGCCCGCCGCCTCATGACTTTGCATCATCGCGACCGTTTCGGGACCCAGCGCCGCGCGCAAACGGCGTGACTCCGAGACCTGGAATTGCGTGTCGGCAAAGGTGTTGTCGAGCACCAGGGTATTTAGCGCGTCCTGATGAGCGAGCGCGTATTCGACGGCGAGCATGCCGCCCCAGGAATTGCCCAGCAGATTGATGCGGCCCAGCCCGAGTGCCAGTCGGATCGATTCGACCTCGTCGGCGTAACGCTCGATCGTCCAAAGCGTCGGATCGTCAGGCCGATCGGATTGTCCGGTGCCGAGCTGGTCGAAGGCGATCACGCGATATCCCGCATCGACCATGCGGATCATCGGTTCGCGGAGATAGTCGCAGGGAATGCCGGGGCCGCCGTTCAACAGCAGCAAAACATCGTCGGAAGTTCCATAGCTGTAGGTGACGACGCGATGGCCGGCGATTTCGACCCGGACGATTGCATCGGGTTCACGCCGATACCATTGCGATTCCGCCATTGCGTCGGCTCCCGATGGATTCGTTCAGGCGGCCAGGACCGGTCGCGGCGGCCGCATCGCCGCCAACGAAGCGGGCAGAGGTCGGGGCCAGACCCGCGGGAACATCGCCGAATCGAGCCGCCCACCGTCGCTCACCCCGGCGACCGGCAGCGGCGGCATGTTGCGGCCGGGCCGGATCGTATAGCGCGCATCGTCGCCGGCCCACAGATAGGCGGCGACGCGGCGCCGGCCGCCTCCGGTAACGCTTCCGCCGGGCGAACCGTGCAGCAGCCCGCCATGAAACACGAGACAATCCCCGGGAACGACGTCCCAGGCGCCGATCTTCCAGCGCTTGCGGATCTCGCTCTCATCGGGCAGCAGCGGCAGCCGCTCGTCGTATTTGTAGTTGGCGGACGGCGTCGCCTGGACCGGACGATAGAGCACGTCGCCAAGATGCGATCCCAGTGCCACCTCAAGCGACATTTCGCGTGGCATCGGGTCGGTCGGTACCCAGACGCGCACGATCTGGTGGCCCGATACACTGAGATAGGGCAGGTCCTGATGCCAGGGCGTCGGCAGCACGACGCCCTCGTCCTTGATGAAATACTGATCGATAAAAAAATTGACGGTCTGCGATACCATGATGGTCGCGGCGATCTCGCTGATGGGCGATTCCATTGCGAAATCGTAGAACTGGGGTATCGCCCGCCAGCGATCCTGTTCGTTTACATAACGGCCCTTGTTCCCTCCGGGGCGTTCGATAAGCACATCGGGTCCGAAATTCCGTTCGAGCGCATCGAACCCGCCGCGCAGATGGGCAATCCATTCCGGCGGAATGATACCGCGCAGGACCGTCGCGCCCTCGCGTCGATAGATATCTTTCTCTTCGGTTGTGATTTCGCGAGCCAGCGAGCTGCGATCGTGTGCGATCGATGGCGGTGACGACGCCCTTCGATGGTCATCGGAAGAGGCCGAAACAGGGGGCGACGACGGCGCGTCGGGAATCATTATCTTGACACCATATCGGACGCCATTAGGATCATGGTCTAATGATAAGCCCATTGTGCCATCGACGGGCAACCATAAAAACGCGCAGTCTGCCAATTCGGCCGCAAAACAGGGGAGGGCAGGCGGATGTTCGGCAGTTTATCGCTTCCGTCGGCCTCCCGTGACGTGACGCCGGAACCGGCGGGCGTCCTTGAGGTCAAGGCGGTCAGCAAACATTTCGGCGGCGTCTATGCGCTGCGGAATGTTACGCTGCAGTGCCGTCCCGGCGAGATCGTCGGACTGATCGGTCCGAACGGTGCCGGCAAGACGACATTGATGAACGTCATCAGCGGCGTCGTCGTGCCCAGCAGCGGTACGATCACGCTCTTTGGACAATCTCTGACCGGGGCCAGCGCGACGCGCTGCGCGATCGCCGGCGTGGGTCGCACGTTTCAGAACATTCGTCTGTTCGGCCAGCTGACCGTGCGCCAGAACATAGAAGTGGCGCACACTACCTGTGCGACGCATCGCGCGGCGCGGATCGAAATGATCAGTGTCGACAATATCATGGCGGAGCTCGGCCTCGCCGATCTGGCTGACCGGTTTGCCAACGAACTTTCCTATGGTTATCAGCGCCGGCTGGAGATCGCCCGCGCGCTGGCGCTGGCGCCGGACGTCCTTCTCCTCGACGAACCGGCCGCCGGCATGAACCACAAGGAATCGGACGAGCTGATTCTTTCGGTTCGCGCCATTCGCGACAAATATGGCTGCGCCGTGATCATTATCGATCACGATATGCGGTTCATCATGAAGGTTTGCGAGCGAATCTCGGTCCTTCATCTCGGCGAGATTATTGCAGAAGGAACGCCGGAGGAAATTCAGTCGAACCCGGCGGTGATCGAGGTCTATATCGGTGACAGAAGAGAAGGCGGGGTCAACTGACCGGTCGGTCGGGGGCGAACGTCCCGACTTAAATCAACAGGGAGGAACAGGGAATCATGTCGCAACGTATCGGTATCGTGTCCATCGCAGCAGTCGCGTTGCTGGCGTCTGTTGGCGGTGCGGCCGCACAAGAAGCCATTCGCTACGGCGCGGGTCTTAGTCTTACAGGCGACTGGGCACCCGTGACGCCCGGCGGCGGCATGCAATGCATGGCCGAAATCATCAACGAAGGGGGTGGCATACTCGGCCAACCGCTCGAAGTGGTCATTCGCGATTCTCGCAGCGATCCGCAACTCGCCGTGACGCTCGGGCAGGAGTATCTCGACGAGGGCGTTATCGCCCTGACCGGAACCCCGGCGTCGGATTCACTGATTCCGCTGACGCAGCTCGCCGTGGGTTATGGGGTGACCGTGTTCTCGGCGGTCAACACGCAGGTCGAAATGTTTCAGATCGGCGACGAAACGACCTTCATGACCGCCTCGGTGCCTGATCCGTACAATGCAGCGGCTGCCGCCGAGGTGGCCTATGCGAAGGGCGGGCGTACTGCACTGCTGCTGGTTTCGAAGGACTACGCAACCTGGACCGAGATGCTTCCGGAATGGTTCGGCGAGACCTTCGAGCGACTTGGCGGTACGGTCGTCGGCCGGCTCAACCATTCGGTCGGCACGACCGACTGGTCGCCGCAGATCACCGAGATCAGGGCCATGAATCCGGTTCCCGATGTGATTCACATTTCGTCGGTTAATCCGGATGTCGGCATTCTCATTCGTCAACTTCGCGCAGCTGGCATCAATTCGATGGTGTTCGGTTCGGACGGCTTCGACGACATCACGCTGGCCGACGTTGCCGGCGGTGCTGCCAATGTCGATGGCACGGTCTTCTTTGCAACACATGGTTTTCCGGTCGAAGGCAGCAAGCTCGATGAGTTCTACAAGGACTGCACCGAGCGCGGTTACGAGGTCGCGAGCGTGTTTTTCGGGCTCGGTGGCGATGTCATGCTGCTTCTGAAGCAAGGCATCGAGCTCGCCGGATCGACCGATCCGACAGCGGTGCGCGAAGCACTTTACGCGGCCGACTCGCTCGAAGGCCTGACGTCAGAAACCTTTGTGTACAAAGGCGGCCCCGGATTCCCGGTGAAGAAGGTTGCCGTTATCGGTTTCAAGGACGGTGAGCGGATTCTCGAGTGGTTCGAGGTTCCGGCCTGGGTGCCCTACTTCTAGTACATTCGGGTTGTCTGCCGGATTGTGTCACAGGCCGACGGCATGGTCGTCGGCCTGTGACATCCGGTCTCCCTTCATCGGACGGCGAAATCGGTCATGCTCGAAGTTAGCGATCTGTTTGTCCGCTATGGCCGCATTGAGGCGGTGCGCGGTGTATCGCTGGCGATTCAGGAGGGCGAGATCGTGGCATTGCTTGGCCCGAACGGAGCCGGCAAGACGTCGCTGATTTCCGCCATCATGGGCCTCGTATCGCCGGCCGCCGGCGCGGTCAGGTTCGAAGGGAAGGATGTAGCCCGTCTCGACGTCGAAGATCGGGTTCGTGCGGGCATGACGCTGACTCCGGAAGGACGCCATATCTTCAGCAATCTCACGGTTGCCGAGAATCTGATGCTGGGAGCGGCGACGCGCAAGAAAGCTGGCGAGACAAGCGAGGATCGCGAGAAGATGCTGGATATGTTTCCGGTTCTGCGGGAACGCTATCGGCAGCTCGGCGGCACGCTGAGCGGTGGCGAGCAGCAGATGCTCGCCATTGCACGATCGCTTATGTGCCGGCCCAAGCTGCTCATGCTCGACGAGCCTTCGCTTGGTCTGGCGCCCCGCATCGTTGACCAGATCTTTCAGCTGATCACCAACCTTCGAGGATTCGGCCTGACCATCCTCCTGGTCGAGCAGAACGCGCATGAAGCGCTCAAATTTGCCGATCGGGCCTATATCATCAGCACGGGGCGCATCGAGTTCTCCGGCCCCGCACAGGAACTTCGCGAGTCCAAGGATCTCATGCAGGCCTATCTCGCCGTGGACGTGGTCTAAGGGACCGGTAGATGGAATATGTCGTCCAGCAAATTCTTAACGCACTGAGCTTCGGTGCCGAATATTCCCTGCTCGCGCTGGGCCTGGCGATCGTCTTCAGCATCATGGGTCTCGTGAACTTTGCGCATGGCGAGCTGGTGGCGATCGGCGGATACATGATGTACGCGATGGCCGCCATCGCGATTCAGAGCCTGTGGTGGATTTTGCCGCTGGCGGTCCTGTTTACGGTGATCGCGGCCGTGCTTCTCGAGCGGGTGGCGTTCCGTCCGGTCCGCCGCGCCCCGGCAACAACCGGGTTGCTGACGGCTTTCGGTGTCGGACTGATCCTGCAGAACATCTTCCTGCTGACGGTATCGGCGCGGCCCAGGGCGGTACCGGTTCTCGGACCGCTCAATCAGACCTGGTCGGTCGGTCCCTTTACGATTTCGTCGCTGCAGGTGATGGAAATGCTTGCCACCGGCGTGGCGATCGCTCTGCTGCTGTTGTTCTTCAAGCGCACGCCGATCGGGGTTGCGATGCGCGCGGCGGCGCTCGACTTTGCCACCGTCCGTTTGATGGGCGTGCGTGCCAACCGCGTGATCGCGACAGCGTTCGCGGTCTCCGGATTGCTCGCCGGCATAGCTGCAATCTTCATCATCGCACGCCGCGGCGCGGTCGATCCGTTGCTCGGGTTCAACCCGGTTTTGAAGGCGTTCGTCGCCTGTGTGCTGGGCGGTTTCGGCTCGTTACCCGGAGCCGTTATCGGCGGGTTTGCATTGGGGGCGATTGAGGTGCTGATTCTCGTGATCATGCCGCAGCACTGGGGCGGATTGCGCGATGCCGCCGTGTTCGGTCTGGTCGGCGCGCTTCTGGTCTGGCGACCACAGGGGCTTGTCGGGAAAACCATCGAGCTGGGAGACAAGGAAGCGTGAGCGACCGTCTCTT
>JBBDWX010000214.1:0-14000 GCA_040902665.1 Dongiaceae bacterium
TGCCTTCGGCGTACTCGTCCATGACGTTGCGCTGGTCGAGCTGGTGCAGCAGCAGTGCCGCCCAGTCCGGATGCTGTTCGTTGAGCAGCGTCCAGCCGGCTTTGTTCGGGATCGAACCGGAATAGGCCGGCTTGATCGCGATGCGCATCTGGCCTTCGGGCGATGCCATGTATTGCAGGAACAGCTTGGCCAGATCTTTCTTCTCGCTGGCCGTGGCGATGCCCATGCATTCGCTCCACTGCAGCCCGCCTTCGTCCGGCACGATATCGTCGACCGGTACGCCGTCCTTCTTGAGGAGAAGCGTCAGCCAGGCGCCGGTCCCCGGCATGATCCAGGCTTCGCTCTGCGAGAGCATCGAGAAGGATTGCGCGAAGGCACCGATGCCGACGACCTGCGGCTTCAGGCTGTTCAAAGTGGCCTTCAGATGTTCGAAAGCCGCCGCGTCGATATCGTATGGCGGCCGGTTGCCGTCATAGAGGCTGAGGCAGAGCATCGGCGGCAGATACCAGTCGTACATGCCGACACGGCCCTTCGCCTTCGGATCCCACATAATGCTGTAGGAGTTCATTTCCTCGCGCGACATCTGATCGGTGTTGTAGGTCATGCCGAGATAACCGAAGCTCGTCATGACGGCGTACATGTTGTCGCCGCCCCAGAGGCCGGGGAAATTTTGGAACTCCGGCCAGAAATCGCTGATCGAATAGTCGGTCGGATCGAGCGGATCGAGATGGCCCGCCTCGTGCACCATGTGCACATACTCGGCATCGCTCAGCACGAGATCGAACGTGCCGGGCGGCGACGAATTCAGCAGCGCGAGCATCTGGTCGCCGCCGGTATATTCCTTACCGACGACTTTGACGCCGTGTGCTTCCTCGAACGGGCCGACCACTTCCGGATCGGTATAGCCGGGCCAGCTCAAAACCGAGAGCACATCTTCGGCACGACCGGATTTCGGCATGGCCGAGGCGGCCACGATGCCCGCCGTCGCTGCCGCGCTGCCCTTAAGCAGGCCGCGGCGCGAGATCGCCGCCGCGAGATGTCCTGGTGATCTTCCGCCAATCATTTTTCGTTTCCTCCCGTAAGTTCCGCCTGATATCGCCCGGGGAATTCCCCCTCGGGCGCTCCGACCCATGTGGAGAGGCGGTATCAGATTAACCGCTCAATTAACACACCACCAATTATTAGCGACAATGGCCGGATTTGAATAGCCAATTGGAAAGCCGCCGGAACCCGGCGCCTTGCCCGCATCGGCGGTTCGACATGCCGGCATCGCCCTGCTTCGCACCGTTTTCCGCCCGGTCATTTCCGGATGATGTTTTTCTCAGGCCCGAACGGGAAACCGGTGATGTTCTCCGCGCCGTCCTTCTTGATCACCAGGATATCGTGCTCGCGATAGCCGCCGGCGCCGGGCTGACCCTCGGGCAGCATGATCATCGGCTCCATCGAAACCACCATGTTGGGTTCGAGCACGGTCTCGATATCCTCGCGCAGTTCGAGGCCCGCCTCGCGGCCGTAGTAATGGCACAGCACGCCGAAACTGTGGCCGTACCCGAAAGTGCGGTTCTGCAATTGCCCCGCTTCCTTGTAGATCTCGTTCAGCTCGTTCGCGATATCGCAGCAGCGCGCGCCCGGCCGGATCAGCTCAAGGCCGCGGCGATGCACCTTCACGTTGACCTCCCACAGCTTGCGATGCGCGTCGCTGCAATGATCGAAGAACAGCGTGCGTTCGAGCGCGGTGTAATAACCGGCGATCATCGGAAAGCAGTTGAGGCTCAGGATGTCGCCCTTCTCGATGCGCCGCGCGGTCACCGGATTATGAGCGCCGTCGGTATTGATGCCCGACTGGAACCAGGTCCAGGTATCCATCAGTTCGCCGTGCGGGAAAGTCTTGCCGATCTCGCGCACCATGGCCTGAGTTGAATGGAGTGCCACCTCATATTCCGGCACACCCTCGCCGATCGCCTCGACGCAGGCGGCCCCGCCAATATCGGCGATCCGGGCGCCGTGCCGGATGATTACGATTTCCTCGTCGGATTTCACCATGCGCAGCCCCATGGTACCGCGGCTGATGTCGACCAGTTCGACCAGCGGCAATGCCGCTTCGACCTTGCGGCGCGTATCGAGATTCATGTGATCGAACTCGATGCCGAGCCGACCCTTGTTCGGGATCAGCTCTTGCAAGGCGCGGATGTAATTGTCGCGCTGCCAGTCCGTGTAGACGAGATTGTCGTCGGCGACGGAGCGGCGCCAGGGCTGGCCGGCGTCGATATTGGCGCTGACCGACGTCACCTTGTCCTGCGTCACGACGCAGCCGAACGGCCGGCCAAACGAGCAGAACAGGAAGTCGGTGAAATAATTGATGTTGTGATACGAGGTGAACAAAGCGGTGTCGATCGCGCGATCGGCCATCAGCTTGCGCAGCCGCGTATGGCGCGATTTGTATTCCGCATCCGAGAATGTGTGCTTGACCGGCTTGCCGTTGCGGATGCGTTTCAGCGATTCGAGCATGTCGTTCTCCCTCAGAGTCGTGGCGCGCCGGTCGAGCAATCCCGCAGCAGCCCAAGCCCGCAGCAGCCCAAGCCCGCAGCAGCCCAAGCCCGCAGCAGCCTAGGATCGGAGAGTCGGGCTTCCGGCCGGAAACGGCAAATGAATTGCGCTAATGCGTCGATTGATCCCGGTTATCCGGTGCCGCGACCCGCAACCCAATCAGGCCGGCGCGGTCTCGAACGGCCTGTCGAATTGCAACTCCGCAAGGCGCCGGTAGAGCCCCTGCTCGCGCAACAGCGCCTCGTGCGTGCCGGTCGCGACGATGCGGCCATGGTCCAGCACGGCGATGCGGTCGGCCTTGAGCACCGTTGCAAGGCGATGCGCGATGACCAGCGTGGTGCGTCCCTGCATCAGTTCGTCGAGCGCCTGCTGCACCGCCCGCTCGCTTTCGGCATCGAGCGCGCTGGTTGCCTCGTCGAGCAGCAGCACTGCGGGATTGCGCAGGATCGCGCGCGCAATGGCGATGCGCTGGCGCTGGCCGCCGGAGAGCCGCACGCCACGCTCGCCGAGCTCGGTCGCAAACCCCTGCGGCAGCCGTTCGATGAACTCGTTCGCATGCGCTGCTTTGGCCGCCGCTTCGATTTCGTCGTCGCCCGCATCCGGCCGTCCATAACGGATGTTCTCGGCGACACTGGCGGCAAAAATCGCCGGCTCCTGCGCGACGAAACCGATCCGCGCCCGCAACGCGGCCGGATCGACCGCGTGAATGTCGACCCCGTCGACCCGGATCCGGCCGGAATCGGGATCGTAGAAGCGCAGCAGCAACTGGAAGATCGTGGTCTTGCCCGCACCCGATGGCCCGACGAGCGCGACGCGCTCGCCGGGTGCAACGGCGAGATCGATCGCATCGAGCGCCTTGCGGTCCCGTCGGGTCGGGTAGTGGAACGTCACCTGCTCGAAGCGGATCTCGCCCCGGGCCGGCTCGGGCAGCAGCGCCGGATTCACCGGCGGCGCGATCTGCGGCTCGGTCCCGAGCAGTTCTATCAACCGCTCCATGGCGCCGGCCGCGCGCTGCAGGTCGCTATAGACCTCGCTGATCGCGCCGACCGAACCCGCCACCACGATCGCGTAAAAGACGAAGGCCGAAAGATCGCCGGGGCTGATCCGCCCCGCCAGCACGTCGTGTCCGCCGACCCAGAGCACGGCGGAGACCGCCCCGAATACGAAAAGAATAACGATCGCGGTCAGCATCGCACGCGCCCGCGTCCGCTCGATGGCTGCCGCGAGGGCCGCCTCGAGGCGTCCACCGAAGCGCCGCCGGTCTTCGGCTTCGTGATTGAAAGCCTGCACCGTGCGGATTTCGCGCAAAACTTCTTCCGCCTCGACGCTGACATCGGCGACCCGGTCCTGCGCGTCGCGCGAAAGCCGCCGCACCCGCCGCCCATAGGTCAGGATCGGCAGCAGCACCAGCGGCACCACGAGGAAAACCAGCACGGTCAGCTTCCAGCTGGTCACCAGCAGCATGATCGTGCCGCCGGTCAGCAGCAGCACGTTGCGCAGCGCGACCGAAACCGACGAGCCGACGACGAGCTGCAGCAGGGTCGTGTCGGTGGTCAGCCGCGAGAGTACTTCGCCGGTGCGGGTTATCTCGAAAAAGGCCGGCGACAGGCGGATCACGTGATCGAACAAGGCGCGGCGCAGGTCGTTGACCACGCGCTCGCCGATCCAGGTCACGAGGTAATAGCGGGCGAAAGTCGAGACCGCGAGCAACACGGTGACACCGAACAGCACAATGACGGCGCGGTCGAGTTCGCGCGCATCGCCGGCCGCGAACCCGTGATCGACCAGATCGCGCAACCCCTGCCCCAACGCCAGCACGGTGACCGCGGCAACCGTCAGCGCGAGCAGTGCGCCGGCAAGTTGCAGCCGATAGGGCCGGATGAAACGAAACAGCAGCCGAAGCTGGCCAATGTTCCGGCTGGCAACGCGATCGGGCGCCAGTACGGCGAGCGGCTGTCTCATGGGCGATCGATCGGGCGGTCGTTCGGGCGGTCGTTCGGGCGCACGGTTTGCAGTGACGCGTTCAATCGAGCACGAGCGCGATGCCGAACTCGGAAGCGAGCACCTGATCGAGCCGCTCGCTGCCGCGCGTCGAAACCCAGCCGCCGCCCGTGCCGCCGCCCGTGCCGCCGCCCGTGCCATCGTCCTTGCGCTCGAAATGCCAGGCCCCGCTCTTCGGCGAGGACAGCCATATCTGCCGGTTCGGTCCGTGCCGGTTGATCACATATTGTCCGCCATCCTCGAGTTCGATCGTGAGGATGCCGCCCTGCATGTCGATTTCCGTACGATCGCCGATCGCGTCGTCGAGCGCCTCGAACAACCGCTCGATTGTCCGCTCGGCCAGTTTCTCAAAGCTGCTATCGTCCATCGTCCTGTCCGCGAAACCAGAGGTTCGGCGCCGCACCTGAAGGCTGTGGGTGGTCGCCCGGAGGCCGGCTATCCCTAAGGGAGCAGGGCCAGGGAGGCAAGGCGGCGGGCCCGGCCGCACCGCCGAAAAACCCCGGTTGCGCCCGGATCGGTCGGCATCGGGCCGATCGCAGACCTCGCCCGGACTTGCCTCCGGGTGGCCGCATGGATATAAACCCGGCCTTCGCGACAACGCCATAAGTCGGGTGCCGCCAAGGGCGCCACCAGGCCCGGCGCCGAACCCAGAGCCCGTATCATGAAAAAAGACATTCATCCCGACTATCACGAGATCAACGTCGTCATGACCGACGGCAGCACATTCACGACCCGCTCGACCTACGGCAAGCCGGGCGACACGCTGCGCCTCGACATCGACCCGAAGTCGCACCCGGCATGGACCGGCGTACACAGGCTCGTCGATAGCGGCGGCCAGCTTGCGAAGTTCAACAAGCGGTTCAAGAATCTCGGTCTGAAAGACAACAACTAGACCGCAGACCGGGCCTCACCGGATTGCTCAGAACGCCGCCGGCACCCCGGCGGCGTTTTTCGTTGTAGCGCCGGGGCCCGGAAAATTGGTCAGGCACGCTCGCCGAGCAGATCGTCGAGCCGGGCGATGCGTTGATAGAGACGGCTGCTTCGTTCGAGCAGGTCGAGCAAAGGCGGCGCCAGCACCAAAGGCGACGGCGTCGCCGCCCCGCAGACATCGCGCGCACCGAGCCGCAACGAGGCAGCCTCGCTGTCGCGCCCGAGGCCGCCCTCCTGAGCTGCGTGCCGCACGGTGAGCCAGGCGACGATCTGCGTCAGCCGGGCGGTCAGCCGCATGGTTTCGCAGGCGCCCACAAGTCTGAGGGCCGCCGGCAATGGCGTCTCGGATCCCTTGCGATGCCGATCGAGATAGCCGCGCACCTCATCGAGGAGCGCCAGCGCCTCCTCCCTGGTGCGTGTGAGACTGGTCACACTGGCCGGTCCGCTGGTTCGCGCCATCGGATCCCCCCTCCGTTCGGCGCCAGGCATGGCCTCTGAACCGGGCCCCTGGGCCACGGTGCGGATCGGCGGCACTTTTGCAGGCAGCGCCGGACTGCCCGTCCCCCGTCCCCGATTCGCACCGATTTCCTTTGAATCTCAATCGGATTCCGGGCGCAAGCGAAAACATGTCGGCAGCTCGCGGCGAGGAATCGGCGCCGCGACTCGCAATGCGCGCATGTTCGGCGCTGCGACTCGACCCCTGCGTGCCCAATCCCGGTGTGCCCGACCCCTGCGTGCCCAACCCCGGCGTGACCAAAACCCCTGCCGCAGCCGGAGCGCACCCGCCGGGCGCTCGGGGCGGCGCCGAAACGTCGCGGGCCGGACCCTTGAAACCGGATTTCGGGCGCCTAAATCGCATCTTCGCCGGGACGCCCGATCGGGGTCGCGGCACAAACCCCGGCTTGGGTGTTCAGATTCAAGAGCCCGGCCGGATTACATCCCATGTTGCTCAAAGGAGAATATGGACCATGCGTGGTTTCGATCTCACCCCCCTCTTCCGTTCCTCGGTCGGCTTCGACCGGATGCGCGATCTCATGGAAGCGACACAGCGCATGAGCGATGCGCCCGCCTACCCGCCCTACAACATCGAGAAACTCGACGAGAACGCCTACCGGATCACGATGGCCGTGGCCGGGTTCGGCGAGAACGACCTCTCGATTGTGGCGCAGGACAATTCGCTGGTGATTTCCGGCAAGGTCGAGCGCGAGGACAGCGCCGACGAGCCGAAGTTCCTCTATCGCGGCATCGCCGGGCGCGCCTTCGAGCGTCGCTTCGAGCTGGCGGAGCATATCCGGGTCAGCGGTGCGAGCCTCGAGAACGGGCTTCTGCATGTCGACCTGGTGCGCGAAGTTCCGGAAGCCATGAAGCCGCGGCAGATCAAGATCGCCGCGGATAACGGCGCCGGCAAGCAGCGCGTCATCGATTCGCAAGCTGCGTAAACTCGGGGCTGCGTAAGCGCGGGTCGCGGTTTTGCACACGACCTGACGTTTAAAAACCCACCTGTCGGACTTCAATCGGGCCGGATCCACCCTATTCGGCCCGATTTTTTCATCTGCGCGGCATGGCGTGCCAGGCCCGCGCCGAACATTTCCTTAACACATGGTGCTCCGATCGCGGATGCTATCGTTGCGGCCCCGATTGGAGGCTGCAATGACCGGCCCGAACTGCAAGCTCGAAAACGATCGCCGTACGCTTACGCTGTCGCTGCCGGCCGCACCCGAAGCGGTGCAATCCCTCGACACGCAGGACGTGGAAGAGCTACTGCGAACCCTCGGCGAATGTCGCGGCCGTATGCTGCCGGAAATCGGCAAGAAATGGGCCCTCGGACAGATCGTCGGAGCCGTCACCGACCCGCGATGGTATGTCGAGCCGGAAACGACGACCGGCGGCTCGCTGCTGCATGTTCGCGACAGCCGCTTTGGCTGGCTGCACTACATCGTCCCCCGCGAGGAAGCGCGCAAACTCGGTGAGTATCTGATCGCGCAATCGGGCAGCCTGGCCGCCGAGTGAGCACGAGCGGCCGCGTCGGAAGCCCGCCCCGCCCATTTGTTCGTTCACCGTGCAGGGTTTTCCCGTCCCTGCGCGATCCCTGATTTCGCCAGGCTCGATTCGGCGATTACAATGTAGAGAGATATCCGGGCGAACAGGAATCCAGCCATGTCCGATAGTTTGCATGCCCGCCGGCAGCCGATCATGCTCGCTCCCGACGAAGGCCGGCACTACGCCCTCGGGAAAATGCGTGCCGTCTTCAAGGCCGACAACGCGGAGACCGCGGGCGGCTACTCGATCTCGGAATGGTGGCTTGAGCCGCATACCCCCGGCCCGGGCAAACACAGCCACGAGACGAACGACGACATCTTCTACGTGATCGAGGGCACGGCCCATATCTGGATCGGCGATCGCTGGATCGAGGCGCCCCGCGGCGCTTTCGTGTGCGCGCCGGCCGGGGTCGAGCATGATTTCGAGAATCGTTCGGACGCCCGCGTCGGGCTGCTCAATATCTATGTGCCCGGCGGTTTCGAGAACGACATGCCGGCGATCGTGCAATGGTTTGCGGAGAACGGCTGAACCGGACGGCCGCTTTCAACGCGCCTTCAGCAATTCGACGGCTTCGTTGCGGTTCGTGACCGCATGCGCCTTGCCGTCCATCAAAACGTATTTCCACGTCAGCGTCGCCGCCCGCGAAATCTCGTCGGGTGTGGTGGCCAATAGCGCCGCCAGCGCCTCGGGCGATCCCGCAATGATCTTTGCGGGATCGACGCCCGTCAGTCGGGGCGTGAAGATCGCGTCCGCAACATCGCCGATCGGTATGATCGTTCCATCTTTGTCGGACAGATCGAAGATGGTTCGAAGAAAGCCGTACTGCACCAGTCCGCTGCAGATGAAGTTGGCCGGCACCAGGCGCTTCTTTTCGTAGTCGCGGATCAGGGTGCTGCAAACCGCGCGGATGTAACCGGCTCCGCCCAGAAACATGCCGCCGACAATCGAGCTCGCAATTCCAAAGATCGTCGACCAGTCATAGCCCGCGCGGATGAACTCGAGCATACGGCCGCGCACAAGCTTCTGGACATCGGCGTCGAACCATGGGCGCTCGAGGCGCAGCACGGCGAGCGCCACTTTTGACCCTTTGCCGGGGCCGGCACCGATCGCGTCGGCGATACCGCGAATGGAAACGCCCTTTGGCACCGCTTCGATCAAAAAGGTTCGCTCGAACCCGCTCTGACGATCCGGAATGAGGAATATCAGCGCCGCATGGCTGAACGGGCTGCGTGTCGCAAGCCGGATCGCCCGGCTGAAGAGACTTGTGCCCCGAACCAGCACGATATCGGCACGTGACAGGTGGCCACCGTCGAGAAACCTGTCGATGTCCATCGGAAAGGTTGCCATGGCAACACCCCGTTGCGTTGCGTTCAGTCGTTCCCTGTGCGGCGTTCCGGATTCCAGCCTTATCCCAGAAACACCCGCAACGCATCGGTTGTCGCGTCTGGTGCCTCGATCGTCATCATGTGACCCACATTGGGCAGCACGACCTGTTTCGCGTTCGGCAGCGCCTTGGCGAGCGACTGGGCGGCTTTCGGCGGCGTCATCGCATCGATCGAACCCAGCAGCAGGAGCGTCGGACAGGTGACCTTCGCCGCCGCGGCGAGACCATTGGTGTAATCGGCGCAGGCCGTCATGTCGTTCGCCATCACGCCCGGCCCCGCGCGCTCAAGCAGCCGCACCGCGCCGCCCAGCATCCACAGCCCCGGCGAGGCATGGCCACCGAAATGCGCGCGTCGCCCGTGGCCCCAGCTCGTCACGAGTTCATAGGCAAGATGATCGTTCGCTTGGGCGGCCGCCATGAGATCGGGATGCACCGGCATTGCTTCCGCCGTGCCGAGCAGCATCAGATGCGAGATGCTGGCTCCGCCCTGCGCGGCCGCCTCGAGCGCGATCAGCGAGCCCATCGAATGACCGGCGATCGCCGCCTTGTCGACGCCCAGCGCCGCGAGATACCGCAACAGCCAGGCGCCGCATTCCTCGATCGTCGCGAGCGGCTTGCCGCCCGAGCGGCCGTGGCCGGGCAGATCGACCGCCAGCACGCCATAGCCGCGATGGCGAAAATAGCGCGATTGCAGCACGAACACCGTGTGATCCATCGCGGCGCCGTGTACGAAGACCAGCGTCGGAAGACTGGCATCGAACGGCTTGCCACCAGTGGCCGCGAACACGCGCGCGCCTTCGAATTCGATCTCCATCGTCTTACGCTTTCTGGGACGCGCGCAGCGCCTGGCCGAGATCGTCGAGAATATCGTCGATATGTTCGAGCCCGACCGAAAGCCGGATCAGATCCTCCGAGAGACCCGCGACCTTGAGCGAGTCCGCATCGAGCTGCTGATGCGTGGTCGAGGCCGGATGGATCACCAGTGTCTTGGCATCGCCCACGTTCGCGAGATGCGACGCGAGCTTGAGCCGCTCGATAAAGCGCTTTCCGGCTTCGCGGCCGCCTCCTTCGCCCCCGCCCCCTTCGCCCTTGCCCTTCACGCCGAAGCTGATGATCGAACCCGGGCCTTTCGGGAACAGTTTCTTTGCCCGCGCATGATCGGGATGCGCGGCAAGCCCGGGATAGTTGACCCAGGCGACCGCCGGGTTCTTTTCGAGGAACGCGGCAACGGCCTGCGCGTTCGACACATGCCGTTCCATGCGCAGCGGCAGGGTTTCGACGCCCTGCAGAATGTAAAACGCATTGGCCGGGCTCATCGAGCAGCCGAAATCGCGCAACCCTTCCGCCCGCGCCCGCATGATGAAGGCCTGCGGGCCGAACTCTTCGGCGAAATCGATGCCGTGATAGCCGGCATAGGGCTCGGTCAAGGTCGGGAACTTGCCCGACGCTTCCCAATCGAACCGCCCGCCATCGACCAGCACGCCGCCGAGCGCGACGCCGTGCCCGCCGAGCCATTTGGTCGCCGAATGCAGCACCAGATCGGCGCCGAATTCGCAGGGACGATTCAATGCCGGCGTCGAGAAGGTCGAATCGATCATCAGCGGCACGCCGGCTTCATGCGCGATCGCCGCGACCGCTTCGAGATCGAGAATCTCGAGACCGGGATTGCCGATGGTTTCGCCGAAGACCAGCCGCGTCTCCGGCCGGATCGCCTTGCGGAAACCCTCGGTGTCGTGCGGGTGGACGAAGCTCGTCGTGATGCCGAAGCGCGGCAGCGTCAGCTTCATCAGATTGATCGAGCCGCCGTACAGGGCAGCAGACGCAACAATATGCCCGCCCTGTCCCATCAGGGTCGCGATCGCGAGAAAGAGCGCGCCATGCCCGCTCGCGGTGCAGATCGCACCGACCCCGCCTTCGAGGGCGGCGATCCGTTCCTCTAGCACCGCGACGGTCGGGTTCGAGATGCGCGAATAGATGTGACCGGGCCGCTCCAGATTGAACAAAGCCGCGGCGTGATCCGTATCGCGGAACACGTAGGATGTCGTCTGGTAGATCGGCACGGCGCGCGCACCCGTCACCGGATCGGGCTGCTGGCCCGCATGCAACGATTGGGTTTCGAGCTTGTAGAATTTGGGATCCGCCATATCGCCCCGCCTGAAGTCCTGTCGGAATTGGCCGTCCAGAAATGAACTGCCGTAATCGCGGGCGCACTCTAGCGGATCGGGCGCCGGTCGCCACCGGGCCAACGCGAGAAGGGGCCAAAAAGAAGCCGCCGGACCCGGAGGAAGTCGGGCCGGCGGCGCAGAGTCGTGCAGGTCAGCGTCGGCAGGCATCGAGCGAGAAAGGCGGGCGTCACCCGATCGCCGCGCCGGGCCCCGGGGCCCAACGGGTTTGAAACCCAGGGTGTTCAGAGAGCGAGGCCCGGTGCCCCCGACGGAAGGCGGGGACATCGCGAGTCTAACCGCGTTCCATGACGCGGCGATGACAGGGGGCCCCGATTATTTCTGTTCGCAGAAACGGATGCGATTGCCGAACGGATCGGGCACCTCGAGAACGCGGCCCCAGGGCAGATCCTCGATGCCTGGCTTCGAATAGGTATAGGCCTTGCCGATCAGCTCGGTCCGGTAGGCCTCGATACCCTGCATCCGCACGAAGACCGTCGATCCGGGACTCGCATCGCCGTGATGCTCCGAAAGATGGAAAGTCAGGCCCGAGCGCGAGACCTGCATGTAGATCGGAAAATTATCGCCGAAGCGATGCTCCCAGTCCTTCGTGAAGCCGAGAAAATCCAGATAGAACTCGCTCGCCTTGTCGGGCGAGAAGATTCGCAGAATCGGAATGGCGCCGGTTAGATCGATGCCGTCGTGCGCCGGCGCCTCATCGATCGCGGCCCCCAGCACGTTCCAGTCCTTGCAGCCGAATTGTTTCGCCACGATCTCGAGCGCCTGGCTGTGCGTGATTGCAACGTCGCGCTCGCCCAGCGTCTCGCGCAGGGTCTTCGCCATCGATTTCGCATCGCGATAGGTACGCATGATTTCGATCCTTCTCGTCGGCGGACGATGCAGCCAGCGCTCGCGTTACTGATGCGTCCACCGAGCCGATCGGGACCGGATGAGGAAGCGGATACATTCACCATGCCCCGAAGGGTGCGAGCGGCAGGCTGTATCCAGGCCCGCCGCGACGATAAGGGGCTAAAATCCGCACTGTCAATCGGGCGCGCCGCACCGAACGCAACGCTCGGCATATTGAAGAATGACGCTACGGCTTCTTGAAGAACGAATCCGCGACCGAGAATTGGCTCTGCTTGCGCGCGATGTCGGCCTCGACGCGCGCGATCTCGGTTTTCAACTCTTCGATATAGGCGCGCAGCTCGTCGACCGACAGGCGCTCCAGATTGCGCTTCTCCGGTTGTTTCTTGCGCGGTTCCAGATCCTCGAGTTCCATGATCCCGCCTCCGGCGGCCTCATCCGATCGAGGCCGTATCCGCTACCATAATGCGCCGCCCGATACGGTCAAATCCTGCATCGTGAGCGCGGCCGCCTCATCGCGGCAGAGATAAACCGCCAGCGCCGCGATCTCGTCCGGTTCGATCAGCCGCTTCTGCGGCATGGCGGCAGCAATGCGTGCGAAATTCTCCTCGACGCTGCCCGTCTGCCCGTGCGTCTCGATCTGGCGCAGTATATCGAGCCGCATCAGCTCCGTGCCGACGGAGCCGGGGTTGATCGCGTTGCAGGTGACGCCATGTTCCGCGCCTTCGAGCGCGACGCATCGCGTGAGACCGAGCAATCCCGCTTTCGATGCGCAATAGGCACTGTGGCGCGGCCAGCCCACATTCGCCGCCGTCGAGGCGATGTTGACGATGCGGCCCCAGCGCCGCTCCACCATCGGTCCCATGCAACGCTTGATCGTGCGATAGGCGCCCGACAGATTGACGTCGAGCACGTTCTGCCAGGTGTCGTCGTTATGGCCGACGATCGCTTCCTGCGCAGCGACCCCCGCCGCATTGACCAGGATGTCGATGGTCGAGAGTTCGCGCAGGGCGGCCGCGTGGAACGCGTCGATCGATTCGTTGCTGCGCAGATCGAGATTGTCCGCAAAGCAGCGGACCTTCTCGGATCGAATCGCGCGCGCAACATCGTCGAGCGATCGCCGGTCGGGCCGCGTGGTGTAGGCCGCGCCGTAAACCATGCCGCCTTCGAGCAGCGAACCGATCGCGACATCGGCGCCGGCGCGCGCCAGTGCCAGCGCAATGGCGCGGCCCATGCCGGATGCGCCGCCCGTCACCCAGGCGGTCCGGCCTTCGAGAAAGCGCTCCGTCATCGTGAAATTCCTCAGTTGCGCTAAAGGATTTCCTCGCCGAACCAGCGATAGACGCCGGCTTCGCTCGGCCGAAACCGATCGCCCGACGGCGTGACGCGGACGAACCGCTCGAGCGCGACATAGTCCGGCAGGGTCCAGATCGCGATCCCGCCGGGATTGGGCCCGAGCAACCCGATGCGCCGCAGCACGAAGTTCAGCGTCGCACCGGGCGTGCGCCTGCCGCGCTCGATGAAGGGCTGCGCGACGTCATCGGGTTTGTCGGCGCCGTCGGTCGCGAAATACTCAATATAATGCAGCCCCGCGCGATCGGGCGCGGTGCCTGTGAACAATTCGTCGTAGCAACCCGCCTTCTGCAGATGGATCGCGCGATGTGTCGCCAGTTCATGCGCGTCGCGCATCCCTTTCTCGGAGCGGAAATAGGCCTCCCATTCGTCCATGCGTTCCACGCCGCTGCATTTCCACAAAGCGAGATAGCTCGGCGTCGGGCCAAGGCGCATCGTCCGGCCGAACGAACCGACAAGCGAATCGTCCGGGTCGGTCCAGGCCGACTGGTTGCCCAGATAGCGGAATATCTCGATCGGCATGAAACGGTCGCGCTCGACATATTCGATGTAGATCAATGAACTACTCCATCCGTTGGGGCTTGCGCTTATTCTCGCGCGGTGGCTGTCGTTCCGCGCACGATCAGTTCCGTGGGCACGATGATATCGCGCGGTCCGCCCATTTCGATACTTGGCGTTTCGATACTTGGCGTTTCGATACTTGGCGTTTCGATACT
>JBBDWX010000214.1:14100-18403 GCA_040902665.1 Dongiaceae bacterium
TTTCGATACTTGGCGTTTCGATACTTGGCGTTTCGATACTTGGCGTTTCGATACTGGCCCCTTCGAGACCCGCAATCCGTTCGAGCAGCAGTTCCGCGGCGCTGGCACCGAGCTGTCGGGAGTTCGGCCGCACGGTCGTCAGGTCGATCTCCGGCAGGGCGGACACGAAGATGTCGTCGAAACCGGTGATCGAGATCCGATCCGGGACCGCGATGCCCGCGCCGGCGAACACGCCCATCGCCCCGAACGCCATGAAGTCGTTGGCCGAAACGATCGCGCTCGGCAGCGTTCCGGCGCGAAGGAAATGCGCGGCCGCTTCCTGGCCGGATTCGATTGAGTAGTCGCCCTGCATTACGAGACGATCCTCGATAGCAAGGCCGAACGCGCGCATCGCCGATCGGTACCCCAGAAATCGTTCCTCGGCCGCGCTCGAATCCGCGCGCCCCTTGATGAAGCCGATCCGCCGATGGCCGAGGCCGTGCAGATGCGCGATGGTCGCGCGCACGCCGCCAACATTGTCCATGCCGACATAATCGGTGCTCACCGATTTATGCCGCCGGTTCAGCATGACGAACGGCGTCCCCTGTTCCTGCAGCAGCAAGACTTCGTCGCTGTCGGACGCGGTCGAGGCGAGGATCAGCCCGTCGAGCTGCTTGTCGAGCAGATGCCGCAGATAGGCGGCCTCCTTATCCTTCCGGTAATCGGTGTTGCAGACGATCAGGTTGAACTCGCGCGACCAGAGCAGATCCTCGATGCCGCGAACGATGTCGGGAAAGAACGGGTTGGAGACGTCGGCGAGCAGCAGCCCGACCGACCAGGTCTGTTGCAGCCGGAGGCCGCGCGCCAGCGACGAGGCGCGGTAGCCGAGCCGCCGCGCCGCCTCGATCACCCGGGTCCTGGTCTCGGGCCGGACATAGGCCTTGCCGCCCAGCGCCTTGGACACGGTCGAGCGCGCGACGCCGCTCGCAAGCGCGACTTCCCGGATGGTGATCTTGGATCGGGCGACGACCGGCATGGCCAGAAAACTACCATAAGAAATCGATTTCCGAGAACCGATTTCTCATGCTAGCGTTCGCCCACCAACAATGAACGCGCCACAGGGAGGTCGCGATGGATAACGCCATGGCCGGACGGGTAACGCCCCGCCGCATCGGTCGCCGAACCGTCTTGCAACTGCTCGGCTCGACCGGTCTCGCATTCGTTTCGATCCCGGTCATCAACGGCCGGGCGCTCGCCGCCGACGATCTTCTGGTGTTCGACTGGGCCGGCTACGACGTGCCGGAACTGCATCAGGACTACATCGAGAAATACGGCGCATCGCCGACGATCGCCTTGTTCGGCGACGACGAGGAGGCCTATCTCAAGGTCTCCGGCGGTTATCAGGTCGATCTCGTTCACCCGACCAGCTACGCGATTGCGCGCTATCGCGACGGCGGATTGCTGAAGCCGATCGATACGTTGCGCCTCAGCAACTGGCCCGATGTGATGCCGCAACTCTCGGGCCTGCGCGGCATGTCGACCGACGGCAATCAGTGGCTGGTGCCCTGCGGCTGGGGCTACAACTCGGTCCTCTATCGCTCCGATCTGGTCGAGATCCAGGAAGAATCCTGGGGCCTGTTGTTCGACGAGCGCTATGCCGGCCGGCTTTCGGTCGCCGGCGAGATGGACGGCACAGTGATCCCCGCCGCCATGACGCTCGGCATCCCCGATCCCTTCAACATGAGCGACGACGAACTGGCGCAGGTCGCCGATCTGTTGCGCAAACAGCGCGCGCTCAACCGCTTTTACTGGACCGATCCGACCGAAATCGAACAGGCGATCGCGAGCGGTGAAGTCGTCGCCGCCTACACCTGGGCAGCATCCGCGAGCACGCTCAAGAGCCAGGGCATTCCCGTTAAATACATGACGCCCAAGGAAGGCGTGCTCGGCTGGATCGACGGCTTCATCATGCTGAAGGACGCGCCGGGCAAGGAGCAGAACGCCTACGATTACATCGATGCGTGGCTCGCGCCCGAGACCGGCCAATGGATGATCGAAAATTACGGCTACGCGCATTCGAATGTGAAATCGTTCGGCATGGTGAGCCAGGCGCGGCTCGACGAGATCGGCATTCCCTCGACCGACGAAGTCCTCTCCAAAGGTGTGTTCCTGCAGGAAATGGACCCGCAGGTGCGGCAGAAATACATCGAGATGTTCGAGGCGGTTAAAGCCGGTCAGTAATCGCGTCCTATAACCGGAGCGTCGTGCCGAACCGCACGGCGCTCCGGCCGGCGCGCTCATCTCCCCATAGGAACGCCATGAACGACCACGCCATCGCCGCCGCGAACATGAACGGCGCCGAGATCATCGCCGCCGCCCTTAAACGCCACGGCGTCGAGTGGATCTTCGGCCAGAGCATTCCGACCGCATTGTTTCTTGCCGCGCCCGATCACGGCATTCGCCAGATCGGATACCGGACCGAAAATGCCGGCGCCATGATGGCCGATGCCTATGCGCGAATCTCGCATCGCGTCGGCGTGGTTGCGGCCCAGAACGGGCCCGCAGCGACGCTGCTCGTGCCGGGCCTCGCCGAAGCGAAAGCCGCATCGATCCCGCTGATCGCGATCGTGCAGGATGTCGACCGGCGCGCGCGCGACCGCAATGCCTTTCAGGAGCTGGATCACTTCGCCTTGTTTGGCGGCGTAACGAAATGGCTGCGGCGCATCGATGCCTGCGAGCGGATCGACGACTATGTCGACATGGCATTCACTGCGGCGACCAGCGGGCGGCCGGGCCCGGTCGTCCTGCTCGTTCCTTACGACCTGCTCTCGGAACCGAGCCCCGCGCCGATGTGCCGGCAGCTATCGCTGGGCCATTATCCGCTCGACCGGCCGATCGCCGACCCGGCCGCGATCGACGAGGCGGCGAACCTTCTCGCAGCCGCGCGATGCCCGGTGATCTATGCAGGCGGCGGCGTGCACGCCTCCGATGCCTCGACGGAACTCGCAGCGCTGCAACAGCGTTTTCATTTGCCGGTTGCGACCACGACGATGGGCAAGGGCGCGGTCGACGAGAATCACCCGCTCAGCATCGGCGTGCTCGGCTATTTCATGGGCAGCCGCGGCATGACATGCCATCAGCGCCCGTTGGTCGAACAAGCTGATGTGATCCTGCTGGTCGGCAACAGGACCAACCAGAACGGCACCGATTCCTGGAAGCTGCTGCCACCGCAGGCGCGATACATCCATATCGACATCGACGGGCTCGAGATCGGTCGGAACTACGAAGCGCATCGTCTCGCCGGCGATGCGAAGTCGACACTCCAGGCACTGATCGACGCACTGGCGAGGAAAGACACGCGGCACCGTGAAGCCTCCCGGTCCGCACTGGAATCGCGCATCGTCGACGCGAAAGCCTCGCATCGCGCCGAGACGGCGGACATCAAGGCGTCGAACAACGTGCCGATTCGGCCCGAACGGCTGATGGCGGAGCTCGACCGTTTGCTCACGCCCGAGCATATCGTCGTCTCCGATGCCAGCTACGCGTCGATCTGGAGTTCCAACTATCTGAGCGCCCGTCGCCCGGGCATGCGATTTCTTACACCGCGTGGCCTTGCCGGCCTCGGCTGGGGATTGCCGATGGCAATCGGCGCCAAGATCGCGCAACCGCAGTCACCGGTCTTCTGCCTGGTCGGCGATGGCGGCTTCGCGCATGTCTGGTCGGAGCTTGAAACCGCGCGGCGGCACGGGTTGTCGCTCGTAGTTGCAGTACTCAACAATCAGATCCTCGGATATCAGAAGGACGCCGAAGACATTCTTTTCGGCAACCATTCCGAGGCGGTCGAGCTCGGCCCGGTCGACCACGCGATGATCGCCCGCGCCTGCGGATGCCGCGGTCATCGTATCGAACGGCCGGACGAAATCGCGGGCCGCCTCAAAGAGGCGTTTGCGGCGGACGAGGTCACGGTACTCGATGTGCTGATCGATCCGTCGGCACGACCGCCGATCACATCGTTCGAGGGTCATCTGGAGTAGACTGGGGACCCCGAGTCCCGAGTCCCGACTGCCGGGTTCCGACTGCCGGGTCCCGACTGCCGGGTCCCGACTGCCGGGTCCCGACTGCCGGGTTCCGACTGCCCGCATCCGATCTTCAGGAGCTGCCTAATGGCCGATCTGCCCGAGACCATGACCGCGATCGAAATCCGCACGCCCGGCGGGCCCGAAGCTTTGGTGCCCGGCGAGCGGCCGGTGCCGCAACCCGCCAAAGGCGAGTTGCTGATCGAGGTCGCGGCCGCCGGCGTCAACCGGCCCGACATTCTGCACCG
>JBBDWX010000215.1:0-2640 GCA_040902665.1 Dongiaceae bacterium
CGTGGGGCCGCTGCCGGCGCCCGGCACACCGGTCATGTTTGGCGACAAGGAGGCCGGTGAAACCGCCAGCGCGACTGGATCGGACAGCGGCGCGATCGGGCTCGCGATGATTCGCATCGAATATCTCGATCCACCGCCCCCGCCCGGGTCGTTTGTCGCCGGCGACGCGAAGCTCACGCCGCTCAAACCCGACTGGGCAAAATTCTAGGCCGCTTTCCGATTTTGCCATCGCCCGCCTCGGCCCCGTAAACTCGCAGGTCATTGCGAAACGGGGGAATTTTTCATGGGACGTGGGCGACTTCGCGATCTGGGCATCAAGATCGGAACCTTGCAGCCGGGCAACCTGAACGCCATCACCGACATCGAGGGTGTCGCGGTCGGCTATTCCACCATCATCGAAGACAAGCCCCATGTGGTGCGCACCGGCGTCACCGCAATCTGGCCGCGCCGCACCATCTGGTCCGACAATGTCTATGCCGGCTACCACTCGTTCAACGGCAATGGCGAAATGACCGGCACAATATGGGTTGCCGAGCAGGGCATGATTGGTATGCCAGTCTGCATCACCAACACCCATTCGGTCGGTATCGTACGCGATGCCCTCTGCCAATACGCCGTCCGCGAAGGCATGCCGGCTGCCTGGCACCTGCCGATCGTGGCCGAAACCTATGACGGCTGGCTGTCGGATGCGGAAAAGTTTCCGGTTCTCCAGAAACACGCCTTCGAAGCGCTCGACAATGCCAAAAGCGGTCCGATCGCCGAAGGCAATGTCGGTGGCGGCACCGGCATGATGGCGCATGACTTCAAGGGCGGCACCGGGACTGCGTCACGCGTTGTCGCCACACCGGCCGGCACCTATACGGTCGGCGCGCTGGTCCAGGCCAACTACGGCACGCGCCATTTGTTCCGGGTCGATGGTGTGCCGGTCGGCGAAATGATCGGCGCGGATGTCGTGCCAACGGTGCGGTACGTCGAGCCGCAGCCCGCGCCGCGCGGCGACGGTTCGATCATCGTCATTCTGGCAACGGATGCGCCGCTGCTACCGATCCAATGCCAGAGGCTCGCGCGGCGCGCCACGATCGGGCTCGCCTGGGTCGGCGGCATCGGGCACAACTCGTCCGGCGACATCTTCCTCGCTTTCTCGACCGGCAACACGATCAAGCAGGACGCCGACATCACGACCGTGCGCACGGTTTCAAACGACAGCATGTCGCCATTGTTTTTGGCTGCGGCCGAGGCAACGCAGGAAGCAATCCTGAACGCTATGTCTCAGGCTGAAACGATGACCGGTTTCGAAGGACATATCTGTCACGAGCTGCCCCATGACCGATTGGTGTCGGCCATGCGCCATGCAGGCCGAATTTAGGATCGGCAAAGCGACCTAGTCTGAGGGCTGCTCTGGCTTTCCACGCGCAATGCTTTGCAGGGCCGCAGGGACGATATTCGATTCGTCGCTTAGTCGTTCCGCCGCTTCGATTTCGGCCAACAATCGATCATAACCAAGCGCCGGCAACAGCAGCCGCGCATGACCGAGCACGGCGGCGGCCCGCTTCTGGACCTTCCTCACATAAGAAAGCCCGAAATCGAGCATTTCCTCAAGATGGTTTGCAGCTCGAACCAGAATCACGGCCGCGACATCTTCCTCGTATGCGTCGGCCTTCTCCGGAACCGGCACCAGCGAGGGCGGATGACGTCGATAGTTCCGAGCAATTTCTTCCACGCCCGATCCGACCTGGCGCGAAACCAGTTTGCGATGTTCGGCATTGAGCGTCGCACGCAAAGGCGTGGCCAGTTTGCCGTGCGTATAGGCCGCGTGCAGCAGCGCACCCTGTACCAGCGATTTTGGTGCTCCGTGTATGGCGAGGATCGAGGCCGTTCCGATCGTGTGCGTAACGAACGGCGCCCCGTTGGCGCGATAGAGCGATCCGAACAAGGTCAGCGACAGGCGAAATGCCGCACCCGTCTCGACCATGTCCTGTTCACTCCAGCCGAGCACGATCAACTGATTGGCCAGTTGCGGCCAAATCCGCGCATAACCATGCTGCCTTAAATCTGAAAGCGGCGGGGTGCCGCTGTTGCTATCCGGCTCTGGCTTTCGTGCCCGTTCTGCCATGCATCACCGTTCGATCAGCCCCACTGTTCAACCGCGTTCCGGATTGCCCGGAACGGCGAGATTCCCATCGTCGGCGCATACATCGACGCGCCGGTTGCCCGATCGCGGCCGAGGCGTTCGCGAATCGCGGCACGATACCATAACTCGCTCTGCGCCTGCCGGCGGACCTCGAGCCGTCCGGCTGCCCGGAGCCACTCCCAGTGGCGAGCGATTGCCTCATCGAGTTCGTCCAGCCCGGCTCCCGTTTGCGCCGAGACTGCCAGCACCTCAACCGACCATCCGGCATCTGCATCGGGCGACAATGTCAGTGCGCCGGCCAGGTCCGATCGGGTCCGTGTGGCCGCCGCACCGATATCGGCCTTGGTCACGGCTACGACATCCGGAATTTCGACGATGCCCGCCTTCATGAACTGAACGCCGTCGCCCGAGCCGGGCTGCACACAGAACAGCACCGTATCGGTCGTATCGGCGACGTCGGTCTCGGACTGGCCGCCGCCGCCGGTCTCGACCAGCACAAGATCGAACAG
>JBBDWX010000216.1:0-2626 GCA_040902665.1 Dongiaceae bacterium
TGGCGAAGGCTTCGGACTGGCTGTGCGTCACGTAAAAGAACGTAATGCCCAGTTCACGGTGCAACCGGATCAACTCTGCCTGCATGCGCACCACGAGATGAGCATCGAGCGCGCTCATCGGCTCGTCCAGCAGCAGGATCTCCGGTTCTGTCACGAGCGCGCGCGCGAGCGCCACGCGCTGGCGCTGGCCACCCGACAGGGTCGCGACGTCGCGCGTCGCGAATTCCGCGATCCCGAGCCGCTCGAGCCAGTGCATCGCGCGCTGCCGTCGATCGGCCGACGACATGCCGTGCATCTTGAGCCCGAACTCGACGTTCTTCTGCACGCTCATGAACGGGAACAGCGCAAGGCTCTGCCAGACCAGCGGCGTATCGCGCTCCCACGGCTTGACGTCGTTCATGAGCCGGCCGCGCAACCGGATTTCGCCCGATGTCGGCTGCTCCAGCCCGGCAATCATGCGCAATGTGGTCGTCTTGCCGCAGCCGCTCGGGCCCATGATGGCGATGAATTCGCCCTTCTCGATCGAAAGATCGATGCTGCGGACCGCCTGCGCGGGTCCATAGCTCTTGGAGAGTTGCTGGAGCGTGAGGAGCGTTTCAGTCATGGCCGGTACTTTCGCCGGCCGTCGCCTTACCCGCCACGAGGCGGGTGCGGGCCGGATTTCGTGCGACGAGTGCCACCTGGGCCAGAATGACCAGCGCCATGGTGACGGTGAAAACGATACTGCCGATCGCATTGATTCGCGGGCTGACCTGGCCCTGGAACATTGCGAGGATCCGCACCGGCAGCGTTTCGGCAAATCCCGAAACGAAGAAGGCGATGGCAAATTCGTCGAACGACACCGCCATCGTGATGAACAGCGCCGAGAGAATCGCCGGCAGCGTAAATGGCAGGATGATTTCGACCATCGTGCGCCATTCGCTCGCGCCGAGATTCCAGGCGGCCGCCTCCATGCTCGGGTCCATCTGCGACAGCCGCAACCGGATCAGCGCCATCGCAAACGGCAGGCACAGCACGACATGGCTCAGGATCACCGAATGAAGCTGGCCGAACAATCCGACCTGAGAGAGAAACACCAGCATCGCCAGCCCGAGGATCACCACGGGAATCGTCGGCGGCAGCACGGCGAGCGCGAGATAGAAGTTCTTGCCGAAAAACCGGAAGCGATAATCGGTATAGGCGGCACCGAAGCCGAGCAGCGTTGCGATGACGGCAACGATGGCGCCCACAACGATCGTGCGGCGCAAGGCCGGCCACAGGTTCCGGTCGTCGGCCAGCGCCTCGTACCAATGCGTGCTGAACTCACCGAGCGGCAGTGTCGGGAATCGATCCGAGTTGAACGACACGATGAAACTGACGACGATCGGCGCGAAAATAAACGCAAAAACGGCACCCGCATAGCACCACAGCAGCAACGCGAAGAGCCGGCGGCCGGTCATCCGCGCCGCCCGCCCCGGCCGTAGGCGAAGATCAGCGCCGCGAAGCACACCGCCAAGAGCGTAATCGACATCACGACGGCAATGACCGAAGCCTCGGGCCAGTTCGCGCCGGATTTGACGACATCGACGATCAGGATGCTCAGCGTCGGCGGCTTGCTGCCGCCGAGTAATGTCGGGCTCACATAGTCGCCGAATGACAGGATAAACGCGAACGTCGCCGCGAGCACAAGACCGACCTTGGCAGAGGGAACGATGACCAGAAGCACCGTTCGGATCGCGCCGCAACGCAGATTATGCGCGGCCTCGATCAGATTACGGTCGACATAGGCGAGACTGAAAAGTTGCAGCAGAACCACCAGAGGCAGCACCAGCGTCAGATAACCGACCAGCGTGCCAAACAGATTGTTCACCATGGCGAACGGCCCGAGCCCGAGATAACCGAACGCCGCATTCACGATGCCGTTGCCGGTCAGGATCACTTTCCAGGTATAGGTGCGCACCAGATAACTGGTGAAGAACGGCGTAATCAGCAGAAACACCGCGAGCCAGCGAATGTTGGAGCTGGCGCGGAACGCCAACAGATAGGCCACCGGAAAGGCCATCAGGCTCGCGACCCCGGCCGCCAGGGCGCCATACAGAAACGTCCGGAAATAGATGTCCCAGAAATAGCCGGCCGACAGCAGCTTGACCCAGTTGTCGTCGACGAATGCCGGCGTCGGCCGAAAACTGACCACGAGCCAGAAGGTCATCACGACCAGGAAGACGAGCGGCGTCACGAATAGCGCGAGCTGCCAGACGAATGCCGGCAATCCGAAGGTAAGGCCGAACCAGTTCGGACGCACCGCACGCGGCGGCACGGGCCCTCTGCCCGGTTCGTCTCGGTCGACGGTCGCTGTCGACACGGCCCTACTCCTCCAGGAAACGGCGCGGCAACCGGAACGACGATCCGGCGCCGACGACGACGGGGGACCTGCCGCGCGGAAGGCGATGGCCCCGCCCCCGCGGCAGCGGAAACGGGGCCATCGAACCAGCCTCAGGCAGATCGGCGCAAATCAGAGATTCTTGAACTCCGTGAAGGCGTCGTTCCACGCCGCCAGCGACTGCTGTTTCGGCAGGTCGCGGATGAAGATCTTGCCTTCGGCGTACTCGTCCATGACGTTGCGCTGGTCGAGCTGGTGCAGCAGCAG
>JBBDWX010000217.1:0-2614 GCA_040902665.1 Dongiaceae bacterium
CGACGCCGCGTAGTTCGGTATCTGGACGATCTTCAGGCGCTCCGGGTTGCCGCGACCAAAGAAATCCCGTCCGAGTTGCGCGCGTTCGGTGAGTTTGCGGCCCACGTCCTGCATCGCCTGCAGACGCTGGAGCTGGAACGCAAGAGCCGCGGCGAGTTCGGCACCGCTGGGCTGTTCGCCCTCTTCCGGCTCCGGCAACAGCAGGCGCGACTTCAGGTAAGCTAGCCAGGCCGCCATGACGAGATAGTCGGCAGCCAGTTCAAGGCGCAGCTGCCGCGCCCGGGCAACAAAAGCGAGATACTGATCGGCAAGTTCGAGGATCGATATCTGTTTGAGATCGACCTTCTGGTCACGCGCGAGCGTCAGAAGCACGTCGATCGGACCCTCGTAACCGTCCAGCTCGAGGACGAAATCCTCGTCGCTCGGCGGCAGCGCCGGGGCACGGTCTTCTTCGAATCGCGATTCGTCTTCGGTCATGAACGACCCTATCGCATACCGGCAATCGTGAGGACCAGATCGATCACAAAGGCCACCGGCCGGCCGATCAACCAATGTGCCGGATTGAAACCAATTCCGATCTGGTCGAGCAGCAGCGGCAACAGAAACAGGCCGCCGATCAGCACGAAGATACCGAAGCGCTCCAGCCGCGCCAGAGGGTAGGCAAGCGAAGCCGGCAGCAGCCCGACGGCAATTCGCCCGCCGTCGAGCGGTGGAAGAGGAATTAGATTAAAAACAGCGAGCAATACATTGAGGTAAAGAGATATAATCAGAAAATCCATTGTCCAGGAGGCGCTGCCGCCGGGCAACAGGAAGACCAGATGCATCGCCAATGCAGAGGCCAGCGCGAGCAACAGATTGATGCCGGGCCCTGCAGCAGCGACCAGAACCATATCCCGCCGGGGTCGGTTCAACCGGGCAAAATTGACCGGAACCGGTTTCGCATAGCCGAATGTGAAGCGCATCCCCGTCGCCAGCAGCATCAGTCCCGGCAGGATGAGCGTGCCGAACGGGTCGACATGGCGCAGCGGATTGGCTGTCACCCGACCGGCGCGATAGGCCGTGTCGTCGCCCAGCCGCCAGGCTACAAAGCCGTGCGCCGCCTCGTGCATCGGCACGGCGATGATCAGTGCCAATCCCCAGGCCGCAATCGTGCCGGCCATTGTCCAGAGATCGCCATCCATCAGATCAGGCCGCCAGAATCTCGTCGAGACGGGCGACCGCAGCACCGCGATCGAGCGGCGCCATGCCGAGCCGGGCACGGCCCGCTTCGAGACGCGCCCATGTGGCCGGCGCGATCGGCCGGAGAGCGGCGGCTACGCGCGCCATCTCGACAAGATCGCCATTGCAATGCAGGGCCAGATCGCAGCCGGCTTCGATCGACGACGCAGCGAGTTCTCCGAGGTCGCCGGCGAGAGCCTTCATATTGAGATCGTCGCTCAGCAATACACCACCGAAGCCGATATGACCGCGGATCACGCGATCGATGACCCGCCGCGAAAGCGTGGCGGGATGGGCCTCGTCGTAAGCGGTGTAGACAACATGTGCCGTCATCGCCCAAGGCATGTCGGCCAGTGCACGAAAAGGCACGAAATCGGCGCGCTCGAGCTCGGCCGCCGATGCCGTCACCACCGGCAGTTCATGGTGGCTGTCGGCCAGTGCACGACCGTGTCCTGGAATGTGCTTCACAACCGGTAACACGCCACCAGCGAGAAACGCCTCGGCAACCGCCCGGCCCATATCGGCCACCAGGTTCGGATCCTCGCCCAGCGCACGATCGCCGATAACCTGATGCGCACCGGGCATGCGGAGATCCACACAGGGCACGCAATCGACATCGATCCCAAGCTCGGCAAGTTCCGAGGCGATCAGGCGCGCATTGAGGACGGCAGCCTCTCGACCGCGCTGCCGATCCTGTTCTGCGATCGCACCAAAGCATGCGGGCGGCGGCGCCGCGCGCCAATGCGGCGGCTGCAAGCGCTGAACACGTCCGCCCTCCTGATCTATCAGCACCGGCGCCGCCGGCCGGCCGACGGCTTCCCTGAAATCGGATACCAGGGCGCAAATCTGATCGGGCTCGGCGCAATTCCGCGAAAACACGATCAATCCGAGCGGATCGGTCTTGCGGAACAGTTCCCGCTCGGCCGGTGTCAGCGCGGTACCGGCGCAGCCAAAGATTACCGGGATTGTCATCTGTGACTCGGATCAGGGCCGCACGACGAGGCAGTCCTGCCCGCGCGAGGCCAGGTTGCCGCAAAGCGCCTGGGCACTCGAATGATCGGCCAGCGGTGTGGCTTGGACCCGGTAAAAAATACCTTTGTCGCCACCGAGATCGATTTGTTCGATATGCAGCGACAGGCTGCCGAGCAGTTCAGGCAGCTTCTGTTGCAATTGCGCCCAGGTGGTGCGCGCATCCGCCTCCGAGCGCACCGCCGCCAGCTGTACGCGATACGAGCCGGCCGGGAGCGCCGCCGTCTCGACGCCAGTAGCCTCCCCTGCCAGTTCCGCCGGCGCGTCCGCAGCGGTTTCACCCGCCGGTTCCGTCGCGGCACTGGCCGCAGCCGCTGCCAGCGCTGCGGCAACGGCGGCGGTGTCGCTCTCATCGGCAGACGTTGCG
>JBBDWX010000218.1:0-2601 GCA_040902665.1 Dongiaceae bacterium
TGCCCTCGGTTTCGAGTTCCTTCAGTCGGCGCGAGATCAATGTCGGCGAGGCGAGCGGCACGCCGCGGCGCAATTGCGAGAAGCGCGTCGCGCCCATCATCAGATCGCGCAGGATGAGCGCGGTCCAGCGCTTGCAGAAAAGTTCCGCTGCCTTGGCGATCGGGCAGAACTGGCCATAGCTTCGCATGATCGATCTCTCCGAATGTAGGGCCGTCTGGGCGCGGGCCGTTTGGGCGCGGGCCGTTTGTTGGTCCCCGAAGCCTCGCCTCGCCCCTCCGGGCGCCCGAAATCTAGGCCCGATCGCGGCACCGAAATAGTACATTGCGTGGACTATCTTCAACCCGGCACAGGGCCGATGGTCCGCCTGCCCGAGGCCTCGCGGATCCCATCGCGCCGCCCGGGCTCCGGCCGCCCATCTGCGGTCGAAACTGACGTTCAAACAAGCATTTACCGGAGTTTACCCATGACCGCCTCGACCGCCCCCACGACTGCGTCACAGCCCGCCAATGCCGACCTTGCCGCCGTGAAGGCGAAGCAGCAGGGCGCCTGGTCCTCGGGCGACTATGCCGTGATCGGCTCGACGCTGCAGATCGTCGGCGAGACGCTGTGCGAGGCGCTCGACCTCCGCGCCGGTTCGAAGGTGCTCGATGTCGCCGCCGGCAACGGCAATGTCTCGCTTGCTGCCGCGCGGCGCTGGTGCGATGTCACGTCGACCGATTACGTGCCGGCTCTGCTCGAACGCGGCAAAAAGCGCGCCGAGGCCGACGGGCTCAGGATGGATTTCCGCGAGGCCGATGCCGAAAACCTGCCATTCGGCGACAACAGCTTCGATGCCGTGGTCTCGACCTTCGGCGTGATGTTCACGCCCGACCAGGCGAAGGCCGCATCGGAACTGCTGCGCGTGTGCAAATCCGGCGGCCGGATCGGTCTCGCGAACTGGACGCCCGAGGGTTTCATCGGCCAGTTGTTCAAGACGATCGGCAAGCATCTGCCACCGCCCGCTGGCGTGAAGTCGCCCGCGCTCTGGGGCACGAAGGCGCGGCTCGACGAAATGTTCGGCAACGGTGCCGCATCGATCGAGGCCACGCCGCGCGATTTCGTGTTCCGCTACAAATCGGCCCAACACTGGCTCGACATCTTCCGCACCTGGTATGGCCCGACGCTCAAGGCCTTCGGCGCGCTCGATGCGGCGGGGCAGGCGGCACTCCAGGCCGATCTTATTGCGCTGGTCGGCCGCTTCAACCGTTCGGGCGACGCAACGATGGTGGTGCCGAGCGAATATCTGGAAATCGTGGTCACAAAACGCTGAAGCGACGCGCAGGCTCGCAAATTATCGCAGCAGGTCCGGGCGCGGCGTTCCGCTCCCGCAAACGAAACGGGCCGCATCGTGCCGAGGGTATAATGCGGCCTGTGCTTTTCAAGGCGGGCGCATCTTTCACGGACGCCCGGCGGGGTTCATTGTACCCGTTCCGCCCGCCTGATTTCAGTGGGCCCGATTTCAGAGGAGACGCAGCATGGACCGGTTCACCGGCGGTTGTCGTTGCGGCAATGTCCGATTTGTGGCGTCGGGCGCCCCCTACCGGGTCGGCATCTGTCACTGTCTCGACTGCCGCAAGCATCATGGCGCCCTGTTTCACGCCTCCGCGATATTCCCGCAGGATGCGGTGACGATCGAAGGCGAAACCCGCGACTATAAAAATCGGCATTTCTGTCCGCGCTGCGGCTCGCCCGTGTTCGGACGCAGCGGCGACGAAATCGAAGTGAATCTGGGATCGCTCGATGCGCCCGACCGGTTGAAGCCGACCTACGAACTATGGACCGAACGCCGCGAAGCCTGGCTGCCGCCCTTTCCGCTCAAGAAACGATACGCGCGCGATCGCGATGCGACGGGGCGGAGCGAGGGATAGGGGTGGGGGCGGGTGGAACCGTTCGGGCGGCCCGGATGGCGGTCTATCGAAGCATTCGCGGTGCATCTTGATACTTCACCGCCGTTGCCGGCCGCCCTATAGTTGCACGGCATCCGGGCGGTCGGCCCTGCTCGGATTGTCAACGTCTGCCAGGATCAGCGGCACTCGGGCGCGACGTAACATCGCCGCAACAGCATGATGCCAGGAGGGCCGGAATGTACACTCTGCATATTGGACGCCGTCATTGGCTCGCTGCAATTTTAGCGGGCGTAGCGTTGACTTTGGAAACTGACGCAGTCGCTGAGCAGGGAGCACAGCAGCTCGGCACCGTGGAGTTCAGCGTTTCATGCAACGAGGCCGCTCAACAGAAATTTAATCACGCGATGGCGTTGTATCACTCCTTCGCCTGGCCTGCGGCGATGGAGGCCTTCGAATCCGTTGCGGTCGAGGATCCCAAGTGCGGTATGGCCCGCTGGGGCCAGGCGATGACACTTCTCGGCAACCCGTTTGTTTGGCCGACCGGACTCTCCGCCGAGAAGCTGGCGGACGTCGTATCCGCTCTGGACGCCGCCCGAGCGGCTGGCCTCGGAAGCCCACGGGAAAAAGATTATGTTGAAGCAGTTGCTGTGTTTGTTCTTGATCATGAGCAGGCCGATCATGCTCATCGCATGAAGGGCTTCAACGCGGCAATGGC
>JBBDWX010000219.1:0-2583 GCA_040902665.1 Dongiaceae bacterium
AAGGTGGTGCGGATCCTGGTCGAGGACGGGCAGCCGGTCGAGTATGGCGAGCCTTTGATGATCATCGAAGAACTTAAGTGAGCCGCGCGGGTCGGCCATGTTCAACAAGATCCTGATCGCCAATCGCGGCGAGATCGCGCTGCGCATTCTGCGCGCCTGCAAGGAGCTTGGCATCCAGACCGTCGCCGTCCACTCGACCGCCGACGCCGACGCCATGCATGTCCGTCTCGCCGACGAAAGCGTGTGCATCGGCCCGCCGTCCGCTCGCGAGAGTTATCTCAACATGACGCAGATCGTCGCCGCCTGCGAGATAACCGGAGCCGATGCGGTGCATCCCGGCTACGGTTTCCTGTCGGAGAACTCCGGCTTCGTGAAAATGCTGACCGACCACAACATTACATTCATCGGGCCCAGCCACGAGCACATCCGCATGATGGGCGACAAGATCAGGGCCAAGCGCAAGGCCGAGGAACTCGGCATCCCGGTAGTGCCGGGCTCCGCCGCCGTGGCGAATGACGCCGCCGCCCTGCGCATCGCGGACGGGATTGGCTACCCTGTGCTGATCAAGGCGTCGGCCGGCGGCGGCGGGCGCGGGATGCGGATCGCCCGCGACGCGAAGGAGCTGCCCGACGCGCTCTCGATTGCCCGGTCCGAAGCGCGCGCCTCCTTCGGCGACGATACGGTATATCTGGAGAAGTATCTCGACCGTCCGCGCCATATCGAGATCCAGGTTCTCGGCGACGGCAACGGCAACGCCATCCATCTCGGCGAGCGTGACTGCTCTCTGCAGCGCCGCCACCAGAAGCTCTGGGAGGAGGCCCCCTCGCCGGCAATCGACCGCAAGCAACGCGACTCCATTGGCGCCACCGTCGCCAAGGCGATGGGCGAGCTTGGCTACTCCGGCGCCGGCACCGTGGAATTCCTCTACCAGGACGGGCAATTCTATTTCATCGAGATGAACACCCGCCTTCAGGTCGAGCACCCGGTGACCGAGGAGGTGACCGGCATCGACATTGTCACCGAGCAGATACGCATCGCCGCGGGCGGCGGCCTGTCGTTCAAGCAATCGGACATCCACTTCGACGGCCACGCCATCGAATGCCGGATCAACGCCGAAGACCCGCGGACCTTCGTCGCCTCGCCCGGACAGATTCGGTATTACCACCCGCCGGGCGGCCTCGGCGTGCGCGTCGACTCCGGCGTCTATCACGGCTACCGGATCCCGCCCTACTACGACAGCCTGATCGGCAAGCTGATCGTCCACGGCCGCACTCGGCCCGAATGCCTGCTGCGCCTCAGGCGGGCCCTTGACGAGTTTGTGGTCGACGGCATCAAGACGACCATCCCCCTCTTTCGCGAGCTGGTCGACGATGCCGATATCGCCAACGGCAACTACGACATCCACTGGCTCGAGAAGAAGCTCGCGGCGAGAAGCTGATTTCGCGGCGATTTACAAAGAGTTCAGAATATCGGAAGCGGCGCCGGATCGGGCTTGCCCTGCGAGGCGCCGGTAGGGCATCGTTCCGCGGCAGGCACTTGCCCATGACCACCGCGCTCAACGACCTGTCGCTCGACATCACCCCGCAGGTGCTGCTGAAGGCCTATGCCTGCGGCATTTTCCCGATGGCCGAGTCGGCTGACGATCCGGGCCTGTTCTGGATCGAGCCGGAGCGCCGCGGCATCATTCCGCTCGACTCGTTTCACGTGCCGCGCCGTCTCGCCCGCACCCTGCGCCAGCGGCGCTTCGAAATCCGGATCGATACTGATTTCGATGCTGTAATCGACGGCTGCGCGACACCGGTCCGCGGTCGCCCGCGCACCTGGATCAACGCCCGCATCCGTCGTCTCTATCGTGAGCTGTTCGCGATGGGCAGCTGCCACACGGTCGAAGCCTGGCACGACGGCAGGCTTGCCGGCGGTCTCTACGGCGTGTCGATTGGGGCCGCGTTCTTTGGCGAGAGCATGTTCACGCGGGCGAGCGATGCGTCGAAGGTCGCACTCGCCCACCTCGTCGATCGGCTGAAGGCGGGCGGCTATGTGCTGCTCGACGCCCAGTTCACCACCGACCATCTGCGCCGCTTCGGCGCCATTGAGGTGAACCGGCGCGCCTATCAGAAACTGCTCGACCAGGCCATCGCCGGCAAGGGCGATTTCTTCGCGTTTGACCAATAGATCCTCCCCGCGAAACGGGGGAGGGGGACCACGCGAAGCGTGGTGGAGGGGGCAGATGCGGGCACCGATTCTCACGTTCAAACGGGCGAAGGCCTTACGGCGCGCAATGACCGCGCCGGAGGTTCTCCTTTGGCAAGGATTGCGGAGCAACCGGCTGAACGGACTGCGGTTTCGCCGGCAGCGCCCGATCGGCCCGTACATTCTCGATTTCTTCTGTGCTTCGACAGGCCTCGCTGTTGAGATAGACGGCGCCGGACATGATCATCCCGACAGCGCGCGCCGTGATGCTCGACGCGACGCATGGCTCCGCGATCGAGGTGTCCGTGTTCTCCGCATCAAAGCGCAAGACGTGCTGCAAAGAGATCGAATCGGCGAGTTGCTGCTGGCTATCGAGCAAGCGGCGGGGCGGGC
>JBBDWX010000220.1:0-2564 GCA_040902665.1 Dongiaceae bacterium
GGCGCCGCGCTGATCGGCGTTGCGCCGCTCTACGGCGTGCTGGCGCTCACTGTCGGCGCCGGGGTTGCGATGGGCCTGCTCGGCGAGCGTCTCAGCGGCCGCGACGTCACCATCGGCATCGTCCTGTCCCTGTCGCTCGGTTTCGGCATCCTGTTTCTCGGCCTGACCAGAACCAATGCCAACCAGGCCACGTCGATCCTCTTCGGCAGCGTCCTCGGCGTCTCCTGGTCGATGCTCTGGATGCTGGTTGTCCTCGGCGTCGTGACGCTTGGCGCCATCGCCTTGATCAGCCGGCCGCTGATCTTCTCCACGCTTCAGCCTGAGCTTGCCGAAGCCAAAGGCGTGTCCATCCGCCTGGTCGGGACGCTGTTCCTCGCGGTCGTCGCGCTCGCGATCGCCCAGTCGATCCAGATCGTCGGCGTGCTCCTGGTCTTCACGCTGATGGTCGGTCCGCCGGCCGCAGCGCAGCTTCTAACCAGGCGCCTCGGAACGGGGGTCGCCCTCGCCGCCGCTTTGGCCCTCGCCCAGGCGTGGCTCGGCATCACGATCGCGTACTATACCGACTGGCCGACGAGCTTCTGGATCGCGGCGCTTTCGGCGCTGGTCTATTTCGGAGCCGCTGGCGTCGTCGCCCGGCGTTGACACGAGGCTGTTGACGCCGGAACCGTGCGGGCCGAAGTTCGCGCCCATGAAGCTCTATTCCTTCCCGACGTCCTCCGCTTCCTACCGGGTGCGGATCGTGCTGCACCTGAAGCGCGTCCCGTTCGAGACGGCGACGGTCAGCCTGCCGGACAAGGAACAGCGTCAGGCTGCATACCTCAAGATCAATCCGCAGCACCGGGTGCCGTCACTGGAGCTCGACGACGGCACGATCCTCACCCAGTCGCTGGCGATCATCGACTACCTCGAACAGATGCACCCGGAGCCGCCGGTCTATCCGAGCGACCCGGTCACACGCGCCAGGTCGCTTGCGGTGGCGCTGATCATCGCTTCCGAGATCCAGCCGCTCAACAATTCCAGCGTCACCGAGTATGTCCGCGATACCTGCGGCATGGATCAGGCGGGCACCGACCGATGGATGGCCGATTTCATGCGCGCCGGTTTCGCTGCGATCGAGCAACTGATCGACGGCAGCCACTACGCCTTCGGACTTGAGCCAAGCATCGCCGATGTCTGCCTCGTGCCGCAGGTGTTCAATGCCCACCGCCACAAGGTCGACATCTCGGATTTCCCGAAGATCAATGCGGTCACCGACGTTGCCACCGCGCACCCGGCCTTCGCCAAGGCCCATCCAAGCGTGCAACCCAGCACGGCCTGATCCGGTTTGACCGGATTCCAGCAACCCTCCATACTGGCCTGACTGGAGGCGGCATGGTGTTTCAAATCGCCTGCCGCGGGGGGTTCAGCCGTGGTGAAGACGCAGAGTGTTCGCGTTTGCCGGGGCATGAGACCTGAGATGGGACTGCGGCGTTCAGGATGGGCGTTGGTGGCGATCGCGGCGGCGGTTGCCCAGGGCATTTCTGTGGCCGCAGCGCAGGGCAATGCCTGTCTGGAGCTCGAAGCGCGCCTGATACAGATCGAGCGCGGCACCAGCAACCCGGCGCGCGCCGACAACCTCCGGCAATACGACGCATCCATCGCGCGACAAAGGAACGAGATCGACCGCGCCATGGCCGAGGCCCGCCGCGCCGGCTGCATTGGCGGATTCCTGATCTTCCAGCGGCGCGCCGAACCGAAATGTCCGCAACTGACGGCGACCATCGATCAGATGCGCGCCAACCTGCAGCGCCTGATGCGCGCACGCGCTCAGTCCAACAGCGACCCGTTTGATGCTGCGCGCGAGCGAAACGACATCATGAGGTCGCTCGCCATGAACGGTTGCGGTCCCGGCGGCGGGTTCCAGCAGCCGCAGACCGGCGGCCTGTTCGCCACACTCTTCGGCCAAGCGCGATTCCGCACATTGGGCGACAAGGACTTCGTTAACGGACGGGGCTTCGGCACGTACCGGACGCTTTGTGTGCGCACCTGCGACGGATACTATTTCCCGATCAGCTTCTCGACATTGCCCGCCAAGTTCAACGACGATGCGCTCACCTGCCAGCAGATGTGTCCGGGAGCGGAGGCGGTGCTCTATAGCCATCGAAACCCCGGCGAGGATGCATCCGCGATGGTGTCCTTGGCGGGCGAACCATATACGGCATTGCCGACGGCCTACCGCTACCGCCAGACCTACGACAAGGCGTGTACCTGCGGTTCGGCCTCGGCGGCGAGCATCGGCAACTTTGACGGATACCCAACGGTCGGTTCGATGGACGCCCTCGACGGACCCTTCGCTCATGTCGCCGTGGCGCTGCCGGCGGTGATGCAGGTGCCGATGCCGCGACTGCGACCGGCAGCGGGCGAAGACCCTGAAACCACCGCCAATCGCGCCGGCAATCTCGTGCCGAAGCCGGTCGCAAGGTCGGCTAACGAGGAGCTCGCCGGTGTCGCGGCCGACGGACGCAAGATCAGGATCCTCGGGCCGGCCTATTTCCACGCCCAATAGTGCTCGGCATGCCACACCG
>JBBDWX010000221.1:0-5627 GCA_040902665.1 Dongiaceae bacterium
AGTAGATATCGCCGTCGTGATAGTCGAACACATATTGATGCGTGAGCGAGGCGAAGACGCCATAGCCCCCGGTCGTGTGCAGCACACCCTTCGGTTTGCCGGTCGAGCCGGACGTGTAAAGGATGAACAGCGGGTCTTCGGCGTTCATCTCCTCCGGCTTGCACTCAGCTGAAACATTTGCGCAGGCTTCGTGATACCAGACGTCGCGGCCCTCGACCCAGTCGATGTCGCCGCCGGTCCGTTTCACGACGATGCAGGTATCAACATCCGGGCATTTCTCGAGCGCCCTGTCGGTGTTGGCCTTCAGCGGAATCTTGCGCCCGCCGCGCACGCCTTCGTCGGCGGTGATGACGCAGTTTGACTCGCAATCCTGGATACGGCCGATCAGGCTGTCGGGCGAAAAGCCACCGAACACCACCGAATGAATGGCACCGATCCGCGCACAGGCCAGCATTGCGTAAGCAGCCTCCGGGATCATCGGCATGTAGATCGTGACCCGGTCGCCCTTTTTGATGCCGCGATCCTTCAGCACGTTCGCAAGCCGGCAGACCTCGCCGTGCAGTTCGCGATAGGTGATATTTTTCGAATCGCTCGGATCGTCGCCTTCCCAGATGATCGCGGTCTGATTGCCGCGCCTTGTAAGGTGGCGATCGATGCAGTTGGCCGCGAGATTCAGCGTGCCGTCGTAATACCAGCGGATGCGCACATCGCCGGTATAGTCGGTGTCCTTCACCTTGGAGAACGGCCTGATCCAGTCGATCCGCTTCGCTTCGTCGGCCCAGAATTGTTCGGGGTCACGAACCGAGCGCTCGTACATGTCGAGATATCTGGCCTCGTCGATCCAGGCCTTCTTGGCCCATTCCTTCGGCACCGGAAAGACGTGATGCTCGCTCATGAAATCCACCCCATTCGACTGCTCTGGCGGGTTGTCGGTCGCGCGGCGCCTTCGACAGCCGGCACCGCGCACCGGCCGATTATGGACTCGTGGCGTGACGTGCCTCAAGGGAGTGCGACCAGAAAACGCGAAGGCGGCGCCTCCATCTTGCGGATGAAAGGCGCCGCCTCTGCCCGAGAGCACCCGTACGACCGGCTCGTGTGTCAGGTGCCGGCGGGCATGCCGGCGATGGCGGGGCTGCCGGGGGAGCGCGTCGGCAGGCCGAGCCGGTACCAATCGACATTGCGCGTCGCGTACATGACCGCCGCAAGCGCGACGAAGAGACCGACACTGCCGATCAGCAGGCTGAGGTCCTCCTGCTGCAGCAGCAGATACATGAACCCGCGCACCAGCCCGAGCAGCAGGGCTACGACCACACCGGCCATGCGGCTCACGGTGCGGGCGACATAGAGTGCGACCGCTGCGAGATCGAGCAGTGCCGCCGCTGTATAGGCGAGCGGGAAGGCGATATGTTCGGCCAGCGCCAGCAGCATCAGATAGAAGAGCGTGATCGAGCCGCCGACCAGCAGATACTGCACGGCGTGGGCGCGCAGGTTGCGCAACACGCCGACCACGAAGATCGCGGCGAAGGTAAGCCCGATGACGACGATGCCGTATTTTAGGACGCGATCGACCTGAGCATAGACGTCGACCGGCGTTTCGAGGCGCACCCCGAGCCGGTCGGTCGCATAGCCCTGCATCGCGGTCGTCACTGCGCTGCCGTCGATCATCGCCGAGGGAATGCTGCGCGCGAGGCTCGCCACCTGCCAGCGCGCGTCGAAGCCGGTCTCGTCGATCGTGCGTTCGATCGGCAGGAAGCTGCCGTCGAAATTCGGATGCGGCCAGTTGCCGGCGATATGCACGCTGGTCTGCGCGCCGAGGGGTATGGTTGAAATCGATGCCATGCCGTTGAAGCCGAGCGACACGAACACGTTGCGCGTTTCGCCGAACCCGCCGGTTGGCGCCGTGCCGAAACCCGCATGGAAACCGGCGACACCGCCGCTGCCCGGCGCGAAGCCCGGCTCGACATCGGCGTTGCTGCCATCGATCTGGATCGTGGCATCGCGCAGCGCACTCGGATCGGCGATCGCGACCGCGACCACCGCCTCGTCCCAGAGAAAGCGCACATCCTCGATGCCCAGCGCACCGAGATCGGGCAGCACGAAACTGGCCTGGATCGCGACCTCCGCGCCATAGACCGGAATTTCGTACGGGCCCTTGCTTCTCGTTTCGGTGGCGATCTGCGTATCGAACGACAAGGTCTCCGGCAGGAACTCGAGCATGTGGCGGCGTTCCTGCACGACCGGTTCATTGTTTCGCGTGACGGTGACGGTTTCGATGTAGGGCACGCGAACGACAGGGCCGGCCACGGTCTGTTCGGCGCCCCATTGCTCGGCGATCAGCGTTTCGACTTCCCATTGCCGGCCGGTGCGATCGTCGAGCACGTAGCGCACCATGCCGAGCGGGATGGCGAGCAGCAGCACGAGCAATCCCAGGAACAGCAGGCGCGGCAGCGCGCCGCGGGTCAGTGTGGCGTAAAGGCCGGATTGTTGAACCGGCTCCGCACGGGCAGAACCCGGCGCGGTCGCATCCTGGTCGGACATGGATACCCCCTGTTGATCGAACCCCTGAAAACGAAGTCGAGGTTCGCGCGCGATCCCGGCCGGGCGATGGCCTTGGTTCAGCGTTCGGGCGGCAAATTCAGGGCGTTTTCGGGGCGGGCCGAATGTCGCGCACGCCAGACATCAGTCCGGCAGGCGCAGCAGCAAATTCTCGCCGTCGCGTTCGAGGGTCAGGGCCGTCAGCGATTTTCCCTTGCACGGACCGGTCGTGCACAACCCGTCATGCAGGCGGAACTGCGCGCCGTGTGTGGTGCAGAGAAAGCGCTTGCGATCGCGGGTGAGAAAACTGTCGGGCACCAGCTCGAGCGGCGTGCCCTGATGCGGGCAGCTGTTACGATAGGCGACGACGCTCTCGCCATCGCGATGCACGAAAAGATCGAGGCGCTGTGGATGATCGGATGGGCCGGTTTCGACGACGAAGCCGCGCGCCGTGCGGTCGGGTATGTCCTCGAGACGGCAGAGGGTGACATTTACCCGCGCATCGGTGCGCATGAATGTCCGCTCTCAGGCGGAAACGCCGCCGAGCTTGCAGATATGGCGCCACGAATCGGCATCGATTGGCATCACCGACAGACGCGACTGCGTCACCAGCGGTAGATGGCGGAGCTTCGGATCGTCCTTGATCCGGGCAAGCGCCACCGGCGTCTTCAGCGGCTCGACCGGCGCTACGTCGACCATGCCGAAGCGACCGGTCGCGTCCGACGGATCGGGGTAATAGGTCTTGGCGATCTCGGCGATGCCGACGATCTCCAGCCCTTCGTTGGAATGATAGAAGAATATTTTATCGCCCTTCTTCATCGCTTTCAGATTGTTGGCGGCCTGATGATTGCGCACGCCGTCCCAGCGCGTGCGCTTGTCCTTCACGAGCTGCGTCCAGGAATATTTGAACGGCTCCGACTTCATCAGCCAATAGGCCATCAGGGCAGAACCTTCTTCCACGGCCGCACGGTGACGCTCGCGAACAGGCCGGCCTTGTTGTACGGATCGTCGGCGACGAAGCGATCCGCCTCGGCGCGGTCCGCCAGCTCCAGCGTCAGCAGGCTGCCGATCATCGTGTTGCCGTCTTCGGTCAGAAGCGGACCCGCCACGATCACCTTGTCGAGCCAGCCGCTCTTCAGATAGTCGAGATGGGCGGCGCGATTGTCGGCACGGACATGGGCATGGCCGGGCTTGTCGAGACAGTAGATCATGAATTGCATTGATTTCCGTTCCTGCTGGCGCTGTCTGGCGGATTACAAAATATGGTCGCGAGACTAGCGCAAAGCCCCCCGGGCCTCAAAGCGGTCGCCCGAAGAACGAATTGACGGTGCGAAAGCCGGCCCTGCACAACATATTCTCGATCTGGCGGGACGATTTGCATTGTAAACCCGGCCGGCAGCGCCGACATTGATTCTCCTGCGCTTCGGCGCTGACGCCCGCCGCTCGCTGCTTTGGTGCGTTCCTGCGTTTCGGCGATCCCCTCCCCCATCGGAAGAGAACCGCCGAACATGAATTCATTACCTGCGACCACCGGCCTGTCGCTGCCGGCAGCGAACGAGATCGCACCGCAATCGCCCGATCCGACTCGTCAGGCAATCCTCAACGAATATCAGGTGCCGAGCGCGACACGCAGCATCGCGCAGCTCGCCACCTCGTTCGGCGGATTCTTGCTCGTCTGCGCGATCATGTATGTCGCGGCCTCGTTCTCGATCTGGCTGGCGCTGCCGCTGTCGCTGATCGCCGCCGGTTTCCTGGTGCGCATCTTCATCATTCAGCACGATTGCGGGCACGGCTCGTTCTTCGAATCGCGCCGGTGGAACCGGCTGGCCGGCTGCGCCTGCAGCCTGGTCACGCTGACGCCCTATGCCTCGTGGCGCCGCCACCACGCCGGTCATCATCGGATCTGGAACAATCTCGACAATCGCAGCAGCGGCGCCGATATCTATTCGTCCTGCATGACGGTTGCAGAGTATCGCGCGCTCGGCCGCGGCCAACGCATGCTCTATCGCACGGTCCGGCATCCGCTGGTGCAGAACATCCTGCTGCCGCCGCTGGTCTTCCTGCTGCTCTATCGCGTGCCATTCGATTCGCCGAAGGACTGGTTGCGCGAGCGCCGCGGCATCTATCTGACCAATCTCGGACTGGTGCTGCTGTTCGGCGGCCTGTTTCTTCTGCTCGGTTGGACCGTCGCGCTGGTTCAACTCCCGGTCATGGTGCTGGCGTCGATTATCGGTGTGTGGCTGTTTTCGGTGCAGCACCGTTTCGAGACCAGTTTCTGGGCACGGCAGGAGAACTGGTCGCACGAGGCCGCCTCGATCGAAGGTTCATCGCATCTGCGACTGCCGAAACTGCTGCAATGGTTCACCGGCAATATCGGGCTGCATCACATTCATCATCTCAATCCGCGCATCCCGAACTACCGGCTGCAGCGCTGTCACGATGCGAGCCCGGCGCTGCAATCCGCGCCGGAACTGACGCTCTGGCAGGGGCTGAAACAGAGTCGCTATGCGCTGTGGGACGAAGAGCGCGGCCGCATGGTGCCGTTCCGCGGCTGTCTCGCAGACCGCTCGCGGGATCTGGCGCGCGCCGCGTGACCGCCGTGGCCCGCTAGGCCTTCACGCCGGCGCCGCCGCGTTTCGGCGCATCGGGATCGAGCGGCCAGCGCGGTCGCGGCGCGAAATCGGGCGTGCCGGTTGCGCCCGTCCTGAGATGTTCGATGCCGGCCCAGGCGATCATCGCTGCATTGTCGGTACAATGTTCGAGCGGCGGCACTATGAAACGCAGCCCGTTCTGCTCGGCCGTCGCCGCCAGCGCCGCGCGCACCGCCTTGTTCGCGGCGACGCCGCCGGCAACAACGAAGGCGCCCGGTCTGTGCGCGCCGCGCTGTGCCACGCGGATCGCCGTTTGACTGCGCTCGGCAAGCGTTTCGACCACGGCGGTCTGGAACGCAAGCGCGTAGGCCTCTTGCCAGCCTTCGCCGATCGGCCCCCCGGTCGCCCCCCCAATCGCCCCCCTGGTCGCCTCTGCGCCGCCGCCGCGCGCGGCAACCAGATGGCGCAGGGCGGTCTTGAGGCCCGAGAACGAAAAATCCG
>JBBDWX010000221.1:5637-17873 GCA_040902665.1 Dongiaceae bacterium
ATCGATCCCGGCACCGGTTTCGCCGCTCGCCGCTGCGCGCGCGGCGGCGCGTTCGATCGCAGGCCCGCCGGGATAGCCGAGGCCGAGCAGTTTTGCCGCCTTGTCGAAGGCCTCGCCCGCGGCATCGTCGAGCGTGGTGCCGAGTCTTTTGTATTGCCCGACATCCTCGACCATCTGGAACTGGCAATGACCGCCCGAGACCAGCAGCAGCAGATAGGGAAATTCGAGCGCGTCCGAAAGCCGCGCGCTCAAGGCATGGCCTTCGAGATGATTGATAGCAAGGAACGGTTTGCCGGCGGCGGCGGCGATTGCCTTCGCCATCGTGACACCGACGATAAGGCCGCCGATCAATCCGGGTCCGCCGGTCGCGGCAATGCCATCGAGCGCGTCGTAGCCGATACTGGCCTTGCGCATCGCCGCATCGATCAGCCCGTCGAGATGTTCGAGATGGCTGCGCGCCGCAATCTCCGGCACGACGCCGCCATAGGGCCGGTGATCGGCGAGTTGCGAAAGCACCAGATCGGCAAGGATCGTGCGATCGTCGCGGACGATGGCCGCAGCCGTTTCATCGCAACTGGTTTCGATGCCGAGGACGATCATGCGAATTCCGACTGCCGGGCGGGCCGCCGCGCGGAAAATTCCAGCGTCGGCGCCGATCGGCGACCCAATCTAGTGAGGCCGGGCGGTCGCTGCCAGCATTGCGCCGTCCCCGTCCTTGCACCGCTGCCGCAGCCCCGCTAATCCTGCCGCATGACCCCCGCCCCCGAACCGCGCCGCGTGCTGCGCATCGGTACGCGCGCCAGCCGGCTTGCCCTCAATCAGGCCGGCGAGGTGCGCACCCGTCTCGTGGCTTCGAACGAGGCCTGGCGCAAGCCGGGCGCGATCGAGATTGTCGAGATCCGGACCACCGGCGATCGCGAACAGGGCCGCCGCCTGGCCGATATCGGCGGCAAGGGATTGTTCACGAAAGAGATCGAAGAGGCACTTGCCGACGGCCGCATCGATATGGCGGTGCATTCGATGAAGGATGTCGAAACGCAATTGCGTCCGGGCATGGCGATCGCAGCGATGCTCGCGCGCGAGGATCCGCGCGACGTGCTGATCGCATCGGTGCCGTCGATTGCCTTTCTGCCAAGGGCCGCCGTGCTCGGCACCGCCTCGCTGCGCCGCCAGGCACAGGTCCTGGCGCGCAGACCCGATCTCCAGATCCGGCTGTTGCGAGGTAATGTCGAAACCCGGCTCGCCAAGCTGGCCGAGGGTCAGGTCGACGCGACCCTGCTGGCGCTCGCGGGCTTGAAGCGGCTCGGCCTCGATCCGCTGCCCGGCGCACCGCTATCGACCGATGAAATCCTGCCGGCGCCGGGCCAGGGCGCGATCGGCGTGGAAATTCGTGCGGACGATGCCGAAATGGCAACCATTCTGGCCGCCATCGATCACGCGCCGACCCGGCTTGCCGTCGAAGCCGAGCGCGCCTGCCTCGCCGCGCTCGACGGGTCCTGCCGGACGCCGATTGCCGCTTTTGCCGAACCGACGGGCCCGGAACCCGGCGCCCTCTGGCGCCTTCGTGCCCTGGTGGCTCTACCCGATGGCAGCGAAATTCACCGCATTGAGGATCACGCCGAGGCTGCCGGCTTGGTTATGATGGGGGCTGAGCTTGGCCGCCGTCTCAAGGCCCGGGCCGGCGCCGCGTTTCTTGCCAGACTGGAGACTTCATGAAACGGACCGTTCTCATCACCCGCCCCGAGGAAGACGCGCTGCCGCTTGCGGACACGCTGCGCGCGCGGGAGCTGCATGTGCTGATCGAGCCGATGCTCCGCATCAAGCCGATCCGCGATGTGGCATTCGATGTGAACGGCGTCCAGGCCCTGCTGTTTACGTCATCGAACGGCGTTCGCGCCTTTGCCGCCCTCGACCGGCGGCGCGATACGCCGGTCATCACGACCGGCGAAGCGTCGGCGCGCGTCGCACGCAATCTGGGTTTCAAGAACGTCGAAGCGGCCGATGGCGATGTGACCGGCCTGGTGCGGATGGTGCGCCATCGCCTGAAACCGGAAGACGGTCCGCTCTTCCACGGCGCCGGATCGGTGGTGGCCGGCGATCTCGCGACACTGCTCGCCGATGCCGGTTTCGAACTGCGCCGCGAAGTCATCTACGAGGCCGTTCAGGCCGATGCGCTGTCGCCGCAATTGCTGCAGCGACTGAGCGACCGCCAGATCGACATGGTGATGCTGTTCTCGGCGCGCACCGCCGAGACATTCGTAAATCTGATCAAGGGCCTCGGCGAAGAACGCGCGGCGCTCGTACACGGACTTGCCGGCACGATCGCGCTCTGTTTCAGCCCCGCCGTCGCCGATGTGGTGCGCGCACTGCCCTGGCGCAGCGTCGATACCGCCGAGCGGCCGGATCTCGCCTCGATGCTCAATCTCGTCGAGCGCGCCAATGCGATGCTCGATGCCGAAGCCGACGACGCCAGCCCGAGCGAGGCCATCCCCATGCCCGAGGCCCGGGCGGCGGCGCCGGTCAGCGATCCGCGCACGCCCGATGCCGCACGGCCGTCGCCGAGTGTCGATCCCTTGCCGTCGCGCCGAGCGCGCGGCTGGGTCTGGGTGTCGGCCGCGGTCGTCACGGTCTTCGTCGGGCTGGCGGCGCTCGCTACCATTCCGGCCTGGGGCCCGTGGACCGAAGACGAACCGTCGACCACGGCCGAGTCTGCGACATCGGACGACAGTGCGGCCGAGGAAACGACGGCAGACGCAGCGAACGAATCCGATACGGCGCCCGACACACAAATTGCCGACGCACAGATTGCCGACGCACAGGGCGATACCGCCAGCAGCGATACGGCGGGCAGCGACACGACGGGCAGCGACACGACGGGCAACACCGATCCTGAGACCGGCGATTCGGCCGCTGCCGGCGGTGCGGACCCGCTCGAAACGATGCCCTATGTTTCTGCGGGGCTGCCCGAAGCCGACGAACCGATCGGGAATCAGGTGGCGGCCGCCGCCGACGAGCCAGCAGCCGTACTCGAATCGCAGGCCGTCGATCCGGTCGCGGATGCCTCGACAAGCGAAACGGGGGCGAGCGGTTCGGGCAGTCTCGCCGCTCCCGCCGTCGCCGCGCAGATCGAAGCGCTCGGCGAGCGCGTTACCGGCATCGAACAGCTGCTGATCGATTTCATGACCGAAGTGCCGGCGGAATCGCTGGCCGACGTGAAGGCCGAAGTGCAGCGGCTGATCGACGAGAATGCCGGGCTGCGCAACCAGCTTGCGATCCTCACCGACCGCTTCGAACAGGCGGATGCGACCGCGTTCATGCTGGCGGTCGGGCGACTGGGTGCGGCGCTGAACGAGGGGCGGTCCTATGCCTCCGAACTCGATACGCTGAACAAGCTGGCCGATGCCGATCCGCAGCTCGCCTCGGCGGCGCCGGCGCTCGACGTGCTGGCGCCGCATGCCGCAACCGGTGCGCCGAGCAAGATTCGCCTGGTTGCCCGGTTTCCCGAAGTGGCCCGCGCCATCGTGCAGGTGGCTCAACAGGACGGGGCGAGCGGCGCCGTCGATGCGGCAGAAGGTGGCTGGTTCGATCGGCTGATCGGCCGCGTCACCGATCTCGTTACCGTGCGGCCGGTCGGCGCGGACGTCGAAGGCGACGGACCCGCGGCGCGCGTGGCGCGCGCCGAAGCGCATCTGCAGACCGGCGATCTGGAAAGCGCCATCGTCGAACTGGAAATGCTGTCCGGCGCGCCGGCCGAAGCGGCCGCTTCCTGGCTCGCCGAGGCCAAGGCGCGGCTTGCAGTCGAACCGGCATTCCGGACACTCGATCAGATTGCGCTCGAGCGGCTCGGCACCGGAAGTGCCGGCGATGGCGACGATGCCGCCGCCGGCGGCTGAGCGGCGGCGCTAGGCCGCGCGATGCTGCGCATCTTCGCATACATCCTGCTTGTCGGGCTGCTGGTCGCCGGCGCTGTCTGGCTTGCCGATCGTCCGGGCCAGGTTTCCATCGAATGGCTCGGCTGGCGGATCGAGGCGACCGCCGGTCTGCTGCTGGTTGTCGTCGCGCTGTTGATCGTGCTCGCCGTCCTGGTGCTGCGGCTGTGGGATGCGATCTGGCATGCGCCGCGTCGTCTGATGCACAAGCGGGCCGAGCGGCGTCGCGCATCCGGCTATCGCGCACTCAGCAAGGGCATGGTTGCGGTCGCTGCCGGCGATGCGGCGGAAGCGAAACGACAGGCGCGTGCGGCATACGGTCTCCTCAGGGACCCACCGATCACCCTGCTGCTCGCGGCGCAAGCGGCCCAGCTCAATGGCGACGACACCGCAGCGCATCGTTATTTCACCGCGATGCTCGACCGGCCCGAAACGCGCTTTCTCGGTCTGCGTGGCCTGCTCAACCAGGCGATCGGCCGCGGCGACGACAAAGCGGCGCTCGATCTTGCACGGCGCGCGCATCTGGAACGACCGGATGCCCTCTGGCCGGCGGAGGCGCTGATCGATCTGCAGGTGCGCAGTGCGCAGTGGGAGGGCGCCGCCGGCACCGTCAACGAGGCGGTCAAGCAGAAGCTGATCGAACCGCCGGTTGCCAGGCGCCGGCTCGCCGCCCTGTTCACCGAAGAAGCGAAAGGTCTTGCTTTCGACAATCCCGATCGTGCGATGCAGCTGTTGCGCGAGGCCGTGAAGCGGCGGCCCGGCTTCGTGCCGGCAATTCAGCTCGAGGCGGGCATCCTTGCCAATCGCGGCAGGGCGCGCGAGGCGCGGCGCCTGATCGAACATGCCTGGGGCGCCGTAACGCCGGGGCCGCATCCGCTGCTCGCGACCGCCTATGCTGCGATCGAACCGAACGAAACGCCGCTCGCGCGCGCGCGACGGTTCGAAACGCTCGCGCAGAAGGCGCCGGCCCATCGCGAAAGCCGCCTCGCCCTCGCCGAAACCGCCCTCGCCGCCGGGCTCTGGGGTCCCGCGCGCCAGGCACTTGAGACGGTCGCGCGCGAGGAAGAAAAATCCGAACCTGCGCGTGCCCCGACGGCGCGTGTATGTCGCCTGATGGCGGCGCTCGAAACCGGCGAACGCGGCGATGCGAATGCGGCACGGCGCTGGCTGGCGGCGGCGGCCTCCGCGGCGCCGGACCCCGGCTGGGTCTGCGCCGGCTGCGGTGCCGCGCTCGCGGAATGGCAGGCGCGTTGTCCGCAATGCGGCGCCTTCGATTCGCTCGACTGGCGCGCGGCCCCGCCACCGCCGGTGCGCGCGATCGCCGACGCGCGGGCCGCGACGGGGGCTGCCGCGGGCACGACATCGCCCGAGATCGATGGCGCACGCACCGTCGCATTTCCGCTCGAGCGGCGCCCGCCATCCGAGGCGCTGCCGTTTCCGGCCGCACCCGATCTCGCACCCGATCTGGCACCCGATCTGGCACCGGGCGCTGCGGAGGACGAGACACCGGCCGGTGCCCAAGTTGACGCCGCCCGGCTCGTCAACTAGCTTCCGCGCGCGTTTTTTGGGGCTCCGAACGGGGTTCCGGGCGCCTTTCGCGCCGCGGGATCGAACCCGCGGCCAGCCGGCGCCGCAGTAGCTCAGTTGGTAGAGCAACGCATTCGTAATGCGTGGGTCGGGGGTTCGAGTCCCTCCTGCGGCACCAATATTCGACCCGTCATCCCGATCCATCCTTCCCGGCCGGCAGTTCTGCGATCGCCGGGTTGGCGAGCGCATCGGTGATCGATGCGGTCGGCCAGGTGCCGCGCCGGAACAACTGGGTCCAGAGCGCATCGGTCGGAAACGCAACGCCCTCTTCCGCGTGGATCGTCGCAATCAGTTGCAGCAATCGCATGCGATCGGGCCGCAGCCGCTCGAAGGTGCGGGCCCGGATGAAGCGCGGATCGATCGCGCGGTCGATCAACGCGCGCACGGCAGCGGCGACCGCGCCGGGTTCCGGTGCGGCTACTCGCGAGAAATCCGGATCGAGGATGCGATCGCGGCCGCCGATCGAGCGCGTCGAAACGACCGGCAGACCGCAGAGCATGTATTCCGCCGCCGCGCGCATCGCGCCCTCGGCCTCGGAAAGACAGAGGCCAACGCGGGCGCGGTTGATCCATGTCGCCACCTCGTGCGGCGGCAGCATGCGAAAATCGTCATCGAGTTCGTTGACGAAAATTGCCTGCGGCAGCATCGCGCGCACCCGCTCGGGATACCCCGGCTCCTGCATGCCCGGCGGATGATAGCGGTGATAGATAAGGGCGAGGCTCGAAAGATCGCGGCAAAGTGCGTGCCGTTTGAACGGCACCAGCGCTGCCGTGTAGATCGCATCGAATTGCTTCGGCGTTGCCGGTGCCAGATCGAAGATCGTTTCGTCGACGAAGGCGAGCGTGCTGCAGACGATGCCCGGAATGTTTCGTGTGCGGTAAAGCTCGAGCTCGCGCTGGGTGTTGCACAGCATGATGTGGCGATGCTCGGGATAGCGCGCGCGCAACGCCTCCAGCGCCGCGACATCGTCGGCAACGACATCGTCGCGCTCGCGATTCCAGGCGAGCCGGATCAGGAACCAGGCGCGCCGGTTGCCGATATGCGGCGCCAGCACGCTCGCCGGCCCGACGCGCTCACCGGGTGTCCCCGGCCCCCAGAAAATGAACGGTTCGCGCGCGACCAGCAGTCCGACGACAGGATGTCGCCCCGGATCGATGCCGTCCTTCATAGCGGGTTTCCGTCGACCGGATTGCGCGTTGTTGCCGAGACCGGTTGCTCTGCCATCAGGATCTCGGCTGTCTTGAACGGCCAAGTGCCGCGCCGGAACAGCTGCATCCAGTCGGCGTCCGCGGGAAAGGGCACCCCTTCTTCCTGAAAGATGGCGGCAATCAATTGCACGAGACGCAACCGATCCGGCCGGACGGCGGCGAGTGCGGTTGCCCGGATGCTCGCCGGCTCGATGCGCCGCGCGATCAATGCGCCAACCGCTTGTGCCACGGCCTCGGGCGTCGGATCGACCTGGATGGCGTATGCCGGATCAAGTATGCGGTCGCGTCCGCCGATCGAGGGCGTCGTCACAACGGGCAATCCGCAAAGAAGATATTCGGCGCAGGCCCGCATCGGCCCTTCATAGGCCGACAGACAGAGCCCGACACGCGCGCGGGCCAGCCAGACCGGTAGCTCGCGCAGGGTAAATGGCCGATAGGGTCCCTCGATCTCGTTGATGAACGTGGCATGCGCGAGGAGCATGCGGATATCAGCAACATGGCGGGGTTCGCTCGCCAGGAAATACGGGTAGCGATGGTAGATCAACCCCAGTTTGGCGATGTCGCGACACAGTTCGTGGCGCTTGTAGCGGCCGAAGACGGCGTTGTAGATCGCATCGAAGCGCTTCGGCTCCGCCGGAACGGGCACAAAAATTGTCTCGTCGACGAATGCATTGCCCGAGCACACGATCGCCGGCAGACCGGCCTTGCGATAGTTCTCGAGCGCCGTTCGCGTTGCAGCCAGGAATACATGGCGATGCTGCGGCCATCGCGCGGCGGCGGCGCGAACATTCTCCAGATCCTCGTTCACGCCGGCCATATCTTCCCGGTGCCAGCTTGGCGAAATCAGGAACCAGGCGCGACGGGGCCCAATCAGCTCGGCAGCCGAGGAGGCAAGGCCGAGCGGATAATTCGTAGCCGCCTTGCCCCAGTAGATCGCCGGTTCCCGACTGACGACAAAGCCCGCCAGCGGGCCGCCGGCCTCGGTTTCCGCCGGGTGATTGGGATCGGGTCGGGATTGGCTCATCGCGCGCTGCCTAGCGAACCGCAGATCGTTCCGCGATCGGCGTCTCGCTCAGAAACCGGCCAACTGTCTTCTGTGGCCAGGGTCCGTGACGGAACAAATGCTGCCAGTCTGCCTGATCCGGAAACGGCACATTCTCGTTCTCGTAGATCGCCGCGATCAGATGCAGCAGGCGAATCCGATCGGGTTTGAGTATCGCTTCGGCGACAGACCGGACGCGGTGAGGTTCGATCTGCCGCTCGATCACGGCTTGAACGCCGCGAGCAACGGCGATCGGTGTCGGTTCGACCGTCAACGAAACGGCGGGATCGAATATCCGATCTCGCCCGCCTTTCGAAGGCGTCGTGACGACTGGCAATCCGCAGAGCATGTACTCGACAGCGGCTGTGGTTGCTCCTTCGACTTCCGAAAGACAGAGACCGACTTCAGCCCGATTCAGCCAGTCTGCAATTTGGTACGCATTGAACAATCTGTAGTCCTTGCCGAAGCCATTGATAAACTTCGCATGCGGAAGTAGCGCGCGATATTCGTCCTGGATACTGGGGCGCTGCGCCGGTGCGGCGTGGAACCAATGGTACAGAAGGCCAAGCCCGGAAACATCCCGGCAAAGTTCATGCTTCTTGAACTTTGTCAGGGCGGCATTGTAGATGGCATCGAACATTTTGGGCTGATTTGGCTGAATACGAAAAATCGTTTCGCTTACCATAGCCATGGTGCTGCAAAGGATGGCATTGATGTTTTGCCCGGCTGCCAGCTGCAGCTCCTGGCTGGTGTTGCAAAGCATGATATGCCGATGCTCGGGGTACTCTTTGCGCAGTTCTTCTATAGCTGCCGCATCGCTTTCTACGACTGCAATCGAATCCCGGGAAAAAGTCAGCGAGAACAGAAAATAGGCACGCCGGTTGCCGACATGCCGGGCGAGGCTGTTGCCAGGCCCGCAGCGCCAGTCCGGGCCGTTCGGCCCCCAGACTATAAGGGGGTCGCGACTGATCAGCAGGCCCGCCGCTGGCGTCGGGTCGTCGAATGATTCCGGCGCAAACGATCCGGCCGTCATCGCCGCCGTCCTGTATTGGCAGCGACACCATTTCCCGGAACTGCCGGACCAGTCGATTCAGACAGGAACTGGCTCATCGCGCGCTGCCTAGCGAACCGCAGATCGTTCCGCGATCGGCGTCTCGCTCAGAAACCGGCCAACTGTCTTCTGTGGCCAGGGGCTGTGCCGGAATAATTGCAGCCAGTCTGCCTGGTCCGGAAACGGCACGTTCTCCTTCTCGTAGATCGCCGCGATCAGCCGCAGCAGGCGAACCCGATCGGGTTTGAGTGCGGCGCCGGCCTCGTTGCGAAGACGATAAGGATCGACGTTTCGAAGCGCGAGGGTGCGCACGGCATCGGCAACGGCCTCCGGCGTCGGTTCGACGGTCATCGAATTCTCGGCTGTAAACACACGGTCGCGACCGCCAATCGATGGTGTCGTCACCACCGGTACGCCGCACAGCAGATACTCGATGGCAGCGCCCATGGCGCCCTCGGCGGCGGAAAGGCACAGACCGACATGCGCCCGGTTGACCCATTTGGTAACGCCGCGACTGTCCAGCAGCCGATAGCTGTGCCTGAAACCGTTGACGAACGTCGCCCGCGGCAGCATTGACTTATAGGCCGCTTCGATTTCCTCCTGCGTCGTCATGCCATCGAAGTACCAGTGATAGATCAGCGCCAGACTGGTCAGGTCGCGGCACAGTTCGTGGCGCTTGATCCGACTGAGCGTTGCCGTGTAGATCGCATCGAAACGCTTCATCTCGCGCGGCTGGATGTCGAAGATCGTCTCGTTCGCTAACGCGAGAGTGCTGCAGAGTATGGCATCGATACCGCGTTCTGCCGCCAGTTCGACCTCGCGCCGCGTATTGCACAGCATGACATGGCGATGCTCCGGGTATTCGCGCCGCAGGGCCTCGATCGCCGCGGCATCGCCGTCGATGGCGCCGATCCATTCGCGCGTCGAGCTGATGGAAAACAGGAAATAGGCGCGCCGGTTGCCGACATGCCTTGCAAGGCTGCTGCCGGGCCCCGCGCGCCACGCCGGTTGGTTGGGTCCCCAGGCGATGAACGGGTCGCGACTGATCAGCAACCCGGCCGCCTGCGTCGGATCGTCGAGCGCATCCGGGGCAAGCTCGAGGGCTGTCATTGCTGGTCCGGTCCGCCGCCGGCAATCCTGGTTTCGGCGACGGCCTGTTCGGCGAACAACCCGTCGGGCGTTTTTCTCGGGAATGTGCCGCGACGAAAAAGCTGTATCCAGTCGGCATCGGCGGGAAACGGGATCGACTCTTCGCGGTAGATGGCCGCGATAAGCTGCAGCAGTCGCATCCGGTCCGGCTTGAGCCGCGACATGACGGCGCGACGGACAAAATGCGGATCGAGATTCTTTACTTTCAACGCGTCGACCGCGCGTGCGATCGCTTCGGGCGTCGGATCCGCCATGATCGAATAGGCAGGATCGAGCTGCCGGTTGCGGCCGCCGACATTGGGTGTTGTGACGACCGGCAGGCCGCACAGCAGATACTCGACGCAGGCCCGCATCTGGCCCTCCATTTGCGACAGGCACAGCCCGACATGCGAACGGCCGAGATATCGCACGATATCTCCCGACGAAAGGTTCCGGTACTCGCCGTTGCTTTCGTTCAGAAAGTCGGCTTTTGACAGCATCCCATGCACCTCGTCCGGGTAGGCCGGGCGGTCCGCCACCAGGTCGGCGAAGCGATGGTAGATCAGCGCGAGACGGTCGATGCCGGTGCACAACTCATGGCGTTTATACGGTGCCAGCGCTGCATTGTAGATCGCGTCGTAAACCTTCGGCTCGGACGGCGGGATGTCGAACACGCTCTCGTCCACGAAAACATTGGCGCTGCACACGACTGCCGGTTGCCCCGCCTTGCCGAAGCGCTCGAGTTCCTGTGGGGTATTGCACAGCACGACATGGCGATGCTCCGGATATCTGGCGCGCAGTTCGGCGAAATGCTCAAGATCGGCCTGCAGGGTCGGATCGATTTCTCTGGTGTAGGAGAGCGAGATTAGGAACCAGGCGCGGCGATTGCCGATGCGCGATGCCAGCGTGGTGCCGAGCGCCGCGGGATAGGGTGGGTTCGACGGTCCCCAGAAGATCAACGGCTCGCGGCTTATCATGAAGCCGAAAACGGGTTCTTCGCTCGCGCCCGCGTCCATCGGGTTATGCTTGCCGCGCATCGGCCGCCGGCGCGCCATCGCCGCGACGGGTTTCCGAAACAGCCTCTTCGGCGAGCAACTCGGCCACCGTCTTGTATGGCCAGAGACTGAGCCGAAAGAACCGAACCCAGTCCGCCTCGTCCGGAAAGGCCACGTTTTCTTCGCGATAGATCATGGCGATCAACTGCAGGAGGCGCATGCGGTTGGGCTTGAGTTTGGCGATCGCGGCCGCACGTATCTTGTGCGGGTCGAGCTGGCGTGCCTTCAGCGCCCGTACCGCGGCGGCGACGGCTGCGGGCGTCGGTTCGGCTTCAATCGAGTAGGCCGGATCGAGTACCCAGTCGCGCCCGCCCTTGTTCGGAATGGAAACGACCGGCAGGCCGCAAAGAAGATACTCGGTGCAGGCCTGCATATGCCCTTCGACCGCGGAGAGACACAAACCGACATGGCTGCGTGCGAGCCAGCGGGTTATCTCGTCGACTGCCAGGTGGCGGAACGCGCCGTCCCGTTCGTTGATGTAGGTGGCCTCCGGCAGCATGGCACGAACTTCGTCGGGATAGTTCACCCGATCGCCGAGCCGGGAATAGCGATGATAGATCAGGCCGAGGCTGGCGATTGCCGTGCACAGATTATGCTGTTTGTAAGGCGCGAAGGTCGCGTTGTAGATCGCATCGAAATGCTTCGGCTCGGGCGGCGGCACCGTGAACTTCCGCTCGTCGGTGAATATGCCGGCATTGGCGATGATGGCGGGCTGATTGACCCGGCGATAGTTCTCGAGTTCGGCCGCGTTGTTGCAGAGCATGATGTGGCGATGCTCGGGATAGAGCGCGCGCAGTTCGGCGAAATGTTCGATATCCTTTTCGAACAGATACTGATCCTCGCGGGTCCAGCCGGGGGTAATCAGAAACCAGGCGCGGCGATTGCCGATGAAGGGACCGAGCGTGCTGCCGGGTCCGGCCAGATAGGGAATGTCCGACGCGCCCCAGAAAATCAGCGGTTCGCGGCTGATGAGATGGCCCTGAACCCGGACTTCGTTGGCTGCCTTGCTGTCCATCGCCCGTCCCGAACACAACTGGCCGATTCAGCCGGCCCGATTCTGGTGGCATGATCCCGAAACGCCGCGCCGCTGCCAATGCCCATGACGCGGCGTGATTGTAGCAGCGCTTTCCGCAAGACCGACGATGCGGCATGGCGGCAAAGGAAAAGGGCCGGCTTTGCAGCCGGCCCCGGGATCGACGAATGGAGAAAGGGCGGGGTCAGCCGACCTGGCGGGCC
>JBBDWX010000222.1:0-17708 GCA_040902665.1 Dongiaceae bacterium
GATGGTGCCCCAATCGATGGTGCCCCAATCGATGGTGCCCCAATCGATGGTGCCCAGGAGAAGACTCGAACTTCCACGACCTTGCGGCCACAGGTACCTGAAACCTGCGCGTCTACCAATTCCGCCACCTGGGCATTCCGGCGGATCGCCAAGGGGCGCGATTGTCGCCAAGGCCCCCTCATTGTCAACCGGTATTGGGCCTTTTCTCGGCCTGCCGCGCCGCTATATTGGCCTCCACCCGCAAATCTTCAAACTCCGGGCAACAGGATCGGCGTACGCGCCGGGAATTGAGGCATGGCCAATCGATCGGTGACCATATTCGGCGGCTCCGGTTTTGTCGGCCGCTATGTCGTCCAGCAGCTTGCCCGGCGCGATTGGATGATCCGTGTCGCCGCCCGGCGTCCGGCGCAGGCGCAGTTTCTGAAGCCGCTCGGCCATGTCGGCCAGATCACGCCGATCGCCGCGAATATTCGCGACGATGCGTCGGTTGCCGCCGCTGTTGCCGGGGCGGATGCGGTCGTCAATCTGGTCGGTGTTCTGTATTCGAAGGGTCGCCAGACGTTCGAGACGGTGCATGTCGACGGTGCGAAGCGCATCGCTGCCGCCGCGCACACCGCGGGTGCCGGCCGTTTCGTCCAGATCTCCGCGCTCGGCGCCGATGCGAATTCGACGTCCGACTATGCGCGCTCCAAGGCGGCGGGCGAGGCGGCTGTGCGCGAGGCGTTTCCGGCGGCGACAATGGTGCGCCCCTCGATCGTGTTCGGGCCGGAGGATTCGTTCTTCAACCGATTCGCCGGGATGGCGCGCATCGCACCGGCATTGCCGCTGATCGGCGGCGGCAAGACCCGGTTCCAGCCGGTTTATGTCGGCGATGTCGCCGATGCGGTCGCGGAGATTCTCGACCGGCCGGAAACCGCCGGCGGGATTTACGAACTCGGCGGGCCGGAGATCCTCGATTTCCGCACGCTGATGGAGCGCATGCTGGCGGAAATCGGCCGCGAGCGGCTGCTGGTGCCAATTCCGTTCTGGGCGGCGTCGCTCAAGGCGAGCTTCCTCGGGCTGCTGCCGGTGCCGCCCTTGACGCGCGATCAGGTGCGGCTGTTGCGCAGCGACAATATCGTCAGCGGCTCGCAGCCGGGCTTTGCGGCGCTCGGGCTCGCCCCCACGGCGATGGCGGCAATCCTGCCAAGCTACCTGCGTCGTTATCGCCGCGGCGCGCGGCTGTGATACCGGGGTGAGTTGGCCGGCCGCTCAGGCCCACCAGCCCTCGACATAGATCAGATAGAGCAGCAGCCCGCCGAGCAGCAGGCGATAGATGACGAACGGCGTGAAGTTGGCGCGCTTCAGCCATTGCATCATGAAGGCGATGGCAAAGAGGCCGGTCAGCACGCAGAACGCCGCCGTCATGGCCGCGACTTCGAGCTGCGCGGTCGAGCCGTTTTCGTACAGTTCGTAGCCCTTCCACAGCCCGGCCGCCGAGATCGCCGGAATTGCCAGCAGGAACGAGAAGCGGGCCGCCTCCTGGCGCTCGAACCCGACCAGCCGCGCCGCCGTCATCGTGATGCCCGACCGGCTGGTGCCGGGAATGAAGGCAAGCGCCTGCGCGAACCCGATGAACAGCGCCTGTACCAGCGTCATATGCTCGACGCGCCGGATCGTCAGGCCGATCCGGTCGGCAATCCAGAGCAGAATGCCGAACCCGATCAGCGTCCAGGCGACGATTTCGACCCGGCGGAACAGATCGCCTGCGTATTGGTCGATCAGATAGCCGGCGCCGAGCGCGGGAATGGTGCCGATCAGCAGAAAGACCGCGAGCTTCGCGCCCGGATCGAAGCGGCCGATGAAGAGGCGCGCGATCCCCGCCAGCATTCGCCCGACATCGCGCCAGAAATAGATCAGCACCGCGACCAGCGTGCCGACATGGGCGGCGACGTCGACCGCCAGCCCCTGGTCCTGCCAGCCGGTCAGCGCCGGCACCAGAATCAGATGCCCGGACGAGCTGACGGGCAGAAACTCGGTCAGGCCCTGAATCAGCGCCAGGACCAGAATCTGAATAAGCGGCACTGGAATCCCCTGCATCCCCGCGGCCCGCTTATACCATTGGCAAGATACCGTCCCAAGGGCGCGATTGGTTCCAGTTTGATTACTAATTAGGGCTGGACGGGCCGGTACTCCCCGGCCTTAAGATGCTTGAAACCCCGGCACGCGATCATTTAAGGTCAGAAATCATGACCTATCGGCAATTTTTCGGTCGCTTGCTGCGGAAAAGCGCGGTATAGCCGACCCCCGTTCGGAGCGGCCCCGTCGCAAAGGACGGGCTCGACATCCCGGAATCAGGAGCCAGGGAACCCCGACCCGATGCCGAACCGCCTGCTGAAGTTCGTTTCGCTGGAAAAGGCAATGCCGGAGAAGCGCGGCGCCGCCGAGCGGCGCGCGGATTTCGCCGAGATCTACGACGAGTTCGATCCCGAGGCAGCCGCCGATCAGGCCGGGCGCTGTTCGCAATGCGGCGTGCCGTTCTGTCAGGTCCATTGCCCGCTGCACAACAACATCCCCGACTGGCTGAAGCTGACGGCCGAGGGCCGGCTCGAGGAGGCCTACGAGATGGCCGCCTCGACCAATAATTTTCCCGACATCTGCGGCCGCATCTGCCCGCAGGACCGGCTCTGCGAAGGCAATTGCGTGATCGAAAAGGCCGGGCACGGCACGGTCACGATCGGTGCGGTCGAGAAATTCATCACCGACACCGCCTGGGAACGCGGCTGGGTGAAGCCGGTCAGGCCGGTGCGCGAACGCGATCAGAGCGTCGGCATCGTCGGTGCCGGGCCGGGCGGGCTCGCGGCCGCGGAAGAACTGCGCCGCCGCGGCTACAAGGTGACGGTCTACGATCGTTACGACCGGGTCGGCGGGTTGCTGATCTACGGCATTCCCAATTTCAAACTCGAGAAACAGGTCGTCACGCGCCGCGCCGAACTGTTGGCCGAGGGCGGCGTCGACTATGTCCTGAATTGCGAGATCGGCCGCGATCTTTCCTTCGACGAACTGCGCGCGCGGCACGACGCCGTGCTGATCGCAACCGGCGTCTACAAGCCGCGCGAACTCAAGGCACCGGGCGTCGGCGCCGGCGGTATCGTGCAGGCGATCGACTATCTGACCGCGTCCAACCGGACCGGGCTTGGCGACCGCGTCGCGGATTTTGAATCGGGATTGCTCGATGCCGCGGGTCGCCGCGTCGTGGTGATCGGCGGCGGCGACACCGCGATGGATTGCGTGCGCACCGCCGTGCGCCAGGGTGCGTTGTCGGTATCCTGTCTTTATCGGCGCGATCGCGAGAACATGCCCGGATCGTTGCGCGAGGTCGGCCATGCCGAGGAAGAGGGCGTGAAGTTTCTCTGGCTCGCCCAGCCCGAAGCGTTCGTCGAGAAATCGGCGCGCGTTGCCGCCGTGAAGGCGCAGCGCATCCATCTCGGCGTGCCGGATGCGACCGGGCGCCAGGTGCCGCGCGCGATCGAGGGCGAGAATTTTTCGGTCGAGGGCGATCTGGTGATCGAGGCGCTCGGCTTCGATCCCGAGGACCTGCCGGCGAAATTCGGCACGCCCGGGCTCGAGGTCACGCGCTGGTCGACGCTCAAGATCCACCATCGCAGCATGATGACCTCGCTCGAGGGTGTGTTCGCGGCCGGCGATATCGTGCGCGGCGCCTCGCTCGTCGTCTGGGCGGTGCGCGACGGGCGCGATGCGGCGGCGCAGATCCATCGCTACCTCAAGGCGAAGGTCGCACCGATGGCGCAGGCAGCGGAGTAGCGGCGATGCCCAGGCTCTATAACAGCGCCAGCTCCGGCAACGCCTACAAGGTGCGGCTCGCACTCGCACTGCTCGGCATTCCCTACGAGCGCATCGACATGGATGTCGATTCGGGCGCGACGCGCACGCCGGAGTTTCTCGCGAAGAATCCGAACGGCCGCGTCCCGCTGCTCGAACTCGACGACGGCACGTTTCTCGCCGAATCGAACGCGATTCTGGTCTATCTCGCGGAAGGCTCGACCTTGTGGCCGGACGGCAGGCTCGCACGCGCCCGGGCGCTGCAATGGATGTTCTTCGAACAATACAGCCACGAGCCCTATATCGCCGTGGTGCGGCACTGGCGGCATCTCGGCGCGCTGACGCCCGAGCAGGAAGCCGAACTGCCGGCGCGGATGGCAAAAGGTTACCAGGCGCTCGACGTGATGGAGACGCACCTGACCGGGCGCCGCTTCTTCGTCGGCGAACGCTGCACCACCGCCGATATCGCACTCTACGCCTATACCCATGTCGCGTCCGAAGGCGGGTTCGATCTCGGCCGCTATCACGCGATCCGCGCCTGGCTCGATCGCATCGCCGCCGAGCCCGGCCATGTGCCGCTCGCGCCCGTTCGGGAGACCGTCGCATGATCCATCGCTCCGATCCGATCGCATTGTGGCGCGCGAACGCCGCGCATCTGGCGAAGCACGGGCTCTACGATCCGGCCGACGAGCACGATGCCTGCGGCGTCGGGCTGGTCGCTGCGATCGACGGCAAGCCGCGCCGCGAGGTCGTGCTGGCAGCGATCGCGGCATTGAAGGCGGTCTGGCATCGCGGCGCGGTCGATGCCGACGGCAAGACCGGCGACGGCGCCGGCATCCATCTGCAGATTCCGCAGGATTTCTTCCGCGAGCATGTGCTGCGCTCGGGCCATGCGGCGGGCCGCGAACGGCTGGCGGTCGGCATGGTCTTCCTGCCGCGCACCGATCTCTCGGCGCAGGAGCGCTGCCGCGTGATCGTCGAGCGCGAGATTCTCGGTTACGGCTATACGATCTATGGCTGGCGTCAGGTTCCGGTCAGCATCGAGGTGATCGGCGAAAAGGCGAACGCGACGCGGCCCGAAATCGAGCAGATAATGATCTGCAACAGCCGCGGCGTCGACGAGGAGACTTTCGAGAACGACCTTTACGTCATCCGCCGCCGCATCGAGAAGGCGGCGATGGACGAGCAGATCAAGGAACTCTACATCTGTTCGCTCTCCTGCCGCTCGCTGATCTACAAGGGCATGTTCCTCGCCGAACAGCTCACGGCCTTCTATCCCGATCTGCTCGACGAGCGTTACGTCTCGAATTTCGCGATCTATCACCAGCGCTATTCGACCAACACCTTCCCGACCTGGCCGCTGGCGCAGCCCTTCCGCGTGATCGCGCATAACGGCGAGATCAACACGCTCAAGGGCAATATCAACTGGATGAAGGCGCACGAGACGCGCATGGACACGCCAACCTACGGCGCACACATGGCGGACGTGAAGCCGGTGATCCAGCCGAGCGGCTCGGATTCGGCGGCGCTCGACAACGTGTTCGAGGCGCTGGTCGGCGTTGGCCGCAACCTGCCGATGGTGAAGACGCTGATGATCCCCGACGCCTGGGCCGGTCGCGAGACCATGCCCGAGCCGCATCGCAATCTATACTCCTACTGCAACTCGGTGATGGAGCCGTGGGACGGGCCGGCCGGCATTTGCGCCTTTGCCGGCAACTGGGCGATCGCCGGTATGGACCGCAACGGGCTTCGTCCGCTGCGCTATGCGATCACGCAGGACGGGCTGATCGTCGCGGGTTCCGAAACCGGCATGGTGCGGTTGAATGAAGCCGAGATCGTCGAGAAGGGCCGCGTCGGCCCCGGCCAGATGATTGCGATCGATCTCGCCAACGGCCGCTTCTACAAGCATCGCGAGATCATGGACAAACTCGCAGCCGCAGCACCCTTCGGCGACTGGGTGCGCAACATCACCATGCTGGATACGCTGATCGCCTCGGCGCCGGGTCAACCTGCGCGCTTCGATCGCGACACGCTGCGCCGGCGCCAGGTCTCGGTCGGGATCACGATGGAGGATCTCGAACTGATCCTGCATCCGATGGTCGAGGAAGCGAAGGAAGCGGTCGGCTCGATGGGCGACGACACGCCGATCGCCGTGCTTTCGGAGCAGTATCGCGGTCTGCATCATTTCTTCCGGCAGAATTTCAGCCAGGTCACCAATCCGCCGATCGACAGCCTGCGCGAGGCGCGGGTGATGACGCTCAAGACCCGGCTCGGCAATCTCGGCAACATCATGGATCAGGCCGAGGGGCAGTGCCATCTGCTGCAACTCGAATCGCCGGTGCTGCTGACCGCCGAATACGAAGCGATGCGCCACCACATGGGCGAGAGCGCGGTGCAGGTCGATTGCCATTTCGATCCGGCCGAGGGCGAGCATGCGTTGCGCGACGCGATCCAGCGCATCCGCCGCCAGGCGGAGGATGCCGTGCGCGGCGGCGCCGTGCATGTGATCCTGACCGACGAGAATGTCGGCGACGGGCGCGCGCAGATCCCGATGATTCTCGCGACCGGCGCTGTGCACACGCATCTGCTGCGCCAGCAGCTTCGCACGTTCACGTCGCTCAACGTGCGCTCGGCCGAATGTTTCGACGTCCATCATCTGGCCGTGCTCATCGGCGTCGGGGCGACGACGGTGAACGCCTATCTGGCCGAAGCCTCGATTGCCGACCGGCAAGCGCGCGGCCTGTTCGGCGATATCGATCTCGATAGCTGCCTCGCCCGCTACAAGGTCGCGGTCGACCAGGGCCTGCTCAAGATCATGTCGAAGATGGGCATCTCGGTGATCAGCTCTTATCGCGGCGGCGCGCTGTTCGAGGCCGTCGGCCTCTCGCGCACGCTGGTCGCCGAATATTTCCCGAACATGCCCTCGCGCATTTCCGGCATCGGCATGGTCGGCATCCAGCAGAAAATTCTCGAACTGCATCGCCGCGCCTTCGACGAGGCACTGATCGCGCTGCCGGTCGGCGGGTTCTATCGCTACCGGCGCGGCGGCGAGACCCACGCCTGGGAGGCGGGACTGATCCACACGCTGCAGGCCGCGGTCGCAAGCGAGTCGTACCAGACCTACAAGAAGTTCAGCGACGGCATCCAGGCCCAGCCGCCGGTCGCGCTGCGCGACCTGCTCGGCTTCCGGCACAGGCGCGAGCCGGTCTCGGTCGACGAGATCGAATCGATCACCGAAATCCGCAAGCGTTTCGTGACGCCCGGTATGTCGCTCGGCGCGCTGTCGCCCGAGGCGCACGGCATGCTGAACGTCGCGATGAACCGGATCGGCGCCAAGTCGGATTCCGGCGAGGGCGGCGAGGATCCGGCGCGCTTCCGCCCCCGGCCGAACGGCGATAACGAGAACTCGGCGATCAAGCAGGTCGCATCCGGCCGCTTCGGCGTCACGGCCGAGTATCTCAACAATTGCCGCGAAATCGAGATCAAGGTCGCACAGGGTGCCAAGCCCGGCGAGGGCGGACAATTGCCCGGCTTCAAGGTCACGATCGAGATCGCGAAACTGCGCCATTCGACACCCGGCGTGATGCTGATCTCGCCGCCGCCGCATCACGACATCTACTCGATCGAGGATCTCGCCCAGCTCATCTACGATCTGAAGCAGATCAATCCCGAGGCCAAGGTCTGCGTGAAACTGGTCGCGCGCTCGGGCATCGGCACGATCGCGGCCGGCGTTGCGAAGGCGAAGGCGGACGTGATCCTGATTTCCGGCCATGTCGGCGGCACCGGCGCTTCGCCCCAGACCTCGATCAAGTTCGCCGGCGTGCCGTGGGAGATGGGCCTCTCCGAGGTGCATCAGGTGTTGACGTTGAACCGGCTGCGCCATCGCGTGCGGCTCAGGGTCGATGGCGGCATCAAGACCGGGCGCGACGTGGTGATCGCGGCGCTGCTCGGTGCCGAGGAATTCGGCGTCGGCACGGCCTCGCTGGTCGCGATGGGCTGCATCATGGTGCGGCAGTGCCATTCCAACACCTGCCCGGTCGGCGTCTGCTCGCAGGATCCGAAACTGCGGCAGAAATTCACCGGCACGCCCGAGAAAATCGTCAACCTGTTCAGCTTCATGGCGGAAGAGGTGCGCGAGATTCTGGCCTCGCTCGGCTGCCGGTCGCTGAACGAGGTGATCGGCCGCACCGATCTCCTGATGCAGGTGAGCCGGGGTGCCGCCCATCTCGACGATCTCGATCTCAATCCGCTGCTGGCCCAGGCCGATCCGGGCGATGCGCCGCGTTATTGCACGCTCGAGGGCCGCAACGAGGTGCCCGACACGCTCGATGCGCAGATGATCGAGGATGCGCGCCGCCTGTTCGACGACGGCGAAAAGATGCAGCTCCAGTACAATATCCGGAACACCCATCGCGCGGTCGGCACGCGGCTTTCCGCGATGATCGTGCGCCGCTTCGGCATGACGGGATTGAAGCCGGGTCATGTCACGGTGCGGCTGCGCGGTTCGGCCGGCCAGTCGCTCGGCGCCTTCGCCGTGCAGGGCCTCAAGCTCGAAGTGCTGGGCGATGCGAACGACTATGTCGGCAAGGGGCTGTCGGGCGGCACGATCGTGGTGCGGCCGCTGCCGTCCTCGACGCTCGCGACCAACGAGAACACGATTATCGGCAACACGGTGCTCTATGGCGCGACCGCGGGCAAACTGTTCGCGGCGGGCCAGGCGGCCGAACGCTTCGCGGTGCGCAATTCGGGCGCCGAGACCGTCGTCGAAGGCTGCGGCTCGAACGGTTGCGAATATATGACGGCGGGCATCGCCGTCCTGCTCGGCAAGGTCGGCGAGAATTTTGCCGCCGGCATGACCGGCGGCATGGCGTTCGTCTATGACGAGGACGAGGGGTTTCCGCGTGCGGTCAACACCGACACCGTGATCTACCTGCGCCTCGCCTCGGCGCATTGGGAGGCGGAACTGCGCCGCCTGATCGAAGAGCATGTCGCGGAAACGCAGTCGCGTTTCGCAGCCCAGCTGCTCAACGACTGGCGGCTGGTGCGCGACCGGTTCTGGCAGATCGTGCCGAAGGAAATGGCCGCGCGGCTCGAACAGCCGCTCGACGACCGGCCGGTCATTGCCGCCCAGCCGGCGGAGTAGCTAGGCCGGCGTTATCTGAATCCGGCGGCGGCAAGGGCGGCGCAATGCCGCTCTTTGCCCTCGTCTTTGAGGTAATGAAGCGTTTCCGCGTATTCCGCGATCGAGAAATCCGGCGCCAGTTTCAGCGCGGCCTCGCGATGCGCGGTTGCCGCGACGGCATCGCCGGTGGCGGCATGGCAGGCGGCGAGAAAGGCGTGGATCGCCTGGTCGGGTTTCGAAACCCGCCGGAACGCGTCGATCGCCTCGGCATGCTGACCCGCGACGAAATGCGCGCGCCCCAGGTGACTCCAGAACCGCTCTGGGTGATAGGGGTTGAGCTGCATCGCCTTCCTGATCCAGCCGATGCCCTCCTCGGGTTCGCCGAACCAGGTCAGCAACTCGCCCTGCTGCACGACGATCAGATCGTCGTTGGCATTGAGGCTGAGGGCACGCTCCTGGTGATAGCGTGCCTTGTCGAATTCGTCGTGCGCCAGATGAACCGCAGCAAGGATGCGATGGACGTCGCTGTCGTTGTCGTCGAGCGCGAGGGCGGTTCCCAGTTCGGCCACGACCTCGTTCCAGGTCTCGTCCCTGTCTGCGCAGAACCCGTAGACCCAGGCCTGGCCAAGCGTGCAGGCCCGCCAGGCATGCGCCTGGGCATAGCGCGGGTCGAGTTCGATGGCGCGATCGAGATACCAGAGCGCCTTTCCGTTATCGTCCCGGGTCGAGCGGTGATGCAGCGTCTTGCCGGCCAGCAGGCATTCGTAGGCCGCCATGCTCTCCGTCGGTTTCTGGGATGCCCGCCGGTTCGTTGCCGCTTCGATCCGGCCGGGCAGGGTCGCGACGATCGCCGCGGTGATCTCGTCCTGGATTGCGAAAATGTCTTCGAGCTTGCGGTCGTATCGCTCCGCCCAGACATGGCCATCGGTTGTCGCGTCGATCAGCTGGACCGTGATTCGGACCTGGTTGCCGGACTTGCGGACGCTGCCCTCCGCGACATACTGGACGTTCATCTCGGCGGCGATCTGCTGGGCGCTTTTCTGCGCGCCCTTGTATTTGAACGACGACGTTCGCGATATGACGAACAGTTCGCGAAACCGCGAGAGCTCCGTCAGAATGTCCTCGGTCAGACCGTCGGCAAAGAACTCCTGCTCCGGGTCGCCGCTCATGTTCACGAAAGGCAGCACGATGATCGACGGTTTGGTCCCGATCGCGACCGGCTGGCTGGCCGGTGTGGCCGCCGCCGCGTTGCCGCATTCGACGCGCACGACGCGGACCGGGCTCGCGATATTGTGCAGCTCGTGCAGGCCGAGATCCTCGAACCGGCACTCGAGCTTGCGGTTGACCTCGTCGAAAACCTTGCCCGAGATGCAGATGCCGCCGTTGGAAGCCAACGTCTGAACGCGCGCTGCGATGTTCACGCCGTCGCCGTAGATGTCGCTGCCCTCGACGATCACGTCGCCAAGATTGACGCCGATCCGCAATTCGATGGGGTGTTCGCCCGGATGGTTGCGGTTTGCATCCGCCATGGCTTTCTGTACCGCGATTGCACAGGTGACCGCATTGTTCGCGCTTGAAAACTCGACCAGCGCACCGTCGCCCATCAGCTTGATGATGCGGCCCTGATGTTCGGCGACCAGCGGCGCGAAAATCTCGCGCCGGCGTTTCTTGAGCGTATCCAGTGTGCCGGCCTCGTTCTCGCCCATCAGCCGGCTGTAACCGGCGACGTCGGCAACCATGATTGCAGCGAGGCGGCGTTCCATGACCGTCAGCCCGACCGCAAACCCGGTCCCGGGCGCACCCGGTGCCCGCCGGTGCCGGCGGCGCTGGCCGCCGATTGGGGTTCGAACATCCTGCTCACCTGTATTCCCGTCCGGAGCGAAAGGGTCTTCCGGAGCGCTGCGAGCGATCCGGTCGCGCGCACCGATCCTGTCACACATGGCCGGCTTCGGCTAGGATCGGCGCCGTGATGCGCCTCCTCTACCATTTTTCCCTCGACCCGGCTTCGCGGTTCGCGCGTCTTGCGCTGGCGGAGAAGAAACTCGATTTCGCGCTGCGTGAGGAACGCGCCTGGGAGCGGCGCGAAGCATTCCTCGATCTCAATCCCGCGGCCGAAGTGCCGGTCCTGGTCGAAAGCGAAGGGGCGGTCGTCGCCGGTGCGCCGGCGATCGTCGAATATATCGACGAAACCTCGGGCGGCGAATCGCTGGTCGGGGTCGGCGCCGTGCAGCGCGCCGAGGTGCGTCGGCTGGTGCAATGGTTCATGGCCAAGTTCGATCGCGAGGTGACGCGCTATCTGCTCGGGCAGAAGATCATGGACCGGCTGGCCGGGCGCGGCGTGCCGGATGCAATGCTGATCCGCGCCGGGCTCAGCAATCTGCGGCTGCATGTCGATTATCTCGGCTGGCTGGCCGAACATCGCAACTGGCTCGCGGGCGAACGCTTCTCGCTCGCCGACATCGCCGCCGCCGCGCATATCTCGGTGATCGATTATCTGGGCGACATGCCGTGGGATGCCAACGCCGCGGCCAAGGACTGGTACCAGCGCATCAAGTCGCGGCCGAGTTTTCGCCCCCTGCTTGCCGATCGTGTCACCGGCGCGCCGCCACCGGCGCATTACGCCGATCTGGATTTCTGAGCATCGCATCCTGTCCTGCGGCAAGGGACATTGTGTGGGACAGGAAAAAGAAGCAACACAGAGACACAGAGGAAATCGAGATCATTCCTCGTCGTCCTCCGTGTCTCTGTGGTTCAAATTTTCGCGCGCCCTCTTGTTCACGCACAAGAGAGGATCTGTTTTCTCGCGCCGCTACTCCGGAACCGGCGCGGTCGCCTCGAGATTGGCCTGTGCCGCTTCGGCGGTCGGCGAGCCGGGCACGAGCTGCACCACCTGCTGCCAGTCGCCGCGCGCCGCATCGATCTCGCCGGCGATCGCACGCAACATGCCGCGCTCGAAAATTGCCTCGGCATTCTGCGGTTCGGTTTCCAGCACCCGCGCGATATCCTCCATCGCGAGTTCCGTTGCCTCGACGAAGCGATAGGCGCTGGCGCGCAGGATCAGGATGTCGTTGCGACCCGGCGCCATTTCCGACGCCTCGTTGAGATCGTCGATCGCTTCCCAATAGAGGCCGCCGCTCGCCTTGGCGACGGCGCGGTCGATGACGAACTCGACATCGTATGGCGCCAGAACGATCGACTGATCGAGATCGGCAACGGCGCGATCGTAGCTGCCGGCCAGCATCCAGGCCTGCGCTGCCTGGCCGAACAGATCGGCGACGGTGCGGGCCTGGTCGGGCGGCAGCTCGCGCGCCATGCGCTCGAGCAGTTCCGCCGCCTCCTCGTAGCGGCCGATTCCGATCAGCGAGATCGCGAGGCAATGCTGGGCTGCCGCCCCGCCGCCCTGTTCGATCCAGGCCAGCGCCTCGCCTTCGGCCGCAGCCGCATCGCTGCGCGCCAGCGTCATGCAGCTTGCATAGAGCTGGTTCGGATCGGCCCCGCTTTCCTGCGCCGACGCCGGTAGCGCCAGGCCAAACACCGGGCCAAACACCAGGAGGCCCGCGACGGCGAGAATTGGCAGCAATGATCGGAATCGGGTCATGGGCGGCGGCGGGTCATGGGCGATCGGACGCCAGGTCAATTGCGGGGCCGGTTCGATATGGGGGCGGAGCCTCGCGAGTTCGATGCCCGATTGCAAGCGTTCTGCGCGTGCTAGAAATCGGGCCATGAACGATATTGCCCCCGCGCGCCTGTTCGGTTTCGGTTTCGGCTACAGCGCCCGGGCGCTCGCCGCGCGTCTGGCGCCGGAAGGCTGGCGTCTCGCGGGCACGGCTCGCAGCGAGGCTGCCTGTGCCGCCCTGCAGGCGACGGGAATCGAGGCCTGCCTGTTCGAGCGTACACGGCCGCTGGCCGATCCGCAGGCCGCGCTCGCCGGGACGACGCATCTGCTCGCCTCGATCCCGCCCGATGCTGCCGGCGATCCGGCGCTCGATTGTCACGGTCCCGATATTGCAGCTTGCAACGCGCTGCGCTGGATCGGTTATCTCTCGACCACCGGCGTCTATGGCGATCGCTCGGGCGGCTGGGTCGACGAGACATCAGCGTTGCATCCGAGCGGCGCGCGGAGCGCGCGGCGCGTCGCCGCCGAAGCGGCGTGGGGCGCGCTGGGCGAACGGATCGGTGTGCCGGTGCAGATTTTCCGTCTTGCCGGCATTTACGGTCCCGGCCGCAATGCGCTCGCAGCCCTGCGCGAGGGTCGGGCGCGGCGCATCGTCAAACCGGATCAGGTCTTCAGCCGCATTCATGTCGACGATGTCGCGCAGGTTCTGCATGCGTCGATGCTGCGACCCGAAGCGGGTGCCATCTATAATGTCGCAGACGACGAGGCGGCCGATCCGGCGCTGGTGGTCGAACATGCGGCCGGCCTGCTCGGCGTCGCACCGCCGCCGGCCGAGCCGATCGAAAGCGCGAACCTCTCGCCGATGGCGCGCAGCTTCTACGACGACTGCAAGCGGGTCCGGAACGATCGCATCAAGAACGAGCTCGGGGTCGTGTTGCGCTATCCGACCTACCGCGAGGGGCTGGCGGCGCTGCGCGCCGACGGGCTGGGCGCGCTGCGCGCGACGATCGACTGAACCAGCGCATCGAGCGTTGCCGTGAGCCGCGCGAGATCGTCGGGCTCCGACAGCCGGTGATCCCCGGACTTGATCAGCGTCACGGCAATGTCAGTGCCGGCCAGCCGTTCGGCGAGCCGGGCCGATGTCTGCCACGGCACCGCGTCGTCCTTCATGCCGTGCAGCAGCCGGACCGGGCAGTCGAGATCGATCGGTCCGGCGAGACGCAGATGATCCCTGCCGTCCTCGATCAGTCGTTGCGTAATCGGCAGTTGCGCGCCGTCGGGATCGCGCCAGACACCCTCGCGCGTCAATGTGTCGCGCATCGCCGCGTTCGATTTGCACCAGATCAGTTCCTCGGTGAAATCGGGCGCGGCGGCGATGCCGATCAATCCGGCGACGCGCTGTTTTCGCGCGAGCGCCAGGTTCAGCATGATCCAGCCGCCCATGCTCGAGCCGATCAGGATCTGCGGCCCGTCGGTCAGCCGATCGAACGCGAGAATCGCGTCCGCCGACCAGTCGCCGATGGTGCCGTCCTCGAACCGTCCGGACGAACGTCCGTGTCCGGTGTAATCGAAGCGCAGGAACGCATACCCGGCGTTGCGGCAATGTGTCTCGAGCGCACCGGCCTTGCTGCCGGTCATGTCGGACCCAAATCCACCCAGAAAGACCACGCCGGGGCTGCGATCCGGGGCGCGGCGCGCGGTGCGCCGGTATGCGATTGTTGCGCCGTCGCTGCATGCTAGACTCTCGAAGGCGAACGCGGCGTCGCTCCCGGTGGTCGGTGCGGCGCGCGGGTCGGTCGGGTTTTTGTCGGCCATGGTTTTGCGGCAGTCGTTACGGGTAAAGGGATCGGGATGGATCGGGAATGGTAGCTGCCCTCGCGTCGGATAGCACGGTCGTTGCTGCGCATGCGGCCTCGCTGCCGGGCGTGCTTCATCTGCTGCCCGAGCTGGACGGCGGCCCGCGCTCGCGTGCGGTGATCGATATGGCAGCGTCGATCGTGGCCGGCGGCGGCCGCGCCGTGATCGCAAGTCCGCCCGGTTCGGCGATGGTCGATGTGCGGCGCGCCGGCGCGCTCCATGTGCCGCTCGCGCTCGACCGCGACAATCCGCTGGTGCAGCGCGGCAACGCGACGCGGATCGAGGCGCTGATCCGCGAACATCGCATCCGGCTGGTGCATGCGCATGGCCGCAGCGCCGCCTGGAGCGGCGCGCGCGCGGCACGGCGCTGTCGCGCCGCCTTTGTCGGCACGTTTCACCGGCCCTATCATTCGGGCGGATTCTTCGGCGGCAGCGGCGCGAAGACGATGGCCGGCGCCGATGCGACGATCGCTGTGTCGGAATATGTGCGCGAGACGGTGGTCCGGCACTTCCCCGCGCTCGCCGACCGGCTGGAGATCATTCCCTACGGCCTCGACATGGATCGCTTCGACCCGGCGCGGGTCAGCGCCGAGCGGGTGGTCCAACTTGCCACGCAATGGCGGCTGCCGGACGGCGTGCCGGTGGTGATGGCCGGCGGTCTTGCCGCGCGCAAGAGCGGCCATGTTCTGCTGCTCGAGGCGCTGGCGCGGGTCGCGGCCCGAGATTTCTATTGTCTCCTGTTTGCCGCGGCCGAGGATTTCGAATCGATGCAGCGCGAGTTCGAAGAGCTCGCGCTCAAACTGGGAATCGGTGCGCGCGTGCATCTGCTCGAACCCTGCCGCGACATGCCGGCGGCGCTGATGCTGGCCGACGTGGTGGCGGTGCCGGTGGCGGCACCGGAGCCGTTCTCGATGGCGATCGCCGAGGCGCAGGCGATGGGCCGGCCGGTCGTTGCTGCGGCCCACGGGGCGGCGCGCGAACAGATGGAAGGCCAGCCGATGGCCTGGCTGGTGCCGCCGGGCGATGGAACGGCTCTGGCAGCGGCGCTCGAGGCGGCACTCGATCTCACATTGGTCCAGCGTCAGCATCGTTCGCACGATGCGATCGCCGGTGCCCGCATCCGCTACGGCCGCGACAATGTCAGCGACGCATTGCTGGCCGTCTATAACCGCCTGCTGCCCGACAATGCGGCCGCCGCCCCTGCCACTGCCTTGACAGGCGAGGGCTAGCCCGTAGAGTGCCGCCCGCCTGCGCCAGCGGCCCGAAAAGGGCGGTTTCGGCGCGTTTTTGACCCTGAACGAGCGATTTTGCATGGTCACGATCACGCTTCCCGACGGAAGTGAGCGCCGCTTCGACGGCCCGGTTTCGGGGGCGGATGTCGCGCGCGCGATCGGGCCCGGCCTCGCCAAGGCAGCACTGGCGATCAGGGTCGACGGCGAGCTGCGCGATCTGTCACGACCGATCGAGCAGGACGCGAAGATCGAGATCGTGACGCGCGAGCATCCCGATGCGCTCGAACTGCTGCGCCACGATTGCGCGCATGTGCTGGCCGAGGCGGTGCAGGAGCTTTATCCCGGCACGCAGATCACCTTCGGGCCCGCGACCGAGACGGGACTCTATTACGACTTCGTGCGTGAGGAGCCGTTCACGCCGGACGATTTCCCGAAGATCGAGGCGAAGATGGCCGAGATCGTCGATCGCGACGAAAAGATCGAGCGCGCGATCTGGGACCGCGACGAGGCGATCCGCTTCTTCAATTCGATCGGCGAGAAGTACAAGGCCGAACATATCGCCACGATCCCGAAGGACGAGCCGATCTCGATCTATACCCAGGGCAACTGGACCGATCTCTGCACCGGCCCGCATCTGCCCTCGACGGGCAAGCTCGGCAAGGCGTTCAAGCTGACCAAGCTGTCCGGCGCCTACTGGCGGGGCGATGCGAAGAACCAGCAGCTCCAGCGCATCTACGCGACCTGCTGGGCGAACGAAAAGCAGCTCGCCGACTATCTCCACATACTCGAGGAGGCCGAGAAGCGCGACCATCGCCGGCTCGGGCGCGAGATGGATCTCTTCCACCAGCAGGAAGAGGCGGCGGGCATGGTGTTCTGGCATCCCAAGGGCTGGACGCTCTATCGCACGCTCGAACGCTATATGCGCGCCAGGCTCGATGCGGCGGGCTATGTCGAGGTGAAGACGCCGCAGCTCGTCGACCGCAAGCTGTGGGAGGCTTCGGGCCATTGGGAGAAATTCCGCGAGAACATGTATATCGCGGAGAACGAGGAAGGCCTGCGCGAATACGCGGCCGATCCGAAGCAGCGCATCTTCGCGCTGAAGCCGATGAACTGCCCCTGCCATGTGCAGATCTATAACCAGAAGCTGACCAGCTATCGCGAGCTGCCGATCCGCATGGCCGAGTTCGGCTCGTGCCATCGCTTCGAGCCGGGCGGCGCGCTGCACGGCATCATGCGGGTGCGCAACTTCACGCAGGACGATGCGCATATCTTCTGCACCGAAGACCAGATCACCAGCGAAAGCACATCGTTCTGCGATCTGCTGCAGCTCGTCTACCGCGATCTCGGGTTCGAGGAAATCGTCGTGCGTTTCGCCGACCGGCCGGCGGTGCGCGCCGGCTCCGACGCGATCTGGGACAAGGCGGAAGCAGCCCTCAAGGTTGCGGTCGAAGCGGCGGGGCTGACCTATGAACTGGCGCCGGGCGAGGGCGCGTTCTACGGGCCCAAGCTCGAGTTTCATCTCAAGGATGCGATCGGCCGGTCCTGGCAATGCGGCACGCTGCAGGTCGATTTCGTGCTGCCCGAGCGGCTCGATGCGACCTATATCGGCGAGGACGGCCAGCGCCATCGTCCGGTCATGCTGCATCGCGCAATTATCGGCACGTTCGAGCGCTTCCTCGGCATCATGATCGAGAATTATGCCGGCCGCCTGCCGTTCTGGCTGGCGCCGGTCCAGGTTGTGGTCGCGACGATCACCGGCGATGCCGACGATTATGCGCGGGAGGTTTCGGCCGCCTTCAAGGGGGCCGGGCTCCGGGTCGAGACCGATCTGCGGAACGAAAAGATCAACTACAAGGTTCGCGAGCACTCGCTGGCCAAAGTTCCGGTCATTGCCGTGGTTGGCAAACGCGAGGCCGAAGAGCGTAAGGTGGCGCTGCGCCGTCTCGGCGGCGACAAACAAGAAATCCTTGCGCTCGATGATGCCCTCAATAGACTTGAGGATGAGGCCGTATCGCCCGATCGGCGTACGGTTGCCTGAGGGGATGGGGCCCTCCGCCCG
>JBBDWX010000223.1:0-17674 GCA_040902665.1 Dongiaceae bacterium
GCCTTGCCCATGATGAAATCGGCATCGGCGGAATAGGGGATCGGCCCGTTGATCAACTCGCGGATGCCGATCTCGTTGAGCACCGGCGTGCGTTTCGCGCCGAGGGCTGCGAGCTGTTCGAAGCGGTCGAAGTTCGACGGCAACAATTCGCGGCCGAACTCCGAAGGAATGCCACGATCGCCGAACGGCTTCGTGTCGGGCTCGTAACCGCCCATGACGAGGCGCCCGGCATCGGGCTTGTAGTAAACCAGCAGATCCGGATCGCGCATCGTCGGCATGCCCTTTGGCATGTCGGGGATCGGATCGGTGATCAGATATTGATGTTCGAGCGCGAGCGCCGGCACGGCGACGCCGCTCATCAGCCCGAGTTCGCGGCCCCACATGCCGGCGCAATTGACCATCAGGCCGCAGCGTATCGTGCCGTCGGACGTGACGATCTCGACGACGCGATTGCCGTTGCGTTTGACCGATGTGACGCGCGCACCCGCGAAAATTCGCGCGCCCTTCATGCGCGCGCCTTTGGCAAGTGCCTGCGCGACGCTCGCGGGATCGACGTAACCGTCGGTCGGCAGATAGGCCGCACCGAGTACGTTTTCGGTCGACATCAGCGGAAAGAGCTTCTGCGCCTCGTCGGCCGAGACGAGATTCATCTCAAGCCCGAACGAGCGCGCCATCGTCAGCGCGCGCTTCAGTTCCATCATGCGCTCGTCGGAGCAGGCAAGGCGCAGCGATCCGACCTTGTGCCAGCCGAGCGCCTGGCCGGTTTCCGCCTCGAGCGTGTCGTAGAGCTCGACCGAGTGGCGCAGCATCCGCGTCGTGTTGCGCGAGGAGCGCAACTGGCCGACGAGGCCCGCCGCATGCCAGGTGGCGCCGTGCGTGATGCCGGATTTCTCCAGCACGACCACGTCGGTCCTGCCCATGCGCGTCAGTTGATAGGCGATCGAACAGCCGATGATGCCGCCGCCGACGATGACGATTTCGGCTTCGGCGGGCAGCTTTCTATCGGTCATGGATTTCGGTTCCCCGCAACACGAGCGCTCTTTGACAACGTCATGCCCGGGCTTGACCCGGGCATCCACGCCGCGATTAGTCGCGGCCGACCGCGACAGGCGCGTCGTCGTTCGGTCACTATCACCGCGCACCGGATTTGGCCGTTCCATGGATCGCCGGGTCAAGTGTTTAGCCCGGCGATGACGGCGCGGGGAAGTGTACACCCGGTTGTCGTTGATCGGGTGGGATCATAGAAAGCGGGCGGGGCGAAGCGCCAGCCCGCATCGGCACAGCGCTCAGCTCCCCACGCCGCCCTCTGCCTTGCGGCGGGCGATGTAGTCGAGCAGCGCTTCGTTGATACCCGGGTCGATCGGCGGCGGTTCGTATTCGGCGAGGATCTGTTTCCAGATCGCATTGGCGCGCTGCGCCGCATTGAGGCCGCCGGCCTCGCGCCAGGTCTCGAAATTGCGCCAGTCGGAGAGGATCGGCGCATAGAACGCCGTCTCGTAGCGGGCGAGCGTGTGCGCGGCGCCGAAGAAATGCCCGCCCGGCCCGACTTCCCTGATCGCATCGAGACCGAGCGCGTCGTCGTCGACCGCGAAGGGCTGCAGCGATTCGCTCATGGTCTGCAGGATTTCGGCATCGAGAATCATCTTCTCGTAGGAGGCGACGAGCCCGCCTTCCATCCAGCCCGCGCCGTGCTTCACCATGTTGGCGCCGCCCATCACCGCGCCCCAGAGCGACATGCAGCTCTCGTAGGCGGCCTGCGCATCGACCGCGTTCGCCGAGCAGCAGTTCGACGAGCGGTAGGGCAGGTTGTAGCGCCGCGCGAGCTGGCCGCCGGCCATCGCGGCGCGGGTATATTCGGGCGTGCCGAAGGCCGGCGCGCCGGATTTCATGTCGACATTCGAGGTGAAGCAGCCATAGATCGCGAGCGCACCCGGCTTCACCATCTGCATATAGGCGATGACGCCAAGCGCCTCGGCATTCTGCAAGGCGAGCGCGCCGGCCAGTGTCGCCGGTGCCATCGCACCCGACAGCGTGAACGGCGTGACGATCACCGCCTGGCCATGCTCGGCAAGGAAGGTGAGACCGTCGATCATCTGCTGGTCGACGCGCAATGGCGAATTGGTGTTGATGACGGTGTGCAGACCGGGGCGGCGTGCCGCCTCGTCCTCGGTAATGCCGCGCGCGATGCAGTCGAGCGCGAGCGCATCGGCGACGCGGCCGGCGCCGATGCCGGACGGCATCCAGATCCTGTCGGTCAGCGTGATGAAATCGTACTGCGCATCGAGATGGCGCACCGGCGGCGGCAGATCGGCCGGCTCGACCGGATAGCCGGAAATCGAATGCACGACATTCAGGCTCTGCGCGATGCGCAGCAGGTTCTGGAAATCGGCGCGCGTGCCGGGCCGCCGGCCGCGATCGAGGTCGGAGACGTTCGGCGCGCTGGAGACCGACGAGAACACCACATGATTGCCGCCGATCGCGACGCTGCGCGCCGGGTTGCGCGCATGCAGCGTGAACAAGGCCGGGGCCTTCGCGACATATTCCAGCACCATCGCGCGATCCATGCGCACGCGCTTATTGCCGCGATCGACCCTGGCGCCGACTTTCTCGAGACGATCGAGCGCGCCATCGTGCAGGATTTCGAGACCGATGGTTTCGAGAATGCGAAACGACGCATCCTCGACTTTGGCAAGCTGATCTTCGGTCAGGACCTCGACCGGGCGATAGGGATTGACCAGCGGCCGCCAGGCCTGCTGCCGGAAACCGCTCGCGCGGCGCCGCTGCCGGCGCTCGCGGCCATCGGCACGCGTCTCGCCTTTGGTCGGTTCGTGCGGCAGTGCGGCGTCAGCGCCCAAGCCGGTTTCGGCCATGTATGGACTCCTTCTCATGCCCTGCCCGATCTTCTGCATGGGCCGTCTCCTGCTTGGGCCGATCGGATACCGGCGTCTGCCCGCGCCACGACCCTACCCGTCCCGAAATCGACCGATGCCGGAACGTCGATGCCGGAACGCGGGGGCTGCCATGTCCATTCGGCCCTTGCCCACGCGCGGCGAGTTGGGCTACCCGAAGCGAGGCCTGCGGCATCGGTACCTCGGCGGTGCCGGCGGCGCCTTCGGGGTCGTCCCAATGCATGTCGCCTATCCCATCTGGCTGCGAAGGGCATCGAACCCGGGCGCGATGGTTTTTGCCATCCTGTTCACGCTCGAATCGCTGGCCCGCGCCAGTCTGGCGACGGTCATCCCGCTTCAGGCGCACGACCTGCTCGGCGAAGCGCGCGACGTGGCGGTGCTCTATACCGCGGTCGGGCTCGCCGGGCTTGCCGGCAGTTTTTCGATCCCGTTCCTGATCCGGCATTTCCGGCGGCGCTGGGTCTATACCGGCGGCGCGGTCGGCATGATCGTTGCCGCCGCATTGATCGCGCTGCACACCCTGCCCAGCCAGGCCATCGGCATGGTGCTGCGATCCTTCGCGATCGCGGCGATGAACATTTCGATGTCGCTCTACATCATGGACTATATCCGCCGGCGCGACATGACGCGGGTCGAACCGTTCCGGCTGATGATGAGTTCCGGCGCTTGGACGCTCGGGCCCTGGCTCGGCGTCTATCTGAACAGCCGCTTCGGTCACGGCACCGCCGAGGCGATGAGTGCGGCCGCGATCACGGTCCTGCTCGGCTATTTCTGGTATCTGCGCATGCAGGACAATCCGGCGGTCGCCGCGGCGACGCGGCCGCCACCGTCGCCGTTCGGTGCGATCCGGCGCTTCGTCAGTCAGCCGCGATTGCGGCTCGCCTGGATCATTCCGTTCGCGCGATCGACCTGGTGGGCGATGTTCTTCGTCTATCCGCCGATCTATGCCGCGAGCTCGGGGCTCGGGGCGGAAATGGGCGCGCTGCTGGTCTCGGCCGGCAATGCGCTGCTTATTTTCAGCCCGCTGGTCGGCCGGCTCGCCATGCGCGTCGGCATGCGCCGGCCGATCGTCTTCGCGCTGGCCGGTTCCGGCATCTGCACACTGCTGGCAGTCGTTTTGTACGATTTTCCCTGGGCGGTCGCCGCCGTGCTGCTTGCGGGCGCGACCGGCACGGTGATCCTCGATGCGCTCGGCAACATCCCGTTCATGCGGTCGGTGCGGCCCTGGGAGCGGCCGCAGATGACTACGGTCTTCCGCACCTATATCGACTGTTCGGAACTGCTGCCGTCGATTTTGTTCACGGCGTTGCTGACCTGGTACGATCTGCGCGCCGTCTTCGTGGTCAGCGGGTTGTGGCTGATCGTGGTCGCGTTTATCGCGCTCAAGCTGCCGAAACGGATGTAGCGGCGGGTTACTTCGTGCCGTAGAGCCGGTCGCCGGCATCGCCGAGCCCCGGCAGGATATAGGCGAGTTCGTTCAGCCGCTGGTCGAGCGCGGCGGTGAAGATCGGCACCGTCGGATGCGCCGCGCGCACCTTTGCGACGCCTTCGGGTGCGGCCACCAGAACGACGAGGCGTATTCTCGAATCGGGAATGCCGCGCGCATTCAGGATGTCGATCGCGGCGACCGCGGAACCGCCGGTCGCCAGCATCGGATCGCAGAGAATGAAAAGACGATCCTCGGGATCGGGCAGCTTCACGAAATATTCGACCGGACGATGCGTCTCGTGGTCACGATAGAGCCCGATATGGCCGATGCGGGCGCCGGGAATGAGATCGGCGAGGCCTTCGACCATGCCGAGCCCGGCGCGCAGCACGGCGACCAGCGCCACCTTCTTGCCGGAAATGGCCGGCGCTTCCATCGTCGTGAGCGGCGTTTCGATGGTCTCGCTGCCGAGCGGCAGATCGCGCGTCACTTCGTAGCCCATCAGCAGCGCGATCTCGCGCAGCAACTGGCGAAAGAGAATGGTCGGCGTGCGCTTGTCGCGCATCAAAGAGAGCTTGTGCTGGATCAGCGGATGATCGAGCACAATGAGGCCGTCGGCGGATCGGCTCATCGTCATGCGTCCTTCAATGCCGGGCCAGCGGCCGGGTCAGGCAGGTCGGTCCGCCCTGGCCCTTTTCGGAGATCTCGCGGCCGGCGATCTCGATGACATCGGCGCCGGCGGCTTCGAGACGGCGCCGCGTTTCCGGATTGGCCTCGAGCATGACGCAGCGCCGCGGCGCAATCGCCAACACGTTGCAGCCCATGCTGTCGAACTCGCTGTCGGGCACTTCGACCAGCGCGATGCCCCGCTCGAGCAGCCATTCGCGGAACGGCACCGGCATCAGTGGCGAATAGACCAGAGCCAGATCGCGATCGATCGGCGAGAGGATCGACATCAGATGGAACACATCCGACGGCCCGCGATAATGCGGCAACGGCACGGTCACGATCTCAACGCCGTCGCCGACCAGTCCGGCAAGCTGACGGATGCCGGCATCGTTGGTGCGATAGCCGCGCGCGACGGCAAGCGTGTTCGCATCGAACCAGACCAGATCGCCGCCTTCGATGCGCCCCGGCGCTTCGATGCGGCCGAGGACGCCGACGCCCGCGGCACCCAGCGCGCTGCCGAGGATTGCCGGTTCGCCCTGGCGTGCCGGCTTGCCCATGTTGCAGAGCACGAGACCCTCCGGCGTCTCGATCGCGGCGTCGCGCACATAGAGGCTGTCGATGGTGAGGCCGGGTGCTGCGGGCAGATAATCGATCGTGGCGCCCGCATCGGCGAGGATCGTCGCGAACCGGTCGAACTCGTCGATCGCGCGGCCGAGATCCGGGCGTGCGGTGTAATTCAGCGCCCGCCATTCGGCATCGAGACGCGCATCGTCGACGAAGGCATCGCGCGGATGGCGCAAGGCGACGCGCGCCAGGGCGCCATACTCGTTGAACGAACGCTGTTGCAGTTTCATGGCCAGACCCCGAATGCGGCCGCCGCGCGGGAGGCCGACGCCGTTCGGGACAATGGCAAACCGTTCGTGTCGAGGCAATGCGGCCCGCCTGCCCAACGCGCCTGCCCCAACGCCCCTGCCCAGCATGGCTGCATCAGCATAGCAGAAAAGATGCGGCGGCGGATTTCGGACAACGCGGGGTTGGTGTAGCGTTCGGCCGTGCTGGCCGGGACCTGTCATTCCTTAAGGCGGGCGACCAAAGAAGGGCAGGGGGTGCGGCATGTCGAGCGACGAACTGATCCGGCTGACGGCGCGCGAGGCGGTGTCGCTGCTGAAATCGGGTGCCGTGTCGCCGCTCGAGCTGGTCGATGCCGCGCTCGCGCGGATCGCCGCGACCGACGGCGCGATCAATGCGATGCCGACATTGTGCCCGGAACGCGCGCGCGCGCAGGCAATGCGGCTTGCCGCCGGCATCAATGTGCCGGCCGAGCCCGGTCCGGGCTGGCTCGGCGGTCTGCCGGTCGCGATCAAGGAACTCGACGATCTTGCCGGCGTGCGCACGACCTACGGCTCGCCGATCTTCGCCGACAATGTGCCCACGCGATCCGACATCATTGTCGAGCGACTGGAAGCCAACGGCGCCATCCCGGTCGGCATGTCGAACTCGCCCGAGTTCGGGGCAGGCGGCAACACGTTCAACGAAGTTCACGGCGAGACGCGCAACCCGTGGAACGTCAAACTCAATGCCGCCGGTTCGTCCGGCGGATCCGCCGCGGCGCTGGCGACCGGCCAGGTGTGGCTCGCCACCGGTTCCGATCTCGGCGGATCGCTGCGCACGCCGGCCAGCTTCTGTTCGGTCGTCGGCTTTCGCCCGTCGCCGGGTCGTGTCGCGCATGGACCTTCGGAACTCAAATACGGGCCGCTGTCGATCCACGGACCGATGGCGCGCAATGTCGGCGATGCGGCGCTGATGCTCGATGCGATGGCCGGTTGGCATATCGAGGATCCGCTGTCGCTGCCGCCGCCGCCGCAACCCTTCCAGCTGGCGGCGGATTGGCGCGAGGCGCCGAAGCGCGTGGCGTTCAGCGAGGATTTCGGCATCACGCCGGTCGATCCGGAAGTGCGTCGCCTCTGTCGCGACGCCGCGTGGAAACTCGAGGCGGCTGGCGCGCGCGTCGAGGATGCGCATCCGGATTTCGAAGGCGTGTTCGAAGCGTTCCAGGTGCTGCGGGCGCTGAGCTTCGCCACCAGCATGAAGCCGCTCTACGACAATCATCGCCATCTGCTGAAGCCCGACATCGTTTGGAACATCGAGCTCGGTTTCACGCTGACGCCCGAGCAGATCGGCCGCGCGCAACTGCGCCAGAGCCGGCTCTATGCGGATATCGTGGCGTTCTTCGAAACCTACGACGTGCTGATCGCGCCGGCCGCCTGCACGCCGCCGCTGCCGATCGAGATTCGCTGGCTCAGCGAACTCGAAGGCGTGCAATGGGATAATTATGTCGAATGGTTACGAATTGTGTCCGTGATCACGATGTCGACCTGTCCTGTGATCGCGCTGCCGGCCGCCTTCACCGAAGACGGCAGGCCGGTCGGTATCCAGATGGTCGGGCATCCGCGCGGCGACTGGTCGCTGCTTTCGGCTGCTGCTGCGTTCGAGGAAATTGCCGGAATTGCCGGCCTGACCCCGATCGAACCGCGGCTCTGAACGACCCTCGAACGCGGTTGCGGTTGCCGCCCTGCCGCCGGGCGGGCACAATCAGCCCATAACGCGCAGGAATCGGGCCGGGCAGTCATGGAAGTATTGCAGCGACGTCTGATGGCCGGGGATCCGATGCCGACCCTTGCCGGCCGCACCGCCGGGCGTGACCGCGTCTCCTTCGGCGGCCTCGCCGGCCGCTACGTCATCTTCTGCGCTTTCGGATCGGCAGCGGACGCCGTCGCGCGGCAGACGCTGGAGCGGGTCGTCGCCAATCGCCGGCTGTTCGACGATATCAGACTGTCGTTCTTCGGTGTCAGCACCGATCCGGCAGACGAATCGCTGAATCGCGTTCGCGCGATGACACCGGGTATTCGCTTCCTGTGGGATTTCGATCGAACGGCGAGCCGGCTGCTCGGCGCCATCGCGCCGGATTCAGAGCAGTTCGAACCGAGGATCGTCATCATGGATCCGTCGATGCGCGTCTACGGGGTCATCCCGTTCGCCGACGACATGAGCCATGCAGATCGTCTGTTCGCCGCCCTGAAGGCATTGCCCGATCCGGCGATGCATGCCGGCGTTCCGATGAGTGCACCGGTTCTGATCGTGCCACGCATCTTCGAGCCGTCTCTGTGCAAGCGCCTGATCGAGCTTTACGACACCGAGGGCGGCAACGATTCCGGCTTCATGCGCGATGTCGACGGTCGCACCGTCGGCATCATCGACTACCGCCTGAAACGGCGCAGCGATTGCGAGATTGTCGACCGCACGCTCAAACAGGCGACGCAGCGCCGCATCGCCCGGCGCCTGCTGCCCGAGATCGAGAAGGCGTTCCAGTTCAAGGTGACGCGCATCGAGCGGTATATCGTCGCCTGCTACGACGCCGGGATTGGCGGCTATTTCAAACCGCATCGCGACAACACGACCCTCGGCACCGCGCATCGCCGCTTCGCGGTGACCATCAACCTCAATACCGGCGACTATGAAGGTGGCGGCCTGAACTTTCCGGAGTTCGGGCCGCAGGTCTATCACGCGCCGCGCGGCGGCGCGGTGGTGTTCTCCTGTTCGATGCTGCATCAGGCGATGCCGGTCGAAAGCGGCAAGCGCTACGTCTATCTGCCGTTCCTCTATGACGAGGCCGGCGCTGCGGTGCGCAAGGCGAACAGCGTCTATCTCGTTCGCAAGGGCGACGGCGGAGGCGAGAACGAGGGTGACGACAAGGAGGCGGCCGGGAATGAAGCGACCGGCGAGGCGCCGGCCCTGCAGGACGGCGACGAGGAAGCTGCCGCGACGGCACAGGCCGCCAGCGCCCCACGCTAGCGCCCCCGGCCTGCGCCCTCCAGCCAGAGCCTGGCGCCGGCGAATTCCGCCGATTTCGCCAGCGCAAAATCCGAAAACCCTCGCTTGCCGGCACCTGAGCGGGCACTTATATTGCGCTGCAATATCGCAGAATCGGGAGCCACACCCCTATGAGCAACGGCCTCTATCTGGAAGACCTCGATGTCGGCATGTCGGCGACCTATGCCAAGACGGTGTCCGAGGCCGATATCGTGCTGTTCGCGGGGATCTCGGGCGACAGCAATCCGGTTCATGTCGACGACGACTATGCGCGCGACACGATGTTCAAGGGCCGGATCGCGCACGGTATGCTGACGGCGAGCTTCATCTCGGCCGTGCTCGGAACCCGGCTGCCGGGTCCGGGCTGTATCTATCTCTCGCAGAATCTGCGCTTCAAGGCACCGGTCCGGATCGGCGATACGGTTCGTGCCGTGGTCGAAGTGACCGAGATCGACCGCGACCGCGCACGGATAACGGTTTCGACGCGCTGCACGGTCGGCGACAAGACGGTGATCGACGGCGAGGCGGTGCTGATGGTGCCGCGCCGCAGCGAGCGGCAGGCCGCCGAATAGCCGCCCTCGATCTCGCCGAACGCGCGCGATATGGTCGGCCGGCCCGGCGCCGTCATGCGCGCCGGCGGAACAGCAATTTCCGGGCGGCAGCTGTTCGGGACGGGTGAGCCGATGCGGATCTTTCGACATCATCAGGAAGTACCGGTCGAGGCCCGCGGCGCGGTGGTGGCGCTGGGCAATTTCGACGGCGTTCATCGCGGCCATCAAGCGGTGATCGGTGAGGCCGCGCGAATGGCGCGCGAGCTCGATACCGCACCGGCCGTCCTCACATTCGAGCCGCACCCGCGAGAGTATTTTCAGCCGGACAGCCCGGTTTTCAGGCTCACGCCGTTTCGCCTCAAGATGCGCCAGCTCGAGGCGATCGGCATCGATCATGTGATCGTGCTGCATTTCGACAAGACGCTGGCATCGATGAGTGCCGAGGCCTTCGTCGTCGAAATTCTCGGCGAAGGCATCGAGGCAAGCCACGTCATTTGCGGCTACGATTTCGTGTTCGGCCGCGGCCGCACCGGCAACGCGACGCTGATGCGCGAACTCGGCCGCGAATACGGGTTCGGCGTCACCAGCGTCGATGCCGCGCAGTCCGAAGACGGCATTGCGTTTTCCTCGACCCGGGTGCGCGAGCATCTGCTGGCCGGTGAGCCGGCGGCGGCGACGCGGCTGCTCGGCCGGCCCTGGGAAATCGTCGGCCGCGTCGAGCACGGCGCCAAGCTCGGACGCGCGCTCGATTTTCCGACCGCGAACATCTCGATGGTCGAATATGTGCAACCGAAATGGGGCGTCTATGCCGTCAAGGCAGGCGTCGACGAGGGCACCCACACAAGCTGGCACGACGGCGTCGCCAGCATCGGCATCCGCCCGACGGTGAACGGCACGCAGGTGCTGCTCGAAACCTATCTCTTCGATTTCTCCGGCGATCTCTATCATCGCAATTTCCGGGTGGCGTTGATCGATTTCCTGCGCCCCGAGGTCAGGTTCGGCGACATCTCGATGCTGAAGCGGCAGATGACGCAGGATGCCGAAAAGGCCCGCGCGGCCCTGGCCGCCTATCGGGGTCCGCCGCCCGGTGCCGTGCCCCCGCCCTTGCATTTGCCCGAGGATCGCTTTATTCGACCGGGGCCCTACGACAGGGCGCTCAAACCGCGCCCCCATTCGCCAGGCTGACCCATCCCGTGACGACCGATTACAAGACGACGGTGTTCCTGCCGCGCACGGATTTTCCGATGCGCGGCAACCTGCCCGAGCGCGAGCCCGAGATGCTGGCGCGCTGGGCGGCGATGGGTCTGTTCGATCGGCTGCGCGCGAATTCGAAGGGCTGCGAGAAATTCATCCTGCACGATGGGCCGCCTTATGCGAACGGCGCCATCCATATCGGACACGCGCTCAACAAGATCCTGAAGGACGTGATCAACCGCGCCCAGCAGATGTCGGGCAAGGACGCGTTCTACATTCCCGGCTGGGACTGTCACGGTCTGCCGATCGAATGGAAGATCGAGGAACAGTATCGCGCGGCCGGCAGGAACAAGGACGAGGTGCCGATCATCGAGTTCCGGCAGGAATGCCGCGAGTTCGCCGAAAAATGGGTCGAGTATCAGCGCACCGAGTTCAAGCGCCTCGGCGTCGAAGGCGACTGGGCGAACCCCTATACGACGATGAGTTTCGGCGCCGAAGCGCAGATCGTGCGCGAGATCGGCAAGTTCCTGGTCAATGGCGGGCTCTATCGCGGGCAGAAGCCAGTTTTGTGGTCGGTTGTCGAAAAGACCGCGCTCGCCGATGCCGAGGTCGAGTATCACGACCATACGTCGAACACGATCTGGGTGCGGTTTCCGGTAGCGACATCGCCCGTCGCAGCGCTCGCGAATGCCAGCATCGTCATCTGGACGACGACGCCCTGGACCATCCCCGGCAACCGGGCGATCGCGTACGCCTCCGATGCCGAATACGTGGTCATCGATGTGACGCGCGTCGACGAAGGAAGCATGGCGACAATTGGCGAAACCATCGTCATTGCTGCCGATCTATTGCCCCAAGTCGTGAAGGACGCAAAGATCGCCGACTTCAACGAGCTGCAAAGAATCACCGGCGCCGATCTCGCCGGTACCGTGACCGCGCATCCGCTCCGCGGCGCCGGTGCCGGCGGCTATTACGATTTCGATGTGCCGCTGCTGGCGGCCGATTTCGTCACCATGGATCAGGGCACGGGCTTCGTGCATATCGCGCCCGGCCACGGCGCCGACGATTTCGTGCTCGGCATGGCGCACGGCATCGAAGTGCCGGCGACGGTCGATGCCGAAGGCATCTACTATGACCATGTCGCGTTGTTCGCCGGGAAGCGGGTGATCAACCAGCAGGGCAAGAAGGGCGACGCCGACAAGGCGGTGATGGCCGCTCTCGCGGAAGCCGGCGCGCTGCTCGCCAGAGGCCAGCTGGTCCATTCCTATCCGCATAGCTGGCGCTCGAAGGCGCCGCTCATCTTCCGCAATACCGCGCAATGGTTCATCTCGATGGAGACCAACGATCTGCGCCAAAAGGCGCTCGATGCGGTCGAACAGACGCGCTTCGTGCCGCCGCAGGGCCGCAACCGTCTCGGCGGCATGATCGAGAACCGGCCCGACTGGTGCATCTCGCGTCAGCGCGCCTGGGGCGTGCCGATCGCGATCTTCGTCGAAAAGAAAACCGGCGAGCCGCTGCGCGACATGGCGGTCATCGAGCGGGTGGCGAGCGTGTTCGAGACTGAAGGTGCCGACGCTTGGTTCACCAGCGATCCGTCGCGCTTTCTCGGCAACGACCATAACCCCGACGAGTACGAGCAGGTGCGCGACATCGTCGAGGTCTGGTTCGAATCCGGCTCGACGCATGCCTTCGTGCTCGAGCCGCGCAAGGATACCGATCTCGCCTGGCCGGCTTCGCTCTATCTCGAAGGGTCGGACCAGCATCGCGGCTGGTTCCACTCCTCGCTGCTCGAATCCTGCGGCACGCGCGGCCGTGCGCCCTACGATGCGGTGCTGACGCACGGCTTCGTGCTCGACGAGCAGGGCCGCAAGATGTCGAAGTCACTCGGCAATGTCGTTTCGCCGCAGGACGTGATGAAGACACACGGTGCCGACATCCTGCGGCTGTGGGTCGTCGCCTCGGATTATTCCGACGATCTGCGGATCGGTCCCGAGATCATCAAGCATCACGCCGATGCCTATCGCCGGTTCCGCAACACGTTCCGTTACCTGCTTGGCGCGCTCGACGGGTTCGCCGAGAAGGAACGGCTGCCCGAGACGGAGATGCCCGAGCTCGAACGCTGGGTATTGCATCGCCTGGCCGAGATCGATGCACAGGTTCGCCACACGGCGGACGAATTCGACTATCACCATCTCTATACGGCACTGCACCAGTTCTGCGCGGTCGATCTGTCGGCGTTCTATTTCGATGTGCGCAAGGACGCGCTCTATTGCGATCACCCCGGCAGCCTGCGCCGGCGTGCGGCGCGAACCGTGCTCGATCGGCTGTTCCATTGCCTGACGGCCTGGCTCGCGCCGATCCTCTGCTTCACGGCGGAGGAAGCCTGGCTGGCGCGGCCCGGCATGGAAGCCGAATCCGAAAGCGTGCATCTGCGTCTGTTCCCGGCAATCCCCGCTCCCTGGCGCGACGAGGCGCTGGCCGCGAAATGGGAGCGGCTGCGGCGGCTGCGTCGTGTCGTCACCGGGGCGATCGAACTCGAGCGCGCGGCGAAGCGGATCGGATCGTCGCTCCAGGCACATCCGGTGCTCTATGCGCCCGCGGAAGAGTTCGCGGCGGTCGCCGACATCGACCTCGCCGAACTTGGCATCGTCTCGTCGATCACGCTGCGCTCCGGGGCCGTGCCCGAAGACGCTTTTACCCTGCCCGACGTTCCGGGAGTCGGGGTGACGATCGGTACCGCCGAGGGCGAGAAATGCGGCCGCTGCTGGCGCGTCCTGCCGGACGTGGGGCACGACCCGGACCGTCCGGAATTGTGTGGCCGCTGCATCGCCGCCGTCGATGCGCTCGAAACGGTCTGAACGGGGCCCGTCCGGGAGCGACCCGATTATGAGTAATTCAGTAACCACAATCGGTTTTCGGATCGGAATGCCGATCGCCGCGGCCGTCTTCCTGCTCGATCAGGCGAGCAAATGGCTGATGCTGGACGTGATGTCGCCGCCGCGCGTCATCGAGGTGACCGGGTTCTTCAATCTGGTGTTGGCCTGGAATACCGGCGTTTCCTTCAGCCTGTTCAGCGGATCGGGGGATCTCGGCCGCTGGATTCTGACCGGGGTCGCGATCGCCGTGTCCGCTGCCATCCTGGTCTGGATGGGGCGCACCGACCGGAAGCTCCTGGCCGCGGGCTTCGGGGGGATCGTCGGCGGGGCGCTGGGCAATGCGCTGGATCGGGTCATTCACGGCGCGGTGGTGGACTTTCTGGATTTCCACGTCGCAGGCTGGCATTGGCCGGCCTTCAACGTGGCGGATAGCGCAATTACGCTGGGTGTGATCGCTGTCCTCGTGGATGGCTTGTTCCGGCCACAGCGCGCCGGGTAAACTGCAGGCCTTGCAGGGAGGTTGAGATGCTGGGACGTCAGGCACTTGCCGCCGCTCTTTTGATCGGGCTCGCTGGCGGGCTGGCCGGCTGTCAGAACGTGCAGGATCAGTTCGGTCTGACCAAAACGCCGCCCGACGAGTTCGTCGTCTATGCGCGCGCGCCGTTGAGCGTGCCGCCCGATTTTGCCCTGCTGCCGCCCGAGCCGGGTGCGCCGCGGCCGCAGGAAGCGACGCCGCGCCAGCAGGCCGAGACCGCGCTCTTCGCGAATTCGGGTACGTTTACGACCGGCGGCGATCTTGGCGGCGGCGCCGAGTTCAATCCGCAATCGGTCGGCGAGCAGGCATTCCTGCAGAGCGCCGGCGCCGATGGCATCGATCCGTCGATCCGTTCGCTGGTCGATACCGAGAACTCGACGCTGGCCGAGCAGAGCACGACCTTTACGGATACGCTGGTCTTCTGGCGCGATCCGGCGCCCTACGGCACCGTCGTCGATCCGGCCGCGGAACAGCAACGCATCCAGGAGAACGCAGCGCTTGGCGTTCCGGTGACGACCGGCGAAACGCCGATCATCGAGCGCAAGGAAAAGGGCATTCTGGAAGACGTGTTCTAATCGCGGCCGTGGCCGGGGTCCTTCGCCGATCCGCGATATCGAACCAATCCCGTGCGATAGCAGCCTGAAGTTGTTCTCGGACATTGCATCGGCGATGTGCGTCCCTATATCGGGCCGGTCCCGTTCCAGGCGCTCCACCGCCGGAGGTCTCATGCGCCCAGTCCTGCCAACCGTTCTGCCCGCCGTCCTGCCCGCCATACTGACTGCCGTTCTTGCCTTCGCCGCGCCGATGCTGGCGCCGACGGCGCGGGCCGCCGTGTTCGAGCCCACGGTTTTCACGCTCGACAACGGTCTCGACGTCGTCGTCATCGAAAATCATCGAGCGCCGGTTGCCACGATTATCGTCTGGTATAGCGTCGGTGCGGCCGACGAGCCGCCGGGCAAGTCCGGTATCGCGCATTTTCTCGAGCATCTGATGTTTCGCGGGACCGACGCGTACGAGCCGGGCGAGTTTTCGCAAATCATTACGCGCCTCGGCGGCGAGAACAACGCCTTCACCATGCAGGACGCAACCGGCTACATCGAGTCGATCGCCGTCGAACATCTCGATACGGTGATGGCGCTCGAAGCGGATCGGATGGTCAATCTTCGGCTCAGCGATCCGATCGTGCTCGCCGAACGCGATGTCATCATCGAAGAGCGCCACCAGCGGACCGACAACGATCCGGCCTCCCGGCTCGGTGAAATGATGCGCGCAACCCTCTATCTGCATCATCCCTACGGCACCCCGATTGTCGGTTGGGCACACGAGATATCGGCACTGTCGCCCGAGGACGCGCGCACGTTCTACGACCGCTGGTATGCGCCCAACAACGCCATTCTGATCGTTTCGGGCGACGTGACGCCGGATCGGGTGCGCGACATGGCAGAAGAGCATTTCGGGCCGGTCCCCGCAGGCGACGTGCCCGAGCGCGTTCGTCTCGTTGAGCCGGACCAGACCGCGCCACGCCGCGTCATACTGGAGAGCCCGGATGTCGAGCAGCCGGCCTGGAGCAGGTACTATCTCGCGCCGAGTTATCGCAGCGGAGCCAGCGAGCATGCCTATGCGCTGCAGGTGCTGGCGGAGATCATCGGCGAGGATTCGACGAGCCGCCTCTATCGCGACCTGGTGATCGACAGGAAGATCGCCGCTTTTGCCGTCGCCGGCTATTCGCCCTCGACCTTCGACCTTGGAACTTTTTCGTTCCACGTCGTGCCGATGCCCGGCACCGACATGGCGACGATCGAGGCGGCGATTGATGCGAGTATCGCCAGTTTGATCGAGAGCGGCGTCACGGAGGAGGAAGTTGCGCAGGCCATTCATCGCCTGCAGGCCTCGGCGATCAAGGCGCGCGACAGCCTCTCGGGACCGGCACAGCTGATCGGTCGCGCGCTGACGACGGGGCAGTCGATCGAGGATATCGAAGCCTGGCCCGAACGGATCGGCGCCGTAACGGCCGAGGCCGTCCTGGCGGCAGCGCGAGACGTTCTGGTGCTGAATCGCTCGGTCACCGGGTTGCTTCTTGCCAAGCCACCCAGTTGATGCAGACCCGCATGGCCCGGACTTCAAACGATTCGAACAGGAATGAGTGACATGAAACTTCGCGGCATCGCCTTCGGTCTGGTGCTCGCAACCGGCATCGCGTCGCCCGTATCCGCGTTCGAGATCGAGCGCGTGGTCAGCCCCGGCGGCATCGAGGCCTGGCTGGTCGAGGACGATTCGGCCCCGCTGACCTCGATCTCGTTCGCGTTTCGGGGCGGCAGTGCCGCCGACCCCGTCGGCAAGGAGGGGCTGGCGGAGTTTGTCTCGGGCCTGCTCAACGAAGGAGCGGGCGAGCTCGACTCGCAGGCCTTTCAGACACGGATTGCCGACCTCTCGATCGATCTCAGTTTCAGCGCCGGTCGCGACGAGTTTCGCGGTTCGATCCGCATGCTGACCGAAACGCGGGACGAGGCCATCGATCTGCTGCATCTGGCACTGACCGAGCCGCGCTTCGATGCGGACGCGGTCGAACGCATCCGCGGCCAGCTCATGACGATGCTGGCGTCCAATGCCACCGACCCGAACGATATTGCCGTCAGAACCTGGCGGACCGCGGCCTTTCCCGATCATCCTTATGGCAGGCCGCCCGAGGGCAGGCCCGAGACGATCGCGCAGATCGGCACCGACGATTTTCGCGATTTCGTGCGACGGCATTTTGCCCGCGACAATCTCGTGATCGGCGTTGTCGGCGATGTGGACAGCGCGGCGCTCGGTGCGATCCTCGACCGACTGTTCGGCGATCTGCCGGCAGAATCCGAACTTCCCGCCATTCCCGATGTATCGCCACAGGGCGGCGGCCGCACGCTCGTCGTCGAGCGGCCGATCCCGCAGAGCATCGTTCTCTATGGCGGACCGGCGATCAAACGCGACGATCCCGATTTCTACATTGCGGCCATCCTGCTCGAGGCCGTGGGCGGCGGGTTTGGGTCGCGCCTCACCAAATCGGTGCGCGAGGAGCGCGGGCTGGCTTATTCGGTCGGCGCCAACCTGGTCACGTACGATCATGCCGGCCTGGTGATGGGGCAAGCCGGAACCCGCAACGAAAAGGTCGCCGAGACGATCGCGCTGATCGGCGAAGCGTTCACCGACGTCGCTGCCAACGGCCTCACCGACGAGGAGATCGACGATGCGCGCGATTACATCGTGGGTTCCTATCCGCTGCGCATGACGTCGAGCATGTCGACGGCCGGCGCCCTGGTTTCGATCCAGCTCGCCGATCTGCCGATCGATTATGTCGAACGACGCGCCGAATTGTTCGAGGCGGTCACGCCGGAGGATATTCGGCGGGTCGCGGCCCGGCTGCTCGATCCGGCCAACATGCTCTATGTGGTGGTCGGGACGCCCGTCGGCGTAACCGGCGAAATCCAGGCGAACTGAACCCGGCGTCGTTTCCCCAGGCGCCGTTTCCCCTGGCGTCGTTTCCCCCGGCGTCGTTTCCCTGGGGCGCCTCTGCTATCCTTCTGCCATGCCGATTCGCCTGCTGCCGCCGGCTCTGGTCAACCGCATCGCCGCGGGCGAGGTGGTCGAACGCCCGGCTTCCGCCGTCA
>JBBDWX010000224.1:0-2526 GCA_040902665.1 Dongiaceae bacterium
TCATCGGGTTGGCGGATCCCTTGGGATCGAGCCTCTCAGCCTTTCGGCACCCCGGTGAGTTTCCAATGAACCGAATATGAGGGCATGCAACCGAAATCTCAATGGCGAATAGAGCCGCCCGATCAGGCGCCGGCTTCAGCCACCAGGGCCACAAAATCCGGCGCATCGAGGATGCGGCGGCTACGGGCAAGACGGCGCGGGATCATGCCGTCATGTGCCGCACGCGCACCCGGCAATGCCGTCTGCGAAGCGGCCCAGGCGGCGGCGAGCAGATCGAGCATCGCCTTGTAGAGCCTGAACGCGGCAACCGACGCCGTTCCCTGCTGGCTCGCATAGGCGGCCAGCAACGCATCGTCTTCCGGCGCGGTGAGCGAGGCTTCGATCGAGAAATCCGCGAGATCCCAGACCGCCGTCGCGGGCGCCGAATATTCCCAATCGATGAACTGTACCGAGACGCTCGCGCCCGCGCCGTTCAGGAGAAGATTCGCGGGCACCGGATCGACATGGCTGGGCACCAGATGTCGCTCCAGCCGGACGAGAACCGGTTCGACATATGTCCGCACGCTTTGCCAGACCGTCGCGACCGAGGCGCCTGTGCTGCCGGCGATATCGAGATAATGATCCAGGGTCGGCGCGAGACGCATCTCGCCCCGGAACGCCGCACCGGAACCGTGCAACCGCGCAAGCGCAAGCCCGACAGCCACGATCGCCGCGTGCCGGTCCGGCGCGCGATCGAACGAGCGATGATCCCTGAGAAAGACTGTCACCATCAGGCCCGACGTCGCATCGTCGAACAGGATCGGCGGTGCCAGATCGAGTGCCGTAGCGAGCCGATGGTTATGCGCTTCGCGTGCGCGATCGAGATAGGGCGCGGGATTGGCAAACCGCAGCACGAAATCGCCTCCCGGCCCTGCGACACGCCATACGCGATTGGTCAGGCTGTCGAGCGGCGCTATCCGCCAGCTCCCGGCTGGATGCGCGGCCAAAAACGGAACGCTGGCGAGCGCCTGCGCGATTCCCAAGTCGGGCGCCCCATCGATCGCGCGATTGGGCAAAAGCTTCAGCCGTCGAGTGCGACGAACTGCATGGCCTGGTGCGCCACGCGGCGCGCGTGCTTGCGCTTCAGCGGCGAATGCAGGAAACGATTCAGCCCCGCCAGCATGACCTCGCCTTGCCCGCCCGCCGTGCCCGATACGATCTCCTCATGCGCCGCGAGCGTGGTTTTCAAGAGATGCACGGAAACGATAAATTCCTCGCGCCCATGATCGAACAGGCCATTGACGGCATCGGCAAAGAATCTCTCGGTATCGCGGACCGCCCAATCCTCCATCTCGACCGACGGATCGAGGAAGCCGGCATTGCGTCCCGCCTGCAACGCGACCTGCAGCAGCCCCTGCGGCCAGAGCGCCGGATACTTCTCGCAGGCAATCCGCACTGCATTCGAAAAGGTGATCCCGTGCGTCACATCGAGCCAGCTTGCATTGTCGGCGATCGGGCCGTCGGTGCGGTTCATCACACCGAGATCGAAATGCAGCAACGCATGGGCGCTGGCGCCGAGCACGGCTTCATAGAGGCCGGCAGATTGTTCGCTGCCATGCAGCGAGAGGAGCGCCATCGCTTTCGCCACGTTGAGACCGGCAAGATCGCCGCCGCCTAGCCTTTTGCCGTTGCCGCCTTTGCCCCATTGCGAGAGCGCGGTCTCATAGCTGCGGAACTCGGGCAGATATTCTTCGCGCGTCGTGTAGATGAACTCACGCACGAGGGACCGCAGCAGTGGCGCCATGACAGAACTGCCGAGCCGTTCGATAAGCCGCGCCGCCTTGGTCACATAGATGATCGAATGGCCGAAACCATTGTAATGCGACAAGGCCGCGGTCGCGAACGCGCGCTCGAGTTCGGGCCAGCCAAGACCCGCCGACAATGCGCCATTGAGACAGGCGATCGCCGCGTTCTCGTCCTCGGCGTCGACGGCGGCGAGAAAGGCGCTCTCATCCCACGCCGCTTCGGATTCGCTATAGGGATAGACCGGTTCGCGCAGAATATCGTCGGCGATATGGCCAACGATCTCGACCAGACAGACGAGCTGTGTTTCGTCGTCGCCCTGACGCCGGTCGTAGAGCGTGAGCCAGTCGGCTGCCCCGGCAAAGGCATGGGTCCAGCCGAACTCGAAACGGTTCCACGACCAGTCGATCGCAGCCCGCACCGCATCGATCGGATCGGCGCCGATCAACCGCAGCCGCGCGACTTCGCGCGCCATGCGCTCATAGTCGTTGTCGACAAAAGATTCGTGCAGATTGCCCATTAGTTCGGCGCGCCGTTCCTCAAACGGTGGATCGGCAACATCGAGCCAAATTTCGTCGCCGCGCCGCTCGACCGGATAGACGCGCAGCCGCTCACCCAAGCCGTAGGCGTTCTCGCCGGTCTTTAGATCGAACTTCCAGTTATGCCAGTTGCAGGTCAACCGGCACTGATCGTCGAGCGAACCCTCGCGCAGCGGATAGCCTTCATGCGGGCAACGATTGTTGC
>JBBDWX010000225.1:0-2523 GCA_040902665.1 Dongiaceae bacterium
TTGCAGGAACTCGATCGGCACCTCTTTCGTGCCGCGCAGGATCTCGGCGTCGGTAAACGCCATCCGCGCCGTACCACTCTCGTCGATGTCCAGAGTCATGCCGGTCGCGAGTTCGGTAAGTATCGGGCGCGCCCGGTCAATATCGGCAACATCGCGGAGCGTGACCTGTACCGCGCCCACTGCCACGCCGAGCTCGGTATACCCGATCTCCGCGGCGCGGAACTCGCTGCGGATCCCGTCGACCATCGCTTCGAGGCGCGCATCGAGGACAGAATCGACATCGACCTCCATCAGCAGATGCGACCCACCCTGCAGATCGAGGCCGAGCGTGATTTCGCGGTCCGGCAGCCAGTCCGGCAGCCAGGTGACGGTTTCCTTGTTGATGAGGTTCGGCAACGCCAGAAGAATGCCGAAGACGCACAGCGCCACGACAGCGATCACCTTCCAGCGCGGGAAATTCAGCATGGTGACGTTCCGTCAGGCGACATGCAGCAATGACAGGCGGCGCGCCGGCGGCAGCCGACGGCGACCGGACCCAACGAGGCGCTCAGCTTCCCTTGGCAGGCTCGGCCTCATCGTTGGCCGGCGCGGCCCTGGTCAGAAGGTCGCTGATGGCCGTGCGCTGCATCCGTACCCGCACGCCCTCGGCGATCTCGACCTGCACCTCGGTATCGCTCACCACCTTCGTCACTTCGCCGATGATGCCACCGGAAGAAACGACGCGATCGCCGCGCTTCAGTGCCGAGACCATCGCACGATGCAGCTTCATCTTCTTCTGCTGCGGACGGATAAGCAGGAAATAGAACACGACGAAAATGAGTACGAGCGGCAGCAGGCCGACGAGATCGAAGCCACCGGCGCCGGCGGCGTCCTGGGCATAGGCGGTCGAAATCCACATCGAGAAATCCCTCCGGTGAGCGGCAATCAGGCGCCGGACTATAGCGGCCGGCCGCGGAATTGCAACGGCACAACGTCCAACCGATCTTGAAAGAACAAACGATAAGCCTCTGATAGATCAGCCTCTATTCGGTGTGACAACCTGCCACTCCCCTGCTAGGCTCGCCGCGCTTCGGGAAACGGGCAGCCGACACGTATGACCGACGAGGACATAACACCGCTTCTTTTGCGCATTGCGGATGCGCTGGAGCGCTTGGCGCCGCCACCGTCACAGGGCGACGATCTTGCGTCGGCAGCGGCCTATGTCTGGCATGCGCGAGAGGGCCGCCTCGAGGCCGTGCCGCGGGTCAATCGCGTCGATCTCGGCCTGCTGCGCGGCATCGACCATGCGCGTGACATCCTGATGCGCAACACCCGCCAGTTCGCCAATGGTTATCCGGCCAACAATGCGCTGCTCTGGGGTGCGCGCGGCACCGGCAAGAGTTCACTCGTCAAGGCCGTTCACGCGGCAGTCTGCGAGGAGACCGCCGGCCGGCTCGCCCTGGTCGAGATCCATCGCGAAGACATTAACTCGTTGCCCGTATTGCTGCCCCTGCTGCGCCGGCAGGACCGGCGATTCCTGCTGTTCTGCGACGATCTGTCGTTCGACGGCGTCGATGCCAGCTACAAATCCCTGAAAGCCGTCCTCGAGGGCGGCATCGAGGGCCGACCCGACAATGTGCTGTTCTACGCGACCTCGAACCGCCGGCATCTGATGCCGAGGGACATGATCGAAAACGAGCGATCGACCGCGATCAATCCTTCCGAAGCAGTCGAAGAGAAAGTCTCGCTGTCGGACCGGTTCGGCCTGTGGCTCGGCTTTCACAATTGCGATCAGGATACGTTCTTCGCCATCGTCGAAAGCTATGCGCGGCATTTCGGCCTCGACCTGCCGGTCGAACAACTGCGCGCCGAAGCCGTCGAGTGGTCGGTCACGCGCGGCGGCCGCTCCGGTCGTGTCGCCTGGCAATATGTACAGGATCTCGCGGGCCGGCTCGGCAAACGGCTCGATCCCGACTGACCCGCGCGCTCAGGCGCCGAGATCGCCCAGATATTCGCGCGGATCGACTGCTTCGGTGCCGCGGCGCAGTTCGAAATGAAGCTGTGGACTGGTGACGCTGCCACTGCTGCCGACACGCGCGATCGTCTGACCGCGCTCGACTGTCGCACCGCGCTCGACAAGCAGGGATTCGTTATGCGCATAGGCCGAAACGAAGCCGTCGGCATGGCGTACCAGAAGCAGATTCCCGAAGCCGCGCAACTCGTTGCCGGAATAGACAACGACCCCGTTCTCGGCGGCCCTCACCGGGGTGCCGCGCGGTGCCGCGATGTTGATGCCGTCATTATGCAGCCCGTCCGCGGCGGCACCGAATTCCGAAACGACCTTGCCATTGACCGGCCAGAGAAACGTGCCGCTGCTGCGCGCGGCAGGCTCGATGAGCATCGGATCGACCGCCGCCGTCTGTGTCGTCGCGGGCTCGCTTGCTGTCGGTTCTGTCTCGGTCGGGTCGGGTTGCACAGGTTCGGTCCCGGGATCGAGCGCGCCTGAACTTGCCGGATCTGTCGTGAGGTCGGCATCCGTATCCG
>JBBDWX010000226.1:0-17415 GCA_040902665.1 Dongiaceae bacterium
TCTGCTAACCTAGCCGCGGTTCGACAGGGGGGCCGGAGTGCGATTTGTTTTAGCTGTCCTCGTGCTGGTAACCGGGCTGGTCATGACCGGCCCGGGCCGCGCGCAACAGTTCGTATTCGACGGCGCTCCGATCGCCGATATCGAAGTCGTGGGCAATCAGCGCATCGAGGCCGAAACGATTCGGTCATACATGCAGCTTGGCCCGAACGATCGATTCGAGCCGGCAGCCATCGATCGCGCTTTCAAGTCGGTATTCGGCACCGGCCTATTTGCCGATGTCGCCTTCGACCGGCGCGGCAACATCCTGATCGTCGAAGTTGTAGAAAATCCAGTCATTAATCGGCTTGTTTTCGAAGGCAACGACGATATCGACGACGAGATCCTTCAGCAGGAAATCCAGCTACGGTCAAGGGTCGTCTATACCCAGACGCGCGTTCAGAGCGACACACAGCGGATCATCGACATTTACCGGCGTTCCGGCCGCTACAACGTCACGGTCGAGCCGAAGATCATCAAACTCGACCAGAATCGCGTCGATCTGATCTTCGAAATCAACGAGAACGAAACGACGCTTGTCGAACGTATCGATTTTGTCGGGAACGAGGCATTCAGCGACGGGTCGTTGCGCGGCGAACTTTTAACCAAGGAAGCGGCGTTCTGGCGGTTCCTCACCACGTCGGACATCTACGACCCCGATCGCCTCGCTGTCGACCAGGAAGCCTTGCGGCGCTTCTACAACGAAGAGGGTTATGCAGACTTCCGGGTGGTGTCAGCGGTGGCGGAACTTTCGCCCGACCAGACCGCCTTCTTCATCACTTTCACCGTCGAAGAGGGTGTGCGCTATCAGATCGGTACGGTCGAACTGGTGTCGACATTGCCCGACCTCGATCCGGAAGAGCTCTATAGCGAACTGGAAGTGGAAGAGGGGGATTGGTTCGATATCTCCGATATTGATGGGTCGGTCGACAATCTGGTCAATACGATCGGCACATTAGGCTATGCTTTCGTCGATGTTCGGCCGCGGTACGATCGCGATCCCGAGAACGCGGTTATCAACCTGATAATCGAGATTCAGGAAGGCCCGCGCGTGTTCGTCGACAGGATCGAAATCATCGGCAACGTTCGCACTCTCGACAAAGTCATCCGCCGCGAATTCCGTCTGATCGAAGGCGATCCGTTCAATGCGGCCCGCCTCGAACGAACCCAGCAGCGGGTTCGGAATCTTGGCTATTTCAGTTTTGTCCGGATCGAACCGGTGCCAACGGCCGACGCAGACAAAGTGCGAATCGAAGTTGAGGTCGAGGAACAGTCCACCGGCGAGCTGACATTCGGTATCGGCTTCTCGACCGCGGAAGGCCCGTTGGGGCAGATCGGTCTGCGAGAGCGAAACCTTCTCGGGCGCGGGCAGGATCTGCGCTTCGATATCAGCCTGTCGGGCCGTCGCTCCCAGATCAACCTGGCGTTTACCGATCCGTACTTCCAGGACCTGCCGTTGGCCGCCGGTTTCGACGTGTATCGAACCGAAACCGACCGCGACGAGAGCTCGTTCAATGAAGAGCGTATCGGCCTCGGCTTGCGTGCCGGCTACGAACTTACCGAGTATACGCGGCAGGCTTGGCGCTACACGCTCGAGCACTCGGACGTATTCGATGTTTCGAACAACGCATCGCAAGCCGTGCAACAGCAGGCCGGCACTTCGCTGACATCCGCGATGCAGCACATTTTGACCTACGACCGGCGCGACAACCGCGTATTTCCGCACGAGGGGCATTATCTGAGCTGGTCGACCGAGCTTGCCGGCCTGGGCGGGGACGTTCGTTATCTTTCGACGACTGTCGGTGCCGGCTATTACATTCCCTTCGGTGACGACGTTACGCTCGAGCTCACGGCCGAAGCCGGCAAGATTCAGGGCTTCGGCCAGGATGTCCGCATCATCGATTCATTCTTTGTTGGCGGCGCCAACCTGCGCGGCTTCGCCGATGGCGGAATTGGCCCGCAGGACACGTTTACGGGCGATCAGCTTGGCGGCAATATTTTTGCACTGGGTAGCATTCAGGTCAGCTTTCCCCTTGGCCTGCCGGAGGAGTATGGTATTGGCGGCCGGGTCTTCACGGACTTCGGAACTCTGACCGATACCGATTCGACCTGCACGGATCCGATGACGTGCAACATCGAAGATTCTGGCAGCATTCGGGCGTCGGTCGGAGCCGGTATCACCTGGGACTCTTTCCTGGGTCCGATCGCTGTTGATCTCGCATGGCCGATTGCCAAGGAATCTTATGACCAGGAAGAATTTTTCCGCTTCAGCGTCGGTGCACGGTTCTAGACGCACAGGCTTCATATGAATTCGCGGCGTTCCGCTCTGGCTTGGTTGGTCGCGATCGTCCTCGTAGCGATCCCGGTGCTGCCATCCGATAGCGACGCACAGGAGCCGGCCGTCCCGGTCAGCGTTGCCATTCTGGATCTGCCGATCATTTTGAGGGATTCGACGGCCGCGCAGGAAGTTCGCACCCAGATCGAACAGCAGCGGCAACGGTTCCAGTCGGAACTGGCGCAGCAGGAGCAAAGCCTCCAGGCGGAAGGCCAGCTTCTTGAATCCCAACGTGGCACCATGACCGCCGAAACGATCGCGCAGCGGCACCAGGAGATTTCGCAGAAGGTGCAGCAATTGCGCCAGCAGTCGGAGTTGCGCCGGCAGCAGCTCGAGGACTCCTTCAATACAGCTATGGATCAGGTCCGCCAGGCTGTAATTCAGATTGTTACCGAACTGGCGCAGGCGCGCGGATATACACTGGTCTTGAACAAGTCGACGGTCCTTCTCAGCGCCAACGAATTCGATATCACGACCGAGGTCCTGACGCAGCTCAACCAGCGACTGCCGAGCGCTCAGGTTCCCGGAATTCAGTAGCATCGGAGGAAAATCCGGAATGTCCGATGGCACGACGGGCGCCATTTCTCATCCGACAGTGACGGAAGCCGCGACGGCGGACGTACAGCGGATCATGGAAATGATTCCGCACCGGTATCCTTTTCTGATGATAGACCGGATCGTCGATCTGAAGGCAGACATCAGCGCCCTCGGTATCAAGAACGTTACGATCAATGAGGCGCATTTTATCGGTCATTTTCCGCGTGACCCGATCATGCCTGGCGTTCTGATCGTCGAAGCGATGGCCCAAACTGCGGCCGTGCTCGTGGCACACACGCTGGGTCCCGATGCCGAGGGCAAGCTTGTCTATTTCATGTCGGTCGAGAATGCCCGATTCCGCCGACCGGTTGTTCCTGGCGATCGCCTCGAGATACTGGTGACGAAGCAGCGCAGCCGCGGCAATGTCTGGAAGTTCACTGGCGATGCGCGGGTCGACGGCAAGGCGGTGGCAGACGCGACGTTCACCGCAATGATCCGCGATCGCTGATCGCCCGGAAAGATCGTCCTCGCCCAGGCAATCATGCTTGAGGCGCGTGGATTCCTCGAAACAGACCTCAAGCAGCCCGATTTCGCTCGCTCAGCGCTGATCGATCGGCAGGTAGTGCCGCATCAGCGGGCCTGAATAAAGTTGCCGGGGCCGCCCGATACGCTGCGAAGGATCCTCGATCATCTCGTTCCACTGTGCGACCCAGCCCACGGTGCGGGCGAGCGCGAACAGGACAGTGAACATCGAGGTCGGGAAGCCGATCGCCTGCAGGATGATGCCGGAGTAGAAATCGACGTTCGGGAACAGTTTGCGCTGGACGAAATAGTCGTCTTCCAGTGCGATCCGCTCCAGCTCCATTGCCAGGTCGAGTAACGGTTGATCACGAATGCCGAGAGAATCCAGGACCTCGTGGCAGGATTTCCGCAGCACAGCGGCGCGCGGGTCGTAGTTCTTGTAAACGCGGTGCCCGAATCCCATCAGGCGGAAAGGATCGTCCTTATCCTTTGCGCGCTTGAGGAATTCCGGAATCCGCGAGCGATCGCCGATCTCGTTCAGCATGTTCAGAACGGCTTCGTTGGCGCCGCCATGAGCGGGACCCCAGAGCGATGCAATCCCGGCTGCAATGCAGGCGAACGGGTTGGCACCACTCGAGCCGGCAATTCTTACCGTCGATGTCGAGGCATTCTGCTCGTGATCGGCGTGCAGGATGAAAATCCGATCCATGGCTCGGGCGACCACCGGGTCGATTTTGTATGTCTCGGCCGGCACCGCAAACGTCATGTGCAGGAAATTCTCGGCATAAGACAGGTCGTTCTTCGGATAGACAAACGGCTGTCCCACCGAATACTTGTAGGCCATTGCGGCGATCGTCGGCATTTTTGCGATCAGGCGATGCGACGCGATCATCCGCTGGTACTGATCGTTGATGTCGAGGCTGTCGTGATAGAAGGCCGACAGGGCGCCCACGACGCCGACCATGACCGCCATCGGATGAGCGTCACGCCGGAAACCCCTATAAAACGTGCTGATCTGTTCGTGCAGCATCGTGTGATAGGTGATGTTGTGCACAAACTTGCTCTTGTCCGCAGCGTTGGGTAGCTCGCCCTGCAACAGCAGATAGCAGACCTCCATGAAGTCGCTGTTCTCGGCCAGCTCCTGGATCGGATAGCCGCGATGGAGGAGGATGCCTTCCTCGCCATCGATATAGGTGATGGCCGACTGGCAGCTGCCGGTCGAACTGTAGCCCGGATCGTAGGTCAGGAGCCCGTGCTCACCGTAGAGCGTGCGGATGTCGATGACCGACGGGCCGATCGTTCCGTCGATAATCGCCAGCTCGAAACTCTCCCCGGTCCGGTTGTCGGTCAGGGTCACGCTGTTCTGCGCTTCGACGCGCCGTGCGGTCTTAACATCGTTCATGCGGTCAGTCCTTGATATCGCGGCGCGGCCAGATGATGGCGCACCGGAGATTGCCGTTGTTGGGCCGACTCTAGCACGCTCACGTCGCCGCTGGCGACCTCGCGGCGGTCTTTTCCGCATCATGAATGCGGGCAATAACCTCTTCCTTTCCAAGGACTTGTGCGACGTCGAAGATGCCAGGCGAAACCGCGGCGCCGGTCAGTGCCGCGCGCAATGGCTGGGCTATCTGGCCGAGCTTCCAGCCCTGTGCTTCGACCAGGTTTCGAGCGGCGTTTTCCAGCGCTTCGACATCCCAGCTCCCGATCGCCGCAAAGGCGGCGGCGAGTTGTCGCAGGCGGGCAATCGCATCGGCATCGAGCAGGCGTGCGGCCTTGTCGTCCAGGGGCAGCGGGCGGTCGCGAACATAGAAGAGCGCGTTCTCGGCCAGTTCGACCAGCGTTCGGGCGCGCGACTTCAGGCCGGCCATGCCGTGCGCCAGTCGCTCGAGCCGTGCCGCATCGAGCGGTGCACCGAGCATCGCCTCGATCCGCGGTTTGATCGCATCGACCAAACGGCCATCGTCCGCCTCGCGAATATAGTGTGCGTTCAGATGATTGAGCTTGTCGAAATCGAATCGCGCCGGCGAGCGTCCGACCCCTTCGAGGGTGAACCACGCGATGGCCTGCTCGGTGCTGATGATCTCGTTGTCGCCATGCGCCCAGCCAAGGCGCACGAGGTAGTTGCGCATCGCCTCCGGGAGATAGCCCATGTCGCGATAGGCATCGACACCGAGCGCACCGTGCCGTTTTGAGAGCTTGGCGCCGTCAGGCCCATGGATCAGCGGAATATGGGCAAAGACCGGGCGCGTCCAGCCGAGCCCCTCATAGATCTGCGCCTGGCGGAACGCATTCGTCAGATGGTCGTCGCCGCGGATCACATGCGTGATTTCCATGTCGTGATCGTCGACCACGACCGAAAGCATATAGGTTGGCGTTCCGTCGGCGCGGAGCAGCACCATGTCGTCCAGCTGTTCGTTGCCGACGCGCACGGTGCCCTGCACGGCATCGTCGATCACGGTTTCGCCTGATTGCGGTGCCTTGAGGCGGATCACGGGTTTGACGCCGGCCGGCGCATCGGCGGGGTCCCGGTCACGCCACCGCCCGTCATATCGCATCGGCCGTCCTTCGGCCTTGGCGCGGTCGCGCATCTCCTGCAATTCCGCCGGCGTGGTGTAGCAGGGATAGGCGTGGCCGGCCGCGACAAGATCCTGCGCGACGGCGGCATGTCGGGCGGCGCGCTGCGACTGAAAAACCGGTTCGGCATCGAAGTCGAGGCCGAGCCAGTCGAGTCCGTCAATGATCGCATCGATCGCCGCCCGGGTGGAGCGCTCGCGGTCGGTGTCCTCGATGCGCAGCAGGACGCGCCCGCCATGATGCCGGGTAAAGAGCCAGTTGAAGAGCGCTGTCCGTGCCCCCCCGATATGCAGAAAGCCGGTGGGCGAGGGCGCAAAGCGCGTGATTGCTGTCATGGCCGTTGCCATTCCCTTGAAACCGAGATGCGAAAGCGCCGGCTCGTCGCCTTGCCCCGATCCGGGCGGAGCTGGCGCCCCATTCTCGAAAAATTGATCGGAATGCCTGCATTTGCTGCATTCCGACCGATGAGGCACAGGCCGATCATTCGCCAATGAGGATCGCGCTTGCGCAGGGGGTGGGGAGCCATATCGCGGCCGGGGCGGTCCTGCAAGGGCTGGCCGCTCGTCTGCTTGCCGAGCGTGACCGCTGGGCGCTGTGGTTGCCACCCTTTATCGGGACCGGGATTGGAATCTATTTCCTGTTGCCTTCTGAACCGCCGCCCTGGATCGGGTTCGTGCTCGTTGCGACGGGGGGCTTTGTTTGCGCGCTTGCGCGGCGACATCTGGCCGGGTTGCTTGTGGCGATCGCCCTGACAGCGATGGCGATCGGATTCCTCGCGGCGCAAACCCGGACCGCCATCGTTGCGACCCCGATGCTCGAGGCAGATATCGGCCCTGTTCAGGTGATCGGCACTGTCGTCGCGGTCGAGGCGCTTCCGAGTGGACAGCGGGTCCTGCTGGAGAATGTTGTGATCGAGGGCCTGGCACCCGAGGCCACACCGAACCGCGTGCGGATCCGCGTGGTCAAACGCGATGTCGTCATGACGCCGGGTGAACGTATCGATCTGCTGGCCGAAATCGGCCCGCCGTCACTGCCGGTTACACCGGACAGTTTCGATTTTCAGCGCGCCGCGTTCTTTCGGAGGATCGGCGCGCAAGGCTTCGCCTATGGCGGACCGCGGGCTGTCGCCGATACGGATGCCGGGCTCCCACACGCGGCGGTGCTTCGGGCGGCCATCGAGGGGCTGCGATTGGGCGTGGCACAGCGAATCCGCGCCGTCCTGCCGGATGCCGTCGGAGGCGTAGCGATTGCCCTGATGACCGGATCCCAGGCTGCAATCCCGCGCGAAGCCGTAGAGGCGATGCGTGCGGTTGGTCTTGCGCATCTTTTGTCGGTATCCGGCCTGCATATCGGGCTGGTGACCGGAATACTCTTGCTGACCATCCGTGCCGGACTCGCCTTGTTTCCTGCAATAGCGCTGCGTTATCCGATCAAGAAATGGGCAGCCGCTTTCGCCTTCGCGGGCGCCTTTTTTTATCTGCTGGTCACCGGCATGGGTATACCGACACAGCGCTCGTTCCTGATGGCGGGGTTGGTATTGTTCGCCGTCGTCATCGATCGAACGGCGCTATCGATGCGGCTTGTTGCGTGGGCGGCCGCCGTCATCCTGATCCTGCAACCGGAGACGCTGACGAGTCCGAGCTTTCAGCTCTCGTTCGCTGCCGTGGTCGCGCTGATTGCGGTCTATGAAACCAGCCTCACCTGGCGATTGCGGCAACGAAGCCGGTCCGAATGGTGGGCACGACTGCCTTATCATCTGATTGGCGTCGCCGTGACGTCGCTCGTTGCCGAAGCTGCCACGACAGCCTTCGCGCTCTATCATTTCAGTCAGGTCACAGTTTTTGGACTGGTCGCCAATCTGGTCGCGGTACCGGTGACCGCCACCTGGATCATGCCCTGGGCCGTGGCTGCCTACGCATTGATGCCGTTCGGTGTGGAGGCGGTTGCCTTGGTGCCGATGGGTTGGGGCATCGAAGTGGTGCTCGAAACGGCGCGCACTGTCGCTGCCTGGCCTGCCTCGGTCAGTTACCTTCCGGCGATGCCGCTCTGGGGCGCCGTGCTGGTTGCAATCGGCGGATTGTGGTGGGCGTTGTGGCGTGGGGCGTGGCGGTTGTGGGGAATTGCGCCGATTGCAGCCGGCTTTGCCAGCATCGCCTTTGTTGTGCCGCCGCATATTCTCGTGTCGGACGACGCCCGGCTGGTTGCGGTCGCCGGCGAGAACGGCGAACTTGTATTTTCGCAACTGCGCGCCAACCGCTTCGAAGCTGAGATCTGGATGCATCGTGCCGGGCAGGAGGAAAGGGCGGCTTGGCCGGACGATGGCTATGGCGCCGATGGCCGGCTGCTTTGCGATGCACTCGGCTGTCTCTATCGCGCGGAAGAAAAAGTCGTGGCGATCGCCTGGCGGGCCGCGGCACTCGCAGAGGATTGCGCTGTCGCCGATCTTGTCGTCAGTCTCGAACCGGCGCGCGATCTCTGTCGAGGACACGAACGCGGCGACCCGATCGTCATCGACCGGTTCGATCTGTGGCGCAATGGCGGTTATGCGATCTGGCTGTCAGCCGACGATATTCGCATCCGTTCGGTCGCCGAGACGCGCGGTGTTCGTCCCTGGGTTGCCGATATCGCTCGACGGAGACCGGCTCTGTCGGATTGATCAGGACCCGGCGGGTGTCGCGGCGATCCTGCCCCCGCGATTGGACTCGGCCCGATGCCAGGTGAGTGCGGTGCCGACGATCGTGTCGAGATCGGATCGTTGCGGCCGCCAGCCCAGGGTCGTCATGGCTTTGCTGCTGTCGGCCACGAGGTAAGGCGGATCGCCGGGTCGTCGCGATACAATGCGAGAGATATACTTGCTGCCGGAGATGCGTTCGGTCGTCAGAACCACGTCCCGGACCGAGCAACCATGTCCGGTGCCGAGGTTGAAGATATCGGATGCGCCACCCTCGAGCAGATAATGCAATGTGAGAACATGCGCGTCGGCCAGATCGGCAATATGCACATAGTCGCGGACAGCCGTTCCATCGGGCGTCGGATAGTCGGTTCCCATGATCGAAACGGGACCACGGACGCCGAGTGCCGCATCGGCGGCGAGGGGTATCAGGTGCGTTTCCTCGGTGTGCGCTTCGCCAATCCCTTCTTCGGGCATGGCACCGGCTGCATTGAAGTATCGCAATGCCACCCATTTGATGCCGTAAGCCGAACCGTACCAGGGCAATGCGTCCTCGATCAGTTTTTTCGACAGGCCGTAAGGATTGATCGGCTCGCGTGGATGATCCTCGGCGATCGTTGCGGTCTTCGGGTAGCCGTAGACAGCGCCGGTCGATGAAAAGACAAATGTATCGACCTCGCAGTGCTTCATCGCCTCGAGCAGCACCATCGATCCGGCGAAATTGTTCTGGAAATAGCGATCCGGGTGGCGGATCGATTCGGCGACGAGCGCATGCGCCGCGAAATGCATCACGGCGCGCACGTCGTGGCGCCGCATGACGGCGATCAGCGCGTCGCGATCCATGATATCGATGCGCTCGAATGGGCCCCAGCGGACCGCCCAGTCATGGCCGGTCGAAAGATTGTCGACCACGACAGGCAGGTAACCCGCAGCGGCCAACGCATGGCAGGCGGCACTACCAATATAGCCGGCGCCGCCGGGTACCAATATCGCGGGGGTCATGTCCGCAGGTCCTCATTGAAGAATGCAACGGCTGCTTAGACCAGCAACCCGCCCGAGACAAGCGAGCTCGGGTGAAGGACCGAATGTGCTTCGGTTGACCGCACCCGGATGGCTCCGTACCGTCGCGCCGACTTTTTGAACAGTTCTTCAGGAGGGCAGGCTGGCGTTCAATCCGGAAGGAACCGCCTCGACGCTCGCCCGGGCCAAGTCGCTGCATCGCGCCGGCCGACGGGCCGAAGCGATTGAGGCCTATCGCATGGCCGTTCGCGAGAAGCCGAGCGATCCGGCGCGGCACTACTTGCTCGGCCTGTGCCTGCTCGAAACCGGACAACTGGCGGACGGCAGTCAGGCCATGAAACGCGCGATTGCATTGGCGCCGCGACATGCGCCCGCGCATTTTGCACTCGGCACCGCTGCCGCCCGTCAGGGCGACGGAACCACCGCCGAACGGCATCTGCGCACCGCCATCCGCTGCGAGACGGGCATGATCCCGGCCTATATCGAGTTGGGCGTTCTCTACGCAAAGAGCGATCGGCTCGACGAAGCGCTCGCAACCTTCCGTCAGGCGATCGAACAGCGTCAGGATCATGCCGGACTTCAGGCGAACTACGGCAACGCGCTCTGGCGTGTGGGGCACCGTGTCGATGCGATCGGTGCGTGGCAGGCCGCCCTCAAGCTCGAACCGAAGCTGGCGACGGCGCATGCCAGTCTCGGGCTTGCCTTGCGCGGTCAGGGTGCGTGGGACGAGGCGATCCGCAGCCTCGAAACGGCTGCCGCGCTGGAGCCGCAGGTTGGCGAGCATCGCTACAATCTTGCTTTGAGCTACTTCCATCGCCGCCGTTACCGCGATGCTGCGCAAGCGCTCGGAATGGCAGAGTCACTGATGCCCGAGCCGCGGCGCGTGCGCGTGCAGCGTGCCAGGGTTGCCCAGGCGATGTGCGACTGGGATACACTCGATGCGTTGTGGCCCGACATCGAGGCGGAAGTCGCAGCGGCAGCGCAGGGCGAAATCTGCTACCTCACGCCGTTCTTCACCTTGTCGCTGCCGCTCTCCCTGGAAGCCCGCAGCATTGTGGCGCGGCATCACGCGGCGTCGATCCGCGACCAGGCAACAGCACTTCATCCGACATTCGGGCTGCAGGTCAGGGTCGGCAATCCGGCATCGGATCGTATCCGGCTCGGCTACATGTCGTCGGACTATCGCGACCATGCCGTCGGCCATCTGGTCGCGTCGATGTTCGATCTGCACGATCGCGTGCGCTTCGAGGTCATCGGATACAGCATCGGCCCGGATGACGGCAGTCCGTGGCGACAACGCGCCGCGCAGGGATTCGACCGGCTGGCCGATCTGCAATCGCTCGGCGATCTCGATGCGGCTCGACGTATCCGGGACGACGGTATCGACATCCTGATCGACATCAACGGCCTGACCGCACTGGCGCGGCCGGAGATACTGGCGCTGCGACCGGCACCGGTGATCGCGACCTGGCTCGGTACCGCCGGCACGACAGGCGCGGACTTCATCGATTACGCTTTGACCGACCGGATCGTGACGCCGCCCGGCATGCAGCCGTTCTATGCCGAAAACCTGTGCCTGCTGCCGGGCTGCTACTACCCCTATGACCAGGAAACCCGGATCGCAGCAAGCGCGTCTCGCACCGACGAAAATCTGCCGGATGAGGCGATCGTGCTCGCCTGTTTCTGCGCACACTACAAGATCGACCGTGAATCCTTCGGAAGCTGGTGCGCCATTCTCAACGCTGTACCGAATGCCGTGCTTTGGCTGCTGGGCGAATCGCCCGAAGGTGAAGCCAATCTGCGCAATGCCGCGACCGCGATGGGGATCGCACCGGATCGGCTGATTTTCGCCGCGCGCAAACCACGCGACGAGCATCTGGCGCGGCTCGTGCTCGCCGATCTCGCACTCGATACATATATTTATGGCGCGCATACGACCGCAGCGGACATTCTCCGCGCCTGTGTGCCGATGGTGACAAGGCTCGGGCCCGCATTCGCCTCGCGCGTTGCGGCGAGCATTCTCACGGCTGCCGGTTTCGAGGGACTGATTGCATCCGACATCGAGGGCTGCACGCGCCTCGCGGTCGAACTCGCTTCAGACCATGAGCGCCGCGCTTCGCTCAAGGGACGGTTGGCGGCAGCAATTCCGACGGCACCGATCTTCGACACGCAAAGGCTGGTGCGCAGTATGGAGCAGGCTTACGCCGCAATCTGGACATGTCACCGGTCCGGCGAACCGCCGGCACCGATCGACCTTTCGCAACCGCCCTACGATCGCCAAGAGGGGACTGCGTAGTTCGTTCAGTAGCGGCGCAGCAACCCGACCAGTCGTCCCTGGATCTGCACCCGGTCGGGCCCGAAGATGCGCGTCTCGTAGGTCGGGTTTGCCGGTTCGAGTGCGATCGAAGCGCCCTTGCGGCGCAACCGCTTCAGCGTGACCTCGCTATTGTCGATGAAGGCGACGACGATGCTGCCATTCTCGGCCGTGTCGCAGCGCTGGATGATGGCGGTGTCGCCGTCGTAAATGCCGGCATCGATCATCGAATCGCCTTCGACCTCGAGCGCGTAGTAATCGCCGCGACCGACCAGGCTGGCGGGAATGTCGACCGTCTGGCTGTGGTCGCGCAGCGCCTCGATCGGCGTACCGGCCGCGATGCGCCCATAGAGCGGCAGTTCGATCGAACCGGCCTCGCGCGCGTTCTTGGCACCCGGCATCGAGCCGCTGAAGCGGCCCTGGATGACATTGGGCTGAAACCCGCTTTCGCCATTGCGGCCGTTCGGCTGGCTGGCTTCGTCCGGCATGCGGGTGACTTCGAGCGCCCGGGCGCGGTGCGGGAGCCGCCGCAGGAACCCGCGCTCCTCGAGCCCGGTAATCAGCCGATGAATGCCGGATTTCGAACGCAGGCCGAGCGCTGCCTTCATTTCCTCGAACGAGGGGCAGACCCCGGTTTCGCCCAGCCGGCGGTTGATGAAAATCAGGAGTTCGTGCTGTTTGCGCGTAAGCATGGGCCAATCCTTGCCATCCGGCCCGGCACGCCACTCGGCAGGCGGCGACTCCGGGAACAAAACAGGAAACGTGCCTTTGTTCTAGTTTGGTTCCCTGTTCTGGGTCAAGCCCGGTATTGCGCTCGGGATTGCCTGGAGGCTGAGGCCGCGCCTGCCTGGCCCGGAAAACCTCAGATTCCGATGACCCCGCCCGAAAGCGGCACGATCTCGACCTCGCTCCCAGCCTTGAGCGCCGGCGCCAGTGGGGCTCGGACGATCAGGCAGTCGGCGCCGGCCATGGCGGACATCATCGAGCTGTCCTGGCGGTCGAAGGCGGTTGCCGTCCTGGTGCCGTCGGTACCGATCTCGAGCCGGGCGCGGAGATAATCTTCGCGCTGGTCGTTCGCCGGGAGGTCCCTGCCGAGACGGGCGCGTTCGTGGGGCACCACCGGATCGGCGACGCCTTCGAGCCGGGCGAGGGCGGGCCGGAGAAAAATCGTGCTGCAGACCAGGGTCGAAACGGGATTGCCCGGCAGGCCCAGCACCGGCGTGCCGCCCACCGTGCCGAACATCAGCGGTTTGCCCGGCCGGATCGCGATCTTCCAGAAATCCAGCGTCATGCCCTTGGCGCCGAGCGCGTCGCGCATGAGGTCGTGCTCGCCGACCGAGACGCCGCCGGTTGTTACCAGTATGTCGGCCGCGGCGGCACCGTCGGTCATGGCTTTGAGCGCTTCGAGATTGTCGGGCGCGATGCCGAGATCGATCGGGATGCCGCCGCAGGCGCGCACGAAGGCGGCAATGCCGATGCCGTTGGAACTCACGATCTGGCTCGGCCCGACCGGTTCGCCCGGCATCACCACTTCGTCGCCCGAAGCGAGGATGGCAACGCGCGGCCGGCGATGAACCTGAAGCCACGGCCGGTTCATGGCGGCCGCAAGGCCGAGATCCCGCGCGCTGAGGCGGCGCCCGCGACGAAGCTTTACGTCGCCGGTTCGGAAATCGAGGCCGGCCGTCCGGATATGACGACCGCGAACGGAGGTCTCCTTGACGGTCACGCGCCTGCCATCGGCGTCGGTATTTTCCTGGATGACCACCGTGTCGGCCCCGGCGGGCACATGGCCGCCGGTGAAGATGCGCACTGCCTCGCCGGCGCCGACCTGGCCTGTGAACGCATGGCCGGCCGGGGCATCGCCGATCACTGTCAGCGTTGCCGGCACCGATGCGATATCGTTGGCCCGCACCGCATATCCGTCCATCGCCGAGACGTCGGACGGCGGCTGCGTAACGCGCGCCTCGAGATCGGCGGCGAGCACGCGGCCAAGCCCTTCGTTGAGTGCGACCTGTTCGCTGCCGAGCGGTTTAATCGCGCCCAGAATCCGCTGCAGGGCCTCCGCAACCGGGATCATCACTCGGCCCTGAACGTGCCGGATTTGCCGCCGGATTTATGCGTCACACGGATATCGGCGATGCGCATGCCGCGGTCGATCGCCTTGCACATGTCGTAGACGGTGAGAGCGGCGACGGCGACCGCGGTCAGCGCTTCCATTTCGACACCGGTCTGCCCGGTCACCTTGCAGGTGGCGACGATATCGACCGCGGCGCGATCGGGATCGGGCATGAGATCGACGGCGACGGATTGCAGGGCGAGCGGATGGCAAAGCGGGATCAGATCCGGCGTTCGTTTTGCGCCCATGATGCCGGCAAGCCGCGCGACCGACAGTACATCGCCTTTCTTGACGCCGCCGGCGAGAATCCGGTCGAGCGTCGCCCGTTCCATGAACACGGTACCGCGCGCTTCGGCGACGCGCTCGGTCGTTTCCTTATCCGCCACGTCGACCATGACGGGGCGGCCCTGTTCGTCGAAATGGGTGAGATCGGCCATCGATCTTTCAGGCGCTGGCAGGCAACGGCGCCGCACCGAGCAGGCGGCGCGTCGCTTCCGTCACGTCCGTCTCGCGCATCAGCGCTTCACCGACCAGGAACAGCCTTGCCCCGACCGCTGCCATGCGCTCGAGATCGGCGGGCGTTTCGAGGCCGCTTTCGGCGACCACCATGCGATCGGTCGGCACGCGCGGTGCGAGTTCTTCGGCGACGGCGAGATCGACCTGCAGCGTCTTGAGGTTGCGGTTGTTGATGCCGATCAGCCGTGCATCGAGCTTGAGCGCGCGATCGAGTTCGGCCGCATCGTGCACTTCGACCAGCACGTCCATGCCGAGTTCGACCGCAGCGTCTTCGAGTTCCTTCGCCGTTGCATCGTCGAGCGCCGCCATGATCAGAAGGATGCAATCCGCCCCGATCGCCCGTGCCTCGAGCACCTGATAGGGATCGAGCATGAAATCCTTGCGCAGAACCGGCAACTGCACCGCGGCATGGGCGGCAGCGAGATACTCGTTGCGGCCCTGGAAGAACGGCTGATCGGTCAGCACAGAGAGGCAGGTGGCGCCCCCGGCGCGATAGGCGCGCGCGAGCATGGCCGCATCGAAATCGGCGCGGATCAGGCCCTTGCTCGGCGAGGCCTTCTTGATCTCGGCAATAAGACCGTACTGACCGGCCGCCAGTTGCGTGGCCAAGGCTTTGGCGAAACCGCGTGGCGCTTCGGCGGCCATCGCACGCTGGACCAGTTCGGCTTCTGGCGTTGCCAGCTTGCGCCGCGCGATATGGGCCCGCTTCTCGGTGCAGATCCGCGCCAGCACGTCGTCGCTATCGGTATTCATCGCATTGGCCATGTCATGCCGCCATGTGGCTGACGGCAACCAGCCGTTCAAGCGCGCGCTTTGCGCCGCCGCCGTCGATCGCTTTCGCCGCATCGCGGACCCCGGCCTTGAGATTGGGCACCTTGCCGGCAACGAGCAGCGCCGCAGCCGCGTTCAGCAGCACGATATCGCGATAGGGGCCATGCTGGCCGCCCAGCAGCGCGCGGATCGCGCCGGCATTCGCTTCGGCATCGCCGCCCTTGAGATCGGCCGGCAACGCGCGCGGCAGGCCGGCTTCCTCGGGCGTGACGTCGAAACGGCGCACCTGGCCGCCGCTGAGTTCGGCCACATGGGTCAGACCGGTCGTCGTGATCTCGTCGATGCCATCGGAACCGTGCACCAGCCAGGCGCGCTCCGTGCCGAGTTCGGCGAGCACATGTGCCAACGGCTCCAGCCACTGCTCGGCGAATACCCCGATAAGCTGGCGTTTCGTGCCGGCGGGGTTTGAAAGCGGCCCCATCAGGTTGAACATGGTTCGTGTTCCAAGCTCGACCCGGGTCGGTCCGACATGGCGCATGGCGCTGTGATGGCGCGGCGCCATCATGAAACAGATTCCGGCTTCGCGCAGGGCCCGTTCGACCAGCGGCATCTCGGCATCGATGTTGACGCCGAGGGCCGCCAGCACGTCGGCGGCGCCGGTTCTCGAGGAAAGCGCACGATTGCCGTGTTTGGCGACCGGCACGCCGCAGGCGGCGACCACGAGGGCGGCGCCGGTCGAGATGTTCCAGGTGCCGGAGGCATCGCCGCCGGTGCCGCAGGTGTCGATCGCGCCCTCCGGAGCATGAATTCTGGTCATCTTGGCACGCATCGCCCGCACCGCGCCGGTGATCTCTTCGACGGTTTCGCCACGGACACGCAACGCCATCAGAAATCCGCCGATCTGTGCCGGCGTCGCGTTCCCCGACATCATGATATCGAAGGCCTGTTCGGCTTCGACCGCCGTGAGCGGGCGGCCCGTCGCCGCTGCCGCAAGGAGCGGCTTCAGATCGCCGGCGCTGCTCATGGTCGGACCTTAGGCCGATTTGCGCAGCATCGGCGCAGCCGCGTTATGGCCGGCGAGCCGAAGGAAGTTCGCCAGGATGCGGTGGCCGTGCTGCGATGCGATGCTTTCCGGGTGGAACTGGACGCCCCAAAGCGGCAACTGCCGGTGCCGGAGGCCCATGACGATGCCATCCTCGGTCTCGGCCGTGACTTCGAGTGCCGCGGGGAAGGTCGCGCGCTCGACGATCAGCGAATGGTAGCGCGTGGCCTCGAACGGTCCGTCGATGCCCTCGAACAATTCGGTCCCGCCATGCGCAATCGTGCTCAGCTTGCCGTGCATCGGGGCCGGCGCGCGCACGACGGCGCCGCCATAGACCTGCCCGATGGCTTGATGGCCGAGACAGACGCCGAGGAGCGGGATCTTGCCGGCGGCGGCCTTGACCAGATCGAGGCAGATGCCGGCTTCGTTCGGGGTGCAGGGGCCGGGCGAGAGAATGATCCCCTGGGGTGCTGCCGCCATAACCTCATCGACCGCGATCTGATCGTTGCGGTGGACGCGCAGCGTCGCCCCCAGCTCGCCCAGATAATGGTAGAGGTTGTAGGTAAAGCTGTCGTAGTTATCGATTAAGATAAACATCTCAACACACTGCCGGCCGTTATTCAGGCGCTGCCGAAGCTGCGCTCCGGCTGTTTATATCAGGTCACCCGGCGCCGCGGAAGCAAGGCGGCCGGCGGGGCGGGCCCGAATCGTGCTATCCGGCGCATCCCGGACGGAGGCGAAGCTTCGATGGCGAAAGCGCGACGGCGCAAAAGCGGCGTAAAGGGCAGAGGCGCAAGCCGGATCGGAGCGCTGGCGCAGCGCCTTGGCCTGAGCGGACCGTCCGGTTCCCGCCGCAAGTCGCCAGGCCCTTCGCGACGGTCCGCCCGGATCGTGGTCGTGTTCGCGCTCGGCCTGCTGGCCGGTGCGATCGGGCTCCATGCCGTGAACGACGACGAACAGG
>JBBDWX010000227.1:0-2493 GCA_040902665.1 Dongiaceae bacterium
CGGGCCCGGCGCGGCCCACGACGCGGGCCACCGGCGCGGGTTGACACGATAGTGGCCGGTCGGGCGAACTGCCGGCTTCCCGATCCCAGGCAGGAGTTCCGGTGGGCCCGACCGACGAATTGGCCGCGTTTCTGGCGCGGCATCCCGAGACCGCCTTCCTCGATGTGATGTTCTGCGATATTTCCGGGGTCCTGCGCGGCAAACGCATCCCGATCGCCGATGCACAGCGCCTCTATGCCGATGGCATGCAGGGCCCCGTCTCGGCAATCACCCTCTCGGTCACCGGCCATACCGACGATCCGTTCGGCCGCGGCAATTCCGACGGCGATCCCGACCAGTGCTTCCGCCCGGTCGCCGGCACGCTGGCGCCGGCCCCCTGGCTTGGCCCCGAGATCGCACAGGTGCTGTGCAGCTTCTGGCGTACGGACGGCAGCCCCGAACCGACCGATCCGCGCCAGGTGCTCGCAGGCGTTCTCGCGCGTTTCGCGGACCTCGGTATCACACCGGTCGTTGCGGTCGAGCTCGAATTCTTCCTGATCGATCGCGAACGCGGCCCGGGCGGCATGCCGCTGCCACCGATCGCACCGGGAACCGGCCGGCGCATGCCGCATAATCACAGCTTCGGACTTTCGGAGCTGGAATCGATTTCCGGTATCGCGACCGACTTCTCGCGCACCGCGGAAATACAGGGCCTCTCGCCCGGCACGATGATCGTCGAATATTCCGCCGGGCAATTCGAGGTGAACCTGCGGCACAAGCCCGATGCCCTGCGTGCCGCCGACGAAGGCCAGCTCCTGCAACGGACGGTGCGCAATGTCGCCCGCCGGCATGGCATGGAAGCGACCTTCATGGCGAAGCCCTATCCCGATGGCGCAGGCAGCGGTCTGCATTACCATGTCAGCCTACTCGATCGCGACGGCAAAAACATCTTTGCCGCGGGCGAGCCGATGCAGAACCCGTCGTTGCGCCACGCGGTCGGCGGCATGTTCGAGACGATGGCGGAGGCCATGGCGTTCTTCGCGCCCAACACCAATTCCTACCGCAGGCTTGCACCCGGCCATTTCGCGCCGACCGGGAAATGGTGGGCCTACGATCACCGCGGCGTGGCGATCCGCATTCCCTCGGGACCGCCCGATGCGCGTCGGCTCGAACACCGCATGGCGGGCGCCGACGCGCAGGTTCATCTCGCACTCGCCGCCGTTCTCGCGGGCATCCATCACGGGCTGACCGCGCAGATTGCGCCGCCCACGCCGATCGTCGGCCCGGTGCCAAACGAGGGCGACCCGGATTTCCCGATCCAGCTCGATGCCGCGCTGGCGCGGCTGGGCATCGCAACAGTGCTCCCGGGCTACCTCGGTGCCGAATTCTGCCGCCTCTACGCCGAAGCCAGGCGCCTTGAAACCGCGGGCCTGCGGACGTTCATTCCGCCAGCCGAATACGACTTTTATCTCCGCACCGACGGGTAGACGACGCCGGGCGGCCCGCTTGACGGCTCGCGACGGCCGCGCGGTAATGATGCCGGCCCGGTTGAAACTTCGAGGGGGTGCGCGATGCTCAAGGAATTCCGTGAATTTGCGATGCGCGGCAGCGTCATCGACCTCGCGGTCGGTGTCGTCATCGGCGCCGCCTTCGGCAAGATCGTCACGTCGCTGGTCAACGACATCATCATGCCGCCGATCGGCCTTTTGCTCGGCGGGGTCGACTTCACGAACTTCTTCATTACGCTCTCGGGCGGCAGCTACAAAAGCCTCGCAGCGGCGCAGGAGGCCGGTGCCGCAACGCTCAACTACGGCGTTTTCATCAATACGATGATCCAGTTCGTCATCGTTGCCTTTGCGATTTTCCTGGTGATCAAGCAGATCAACCGCCTGAAGCGCGAGCAACCGGCAGCGCCGGCCGTACCGCCGCGTCAGGAAGTGCTGCTCGAGGAGATCCGCGACGCGATTAAATCGAAGGGCGCTTAAGCGTTGGCGCACGCGGCAACCTCATCCGGAACCCGCCGAAGGATGAGGTGAGGCCATTCAGAAATCTCATGGTTCGACAGGCTCACCATGAGGGCGATCGGTTAACCCACGCGCATCACCTCATCCTGAGCCTCCTGAGCTTGTCGAGGGGCGAAGGATGACGACGCTGGATATGCGCGCCGCATGATCTGCTACCGTTCAGCCGGATTCGCGATCGCGTACACCCGGCAGCGCAAATCGTCGAGCACGATCTCGCGCTCATAGATCATTCCGGCTTTCTCCGCCGTGCGCTGCGAGACGACGTTCTCCGGCGCGATCAGCGAGATTAGACGCGGAAGCTGCAACTGCGCGAAGCCGTAGCGCATCAGCCCGCGCGCGATTTCGACGCCGAGACCCTGTCGCCAGTATTCGCGTGCAATGAGATAGGCGACCTCGATCTCGAGCCGATCCTCGATCGTCCAGGGCAGCAGACCACAACGGCCGATGAACCGGCCGCTCGGTTTGTGGATCGTCGCCCACAGACCGAGTT
>JBBDWX010000228.1:0-2452 GCA_040902665.1 Dongiaceae bacterium
GACCGGGGGAGCCATTCGGGGATGGCGCGGCTCAGCCGTGCAGCGATCCCGAGAGTTGCCGGCGGGAGGCTTTACGCAAGGCGGGGCGGTCATGACGCGCCCTTCTCTGTCGAAAGCCCGGATAACCGGCCCGATCTCTATACGCTATTTACGCAAAGATTGTCAAGAAGATTGTGAGAGCGCGAGCCCCGCTTCGCGGCATGCAATCCGGCACAGCTATTCTTCGATGGCACAAACTTAAGATTGTCATCGCCGGGCTTGACCCGGCGATCCATGCCGCGATCAGCCGCGGCGGCCGACCACGACAGGCCGCGGCACCCGGCATCGTCGTTTAAAAGGAGCCAAGCCGTTCCGTGGATTGCCGGGTCAAGCCCGGCAATGACGAGACAGAGCGGCGATCGTCACGAGGGGCGCGATACCGAAGACCCCCTCACCGCCAGATCGCCTCCTCCGTCAGGATCGGCCCGAGATGCTTCGCCAGCAGAATTGCACAGACGCCCTGCCCGTCTTCGTCGGCGATCAAATCCTGCCTGATCTCGATCAGCACGTTCGGCATCCCGACCGGCACGGCATGATGGCGCTGCGTATAACCGACATCGCCGCGCGCATCGTAGGGCTCGTTGTCGCCGATGCAGAGACCGGGCTCGGTGCGCAGGCTCTTGAGCAACCGCTCGGCGATGCCGCCGAACGTGCCGTTCCACAGCACACCGATATGCCAGGGGCGTTTGAACCCGTCCATCTCCGGCGTGAAACTATGGAGACAGATGAGCGCGGTCTTCCATTTGAGCTGGTTGCGCGTCTCGATGAGTGCGGTGATGGCCAGATGGTATGGATCGAACAAAGTCGCCTTGCGCTGCCTTCGATCGTCTTCGGTGAGGCCGCGGTTGCCGGGAATCGCGATGCCGTCGCTCACTTCGACGAACGAACCGAAGCCGCCCGGCTCGCGGTTGAGATCCATGACCAGGCGCGAATAGTTGGCGAGCACGGCCGGGGCCTTGAGCCTGTCCGAGAGATGGCAGGTCACCATGCCGATGCCGATGTCGTACGCAATATGCAGGCCGCGCGCCGCATCCGTCAGACCCAGCGTCCCGAGCTTCCTCGGGATCGAGAACCCCGCATGGTCGGCGACGAAAAGCGCCCCGCTGGTGCCGCCGCCATTGCGGATGGTGACGACCGGCACTTCGTCGCGGTCGACCAGCCCGCCCTCCGGGCCGCCGAGATAAACATCCCTGTCGTCGTCGTTCATGGGCGGGGAGTTTGGCGGGGTCGATGGAGGGAGGCAAGAAGCGGCGGGAGTCAATCACGTCGGATTGACCATCCACTGTCGCGGGGCCTAACTACGCGCTCGAACGAGCGGGAATTCCCATGCCCACCCACACCTTCTTCTGCGTCGACGGCCATACCTGCGGCAATCCGGTGCGCATGGTCGCGGGCGGGCAGCCGCCGCTGAAGGGTGCGACCGCGTCGGAACGCCGCCTCGATCTGATCGCGCATTACGACTGGGTTCGCACCGGGCTCTGCTTCGAGCCGCGCGGCCATGACATGATGTCGGGCTCGCTGCTTTATCCGCCGACACGCGCCGATTGCGATCTCGGAATCGTGTTCATCGAAACCAGCGGCTCGCTGCCGATGTGCGGCCACGGCACGATCGGCACCGTCACGTTCGCGCTCGAGCGCGGGCTCGTCACGCCGCGCAAGCCGGGTACGCTGATGCTCGATACGCCGGCCGGCACGGTCGAGGCGACCTACACGCAGTCGGGCGAGCATGTCGATGCCGTGCGCATCAAGAACGTCGCGTCTTATCTTCACGCCGAGGGCGTCGCGGTCGATTGTCCGGGCATCGGCGAACTCGTGTTCGACGTCGCCTATGGCGGCAATTTCTATGCGATCCTCGATCCGCAGAAGAACTATCGCGATCTTGCGGACATGAATCCCGCCGAGATCCTGCGCCTGTCGCCGATCCTGCGGAAACTGCTCAACGAGGCGATGGAGTTCGTGCATCCCGAAAATCCTTCGATCCGCAACGTCACGCATATCCTCTGGACCGGCAAGCCGACCAAACCGGAAGCGCAGGCGCGCAACGCGGTTTTCTATGGCGAGAAGGCGATCGATCGCAGCCCGTGCGGCACCGGCACCTCGGCGCGCATGGCACAGCTTGCATCCAAGGGCAAACTCAAGGTCGGCGACGATTTCGTGCATGAGAGCATCATCGGTTCGCTGTTCAACGGCCGCGTCGAGGCGGCGGCGCGCGTCGGCAACCGCGATGCGATCGTGCCCTCGATCGAGGGCTGGGCGCGCATGACCGGGCTCAACACGATCTTCATCGACGACCGCGATCCGTTCGCACACGGGTTTCAGGTGATATAGGGGTTCACCACAGAAACACAGAGGAAAGCGAGACGGCGCCTTTTCCGTCCAGAATCGTCATGCCCGGGCTTGACCCCGGGAACCA
>JBBDWX010000229.1:0-17067 GCA_040902665.1 Dongiaceae bacterium
ATGATCTGGAGATACTGGCCCTCCTTCACCGTGTAGGACTGCGCCGTGCAGCGGTCGATCCGGTATTCGGCGATGACATCGCCGAGTGGTGGCGGCAAAGGCCGCTCGACATGATTTTCGATCCGTGCGCGGCGCACGATCGCCAGCAGGTCGGTCGGCGGATCCTGCTTCTCGAAATCCATCGGCCCGCCAGCGGCATGGACAATGCAGATCGCCTCGCGTTCGGCACGAAAGGCGACATGCTCGCCGGGATGCGTATCGCCGGGCAGCGGCACAGCGACGCGCTCGACCCCCGCCGGCACGCCGTGATCGCGCAGGACCCGCACGACATCCTGCGTTTCCTCGGTCCCGATCAGCAGCCGCGCGATGCCGGTCGACGCCGACGATGCGTTGAGCCCGAGCGCCGCCGGATCGGGCTTGCCGCCCGGCGCGAACAGCGCCAGCTCGCAACGCTGCTTGCCTTCCAGATCGACGATCGTGAGCTCGTCGTCCGGCAGCAGTCGCAGCACCACCGCACCGCCGCCGCGCACAAAATAGCGCTCGGTTCCCGGCTCGAACACCGGCATGCCCGGTTCGCGAAAGCGCGGCGTCGGTCGATCCGATGCTGGCGACAGAATATTCAAAAATGCCCTCCGGCTATCGTCCGGCCAAAGTTACCAGTATTCGCGAGGGCGACCAACCGCGCGGCCGGAGCGTACTGGCGTACGGTTGGCGGCAGATCGGTGACCGCCGCGACACGGTCAGCTGGCGCGATACTCGATCGCCTCGATTTCCAGTTCGCGATCGCCCGACGGACGCTCCCAGACCACGGAATCGCCAATCTGGGCCCCCGTCAGCGCGCGAGCCAGCGGCGAGACCCAGCTGATGAGCCCGGCCTCGGGATCGGCTTCGTCCTCTCCGACAATGGTGAACTGCCGGCGTTCATCGTCCTCGTCGACGGTTGTGACATGGGCGCCGAAGGCCACCTGGTCGTGCGGCTGGCTCGCCGGGTCGATCGGGATCGAGCGATCGAGCCGCTCCTGCACATAGCGCAGGTCGCGCTCGACAATCTTGAGCTCCTCGGTGTCCATGAGATCGCCGTCCTGCGCCTCGAGCAGGCGGTGTCGCTCGGCCTGCAGCGCCTCCACACGCTCGCGCAGCAGCGACTGGCCCCGCAGGGTCACATGGTTCGGATACGGGCTCTGCGGCCGTTCCGGCAGCTCTTCCGAGCCGGCGTTTTCCGACCCTTCCTTCACGAATGCCCGGCTCATGCCCGTTTCCTGCAAAATCGTTGTGCAACAAGGTTTTAATATAGTTACTCTGGGGCCCGCTGCGAAGGGGCCCGGCGACGGGGAAAAGGGTGTGGGAAATATCCATTTGGCCTGCGAAATCAAGGCCATGCTCGGCGAAGGCCCGCTCTGGTCCCCGGCCGAGCGCAAGCTTTATTGGCTCGACCTGACAGCACCCGCCATCTGGCGGTTCGATCCCGAGAGCGGCCGCAATGAACCCGTGCAGGCGGCACTCGACGGCTATATCGGCGGCATGGTGGCAAGGGCGAGCGGCGGGTTCGTGCTCGTCGACCATCGCGGCGTCCATACGCTCGATCCCGTCACCGGCCACATCGAGCCACTCGGCACCCTCGCACCCGCCCGTCCCGATACGGTTTTCAACGATGCCAAATGCGACCGGATGGGCGCGCTCTGGACCGGCACCAAACATGCCGGCGAGCGCGACCCGGTCGGTGCGCTGTTCCGTCTCGACGCCAGCGCCAGGGCCGACAGAATCGACGACGGTATCATCTGTGCGAACGGCCCGGCCTTCAGCCCCGACGGCGGCACCGCCTATTTCGCCGACAGCAACACGCATCGGATCCATCGCTACGACATCGATAACGCGACGGGCGCGGTGGGCCCGCGCCGGCCCTTTGCCACGGTCGATACGGCCGATGGCGAGCCGGACGGCATGACGGTGGATGCCGAAGGCTGCCTCTGGGTCGCGCTGTGGGGCGGCTGGCGCGTCCGGCGCTATACGCACGACGGCCGCATCGAACGCGAAATCCGCGTGCCGGTGCCGCAGCCGACCTCACCCGCCTTTGGGGGTGCCGACATGCGCACCCTCTTCGTCACGTCGGCGCGGCGCGACCTCGATGCGGCGGCGCTTGCCGCGGCGCCGCTTTCGGGCGGTGTCTTCGCCATCGACACCGATACGAGCGGATTGATCGAGCCGCGCTTCGCCGGATGAGCCCATCGAAGCGATACGATGTCGCGATCATCGGCGGCGGCGTGATCGGCAGCGCCATCGCGTTCTTTCTGGCGAGCAATCCCGATTTTGCCGGCCGGATTGCCCTCATCGAACGTGATTCGACCTATGAGACAGCCGCAACCGCGCGCTCTGTCGGCGGCATCCGCCAGCAATTCTCGACGCCGGAGAACATTCTCATGTCGAAGTTCGGCGGCGCGTTCGTGCGCGACGCAGACCGGCATCTCTCGATCGACGGCGCACCGCTGCATCTGCCGTTCATCGAGAACGGCTACCTGTTTCTTGCAACCGACGCCGGGATGCCGATCCTGCGCGCCAATCATCGCACACAGGTCTCGCTCGGCGCCGATATCGCGCTGCTGGACCCCGCAGCGCTCGGCCGCCGCTTTCCCTGGCTCAATGTCGAGGGCCTCGCAGGCGGCTCGTACGGGCTCTCCGGCGAAGGCTGGACCGACCCCTACAGCCTGATGCAGGCCTTCCGGCAAAAATCGATCTCGCTCGGTGTCGACTGGATCAAGGGGAGCGTGGTCGGGCTCGACCTCGCCGGCAGCCATGTCAACGCCCTGCGGCTTGGCAGCGGCCATACGCTTGCCTGCGGTCATGCGATCAGCGCCGCCGGATGGCATGCGGCCGATGTCGCCGCGATGGCGGGTTTCGACATTCCAATCCGCCCCCGCAAACGCCTCGTTTTCGTCTTCGCCTGTCGCGAGCCGCTCGAGCGCGTGCCGCTGACCATCGATCCGGGCGGCGTCTATTTCCGTCCCGAGGGCGCAACCTATCTGTGCGGGGTGTCGCCGCCGGCCGAGCGGGATCCCGACTGCACCGACTTCGAAATCGACTACACACTCTACGAGGAAACCATCTGGCCGACCCTCGCAGCGCGCGTTCCGGCGTTCGAGGCAATCCGACTGGAGCGCGCCTGGGCCGGCCATTACGACTATAACCTGCTGGATCAGAACGCAATTCTTGGCGCACATCCGGCCGTCGACAATCTCCTGTTCGCGACGGGGTTCAGCGGTCACGGACTACAGCAATCGCCTGCTGCCGGTCGCGCAGTTGCGGAACTGGTGACCTACGGCGAATATCGATCGCTCGATCTTCGACGCTTCGGTTTTGCGCGCATACTGGCGATGAACCCGCTGCGCGAGATCAACGTGGTCTAAGGGACCGCCGCACGCAGGAGGGTCATGCAATGACCGTAAAGGCACTCGTTTCGATCATCGGCGAGGATCAAACCGGTCTGATTGCCGCCATCGCCGGCAGATTGTTCGATCTCGGCGCCAATCTCGGCGACACGACCTTTGCGGTCCTTGGGTCGGCGGCCGAATACACGTCGGTCTGCGAGCTGCCGGACGGCCTAACGCTTGACGTCGTCGAGCGCGATCTCAAGAGCCTGCCGATCCTGGCTGGCGCCAGGGTCAGCGTTGCGCCGTTCAGTTACGGAATGACGCACGGCCCGTCGGCACGCATCACCCATCGGATCGAGATGGCCGGTCGGGACAGCCCCGGGCTGATCGCCCGCATCTCGGAGGTTTTCATGGAGTTCGGGGCCAATATCGTGCGGTTGAACTCCGAGCGCGAGCCGGGCGCCGATGGCATGCGTTACATCACGCGCGTGGATGTCTGGATCCCGCCTGTCAAAACCAGGGCGTGTCTCGCGACCGTCGCCAATACGGCAGAGCAATTGAGCCTCACCTGCCGTTCGGACGAAGCCGCCGCCGATTAAGTCGCCTGGCTTGGTGAACGACCAGGCGATGGGCGAAGGCTCTACTCGTCCTCCGGAGCGTCAGGTGCCTCCGCGGCACATCGAAGATCCGAATTAGCTTCGGCAACGTCGCTCGCAACCATACGGCGGTTCGCACAATATTCATTGTAGCCGTTGACCAGCTCGTTGAAACTCCGTGTTACAGCGAGATAGTTCGGCGTAAGATCGCGACGCAGAAGATCGCGGATCAGATTTGTTTCATATATGCTGCGCTTGATCTGGTCCTGACCCTGCCAATCGTCCGGCGAGACCGTCTGCTGCAATTGCGCAATCTGCGCCTCATGCGCGACAAGTGACGCCTGCCGTTCGTTGACCATTGCGCGCAGGGTGTCGAGTTCCGGCCGCACCGCTTCGATGCGCTGCTGTTGGCATATGCAATATCGAAGCTCGCTGACCGTGAGCGGTGGCGCGCTCGACTGGGCCTGCGCTATCAGCGGCGATGAGAAAGCCGTTAGAACCATGGCCGCAGCAAGCGCAAGACCGCGCGTCGGACGTTTACTTTTCATGCGTTTCTCCTTCAAATGCAGCCTAGCTTGGCGCCATCACGGCGCAAATCAAGTTCGAATCGTCCAAACCGATCGGCTGTCGCTTCGTTCCATTTCGCCTCACAGCAACAGTCAATTCGGGCAGAATTTTGGCGACCGAGAAATCCTAGCGTCGACGCGTACGGCCGGTTTTCGGCAGATTCTTCGGCCTGCCACTTTTTTTACGGACCGGTGGCATTTGTATGGCGGCGGCAGCCACTGTTTCTCCGGCCACCGATCCCGGCTGCAATCCGGGAACCGACGGTTGCCGCCCGTTGGCCAGGTCCTCGAGCAGCTTGAGGTGCTGCGGCAGGAGCTTGCTGAGCGCATAGCGCTCGACAATCGTCTCGCGCGCCGCGGCTCGCAATGCGGCATAGCGATCACGATGATCGAGCCCCTCTTCGATGCGATCGGCCAGCTGCGATGGCGAAAAGAAGTCGACCAATAGCCCGTTCTTGCCGTCCTCCATCACCTCGCGGATCGGGTCCGTATCCGATGCGACGATCAAACAACCTGTTGCCAGCGATTCCAAGAGCGACCACGAGAGGACGAAGGGAATCGTCATATACACATGGACTGACGAGGTCTGGAGGACTTTCAGATAGTCGCCATAAGCCAGATGCCCGGTAAAATGCAGGCGCGAATGGTCAATATCCTTCAGTTCGTCGAGCATCTTTTTCTTGTAGGTCTGGCCTTGCGGCAATTTCTTGCCATAGGCGACCCGGTCGGTTCCGACAATCACCGTGTGCAGATTGGGCCGCCGCTTCTGAAGCAAAGCCACGGCATGCATGAATTGTGGAAACCCGCGATACGGTTCCATGCCGCGGGTCGCATAAGTCAGTATCTCGCTGGCCCCGCTCAGATCGAGATTGATACCCGGCAGCATGAGCTTTGCGCGAGGGTCCGGTTTGAAAAAATCGGTATCGATGCCGTCATGCATCACGCTGATCTTCGAACGGAACAGCGGTGGAATCTTGCTGGCCTGAAACTGTGTTGGACAGATTCCCCAATCGCAATTCACCAGATCCATCATAATCGGAATGTTCCGGGTGCGAACCCGGCACATGTCGTCGTAACTGACCTTGCCGCGCGAGAAGAAATCAACATCCGAATTCTTCGCGTGGTAGAACCACTCGAAATATGAAAGCTGGCGAGCTTCCGGAAAGAGATCCTTGACGTAAAGCGTACAGCCCCATCCCGAATGTCCGCAGACCACGTCCGGCACGAACCCCTTCTTGCGCAGGTCGGAGAGCGCGCGAAACACGGCTTGCGCCTCGAGGACAGCCGATTCGGTATTGCGCAGATAATGATGAGCCTCTTTCGAAGGCTCGCGTGCTGCCTTGTAGAAGACGCGCGAAACGCCGGGCAGCGTCTTCTTGTTATCGAACGACGCACCGACAATCTGATTGCTCTTGTTCGCCGCAAGAGCACCCGCGACGTGCTTGAACTGTGCCGGAAAGTTGTTGTGCAGGAAAAGAACGCGCATCGATAACCCATCATGTGATTGCCGCTTCGGCTCCGAAATCGGGCCGTCGACAGGCCGGAGCCCTGATTTACCCGGTTTTTGCGGGCATTGCATCCCTGCCGGGCGGTTCGACCGATTTCGCAGGCTGGCCGCCTCGATTCGACAACCCTATAGTCAGCCGCCGGGGGCCAACGCCGCAACGAGGAGAATTGAGCGGTGCGGATCGTCGTTCTGGGCGCCGGAGTCGTTGGCGTCACCACAGCCTGGTATCTCGCGGCCGATGGCCACGAGGTCGTCGTGGTCGATCGCCAGCCATACGTCGCAGCCGAAACCAGTTTTGCCAATGCCGGCCTGATCGCACCCGGCCATGCCTATGCCTGGGCATCGCCGCGCGCGCCGCGCATGCTGCTCCGGTCGCTCTGGCGGGACGATACCGCCTTGAAACTGCGCCTGCGCGCCGATCCCGCGCTCTGGCGGTGGGCCTGCAGTTTTCTCGGCAACTGCCGCACCGAGCGCAATCGCCGGAATACCCTGATCAAGCTGCGACTCTGTTTGTTGAGCCAGAAGCTGCTGGACGAGCTCACCGACGCCGAAGCGCTCGACTATCATCGCATCGCGCGCGGGCTGCTCTATCTTTACCGGGATCCCGTGCACCTTGAGGCTGGCTCCCGCAACATGGCGTTGCTCAATGAGAACGGTATGCAACTTCGCGCCATAGACGCGAACGAGTGCCGGGCAATCGAACCTGCCCTTGCCGACGCGCGCGTTGCCATTGCCGGCGCGATTTACGCGCCCGGCGACGCCAGCGGCGACTGCCGTCTGTTTACGGAACAGCTTGCGGAACGGGCAACTCGGCGCGGCGTCGAATTCCGATTCGGTCGCACGGTGACGCGACTGAACGTCAAACGCGGCCGTGTCGCCGCCATTGCAACCGATGCCGGCGACATGGAAGCCGACCTCTATGTCCTGGCGTTCGGCAGCTATGCAGCGCCGCTTGCACGCAGCGCCGGCCTTCGGCTGCCGGTCTACCCGGTCAAGGGTTACTCGCTGACGCTGCCGTTGCGCGACGTCGCGCGCGCGCCGGTCATCGGCGGGGTCGACGAACATAACCTCGTCGCCTATGCGCGTTTCGGCGACCGGATGCGCCTCACCGGTACGGCAGAAATCGCCGGCTACGACCGGAGCCACCGCCCCGCCGACTATGCAGCCATGCTCGCGGCGGCTCGCGGTCTGTTCCCGGATGCGGCCGATTACGACAAGCCGGACTACTGGACCTGTCTGCGGCCCATGACGCCCGACGGCCCGCCCCTGCTTGGCCCGACGCCAATCGACAATCTGATGCTCAACGCCGGTTCGGGTCATATGGGTTGGACGATGGCCTGCGCAAATGCGCGGATCGTCGCCGATCTCGTCGCCCGGCGAACGCCGCCGATCCCGCTCGACGGACTCCTGCTCGAAGGTCGCTAGGACGAATCAGCTGCGGAACAGGCGCCCGAAACCGGGAATCGCATCGGCGATACCGGCGAGCCGCAGGCAGTGCCAGGCCATCGCATGGTTGCTCGACGTGACCGGCCGGCCGAGTTCTGCCTCGAGGTCCTCGACGATCGATGCGACCCGCAGGCTGGTGCATGAAACAAACACGCCGTCGACGTCGGGTTCGCGCATCAGTTCGCGCACGGCATCCTTGATCGATTCCTGGCTGATGCAGGCGACCTCGTTGTCGTTCTCGTGGTTGAACGAACCCATGACCGGCACGCCGATACCGCGCGCCTCGATATGCTGCCGCAGCATCTGGTTGACACTCTCGACATAAGGCGTCAGCAGCGCGATGCGCTTGCAGCCCATGGTCTTCAGTCCTGCAATGGCGCCGGTGATCGGCGTGGTGCAGGCAACGCCAGGACGCGCCTCGCGGATGCGCTCGAACACGCGCTCCTCGCCGATGACGACCGTGCCCGACGTGCAGCCATAGGCGACAACGTCGAGGGGAATGCCGGGCAGGATTGCCGCGGCCGCGGCGGCCATGCCCTTTTCCATTTCTGCCAGCGTGGTCGGATTGATTTCCGGCGCGTTGAGGATGCGCGTCTCGTAGAACGCCACGCCGTCGATACGGAAAATCTGGCGGAATTCGTGCTCGATCGTATGGTCCGTCGCGAGGACGATCATCCCGATCCGCGCGCGGTGGGCGATCCCGCCATCCAGCTTGAAAGGGATATGCTCCTTGCTGACAGGAGCGGCCGGCGGGTGCAGGGCGGTTTCGTTCATCGCGTCATCCTCCTTCGCGATGGCATGGCAATACTATACGCGGCACCGGTCGCGAACCCAACGTGCTAAAGCACCGCCAGCAGCAACAGCGGGAGGGTCACGAACGAGAGGATGGTCGAGATCATCACCATCCCGGCAACCTGCTCGGGGTCTCGCGAATAATATTGTGCAAACAGATAGTTGAAGACTGCAACCGGCATCGTTGCCTGGATCAGAATGACGCCGCGCGCAAGATCGCTGAGGCCGAACAAATGGCCGATCCCGTACCCGACGGCAGCGCCGCCGGCCAGACGAACCAGCGATAGGAACAGCGCCCGGTGTACCGTCGTGACCCGCAACCGGGCGAGCGAGACCCCCAGCGCCAGCAGCATCATCGGGATGGTCAGTCCGCCAAGCAGATCGATCGTGTTGGCGATCCAGCCCGGCACCGACCATCCGGTCGCGATCACCGCGATGGAGAAAGCGATAGCATACAGGATCGGCATACGCACCAGTCGCTTCAGCGAAAAAGTGCCGGAGGCGATCGTGATACCGACTGTGAACTGCAATGTGGCGGTCAACGCAAAAATGATGATGGCGAAGGCCAGTCCGGCTTCGCCAAAGGCAAACAGACAGAGCGGCAAACCCATATTGCCGGTGTTTGGAAACATGAGTGCCGGCAGGAACGAATGGAACGGCAGCTTCATCGCGCGCAGGACCGCCATACCAAGCAGCGCGAAACCGGCAGTTGCGGTCAGGCTGGCGATTGCTACTTCGCCCAGCGCCTGAAGCGGGATATCGAGCGTTGTGAGCGTCGAGGCGATCAGGCAGGGCGTCCCGACCATGGTCACCAGATTGGTCACAAATTCGGTCTCGAAGGCCCGTCCGAGGCGCGCCCAGATGAATCCGATCGCGGCACAGACGAGCACCGGCACGACGATGGCAAAAAGCTCGGAAAACACTCATTCCCCCGGGACATGCGGCGACCGGCAGCGATGCCATCCTAGTAGCCGGCCCGGGCGGCGCGATGCAATCCTGTTGCGCCCGGCCGCCATTGGATGGAAGCTTGTGGCACAGGCCGCAACGGTCACAACCGCGGCCCATGGGAGGAATTCATACGATGGAAAAGAACCGATTTTTCGACCTGCTGGCAGATGGCAAGCTGACGCGCCGCCAGATGACCCAGGCGCTCGCCTCGGTCGGCGTCGGCCTTGCGACCGTCCCTGTGTTCCAGCAGCGCGCGATGGCCGCCGGTGAAATCTCGTACTTCACATGGGCGGGCTACGAGATTCCAGAATTGCACCCCGGCTATATCGAGAAGTATGGCGGCGCTCCCGAGTTTTCGATTTTCGGCGAGGAAGAGGAGGCACTCCAGAAACTTCGATCCGGCTACACGCCCGACGTCTCGCATCCATGCACCTATTCTGTCGCGCGCTGGCGCGATGCCGGCGTTCTGGCACCGATCGACACGTCGCGACTGTCGCACTATGGAAATCTGTTCCCCGAACTAACGACGATCAAAGGTACGGTGTTCGACGACAACACGTACTTCATCCCGAATGACTGGGGTAACTCCTCCATCCTCTATCGGGCCGATCTCGTCGATATCGAGGAAGAGTCCTGGGGGCTGTTGTTCGACGAACGCTATGCCGGCCGGCTTGCCGTCTACGATTCCGTCGATGGTGCGGTAACGGCCGCGGCTCTGACGCTCGGCGTCGCAGACCCGTTCAACATGACGGACGAAGAACTCGCCGCTACGCGAGAACTTCTGATCAAGCAGAAGGACGTCCTCCGCTACTACTGGACCGACCAGACGGCCGTCGAGCAGGGCCTCGCGACCGGAGAACTGGTCGCTGCCTATGCCTGGAACTCGTCGGTCGTGACGCTGAAACAGCAGGGCCTCGACGTCAAATACATGAACCCGAAGGAAGGCATCCTGACCTGGGTCTGCGGTCTGGTTTTGATCGAAGGCGGGCCCGGTGACGAACAGGCCAAATATGATTTCATCGATTCGATGATCGCGCCGGAAGCCGGTCAGTATCTGATCGATGCCTACGGATACGGCCACTCGAACAAGGAGTCATTCGGGCGCGTGGCCCCCGAGCGGTTGGAAGAGCTTGGCATCTCCTCACCCGAAGCATTGTTCGCGCAGGGGATTTTCTTCGAAGAAATCAATCCCGCCGTCCGCGAAAAATACATCACAATGTTCGAGGAAGTGAAAGCCGGCATCTGATCCGGACTTCAACGCGTACCGTTGTGACGGGCGGGGCCGATGGTCCCGCCCGTTTCATTTCCGGCGCGCGGGTTCTGCACCCCGACATGCCGCGGCCGCGCGCGCCTCGATTGCCGTGCGCCCGTCTCCTAAGCTGCAAGCCCGAGCAGTTGCCGCGCTTCGGCAGGCGTTGCTACGTGGCGATCGTGCCCGGCGCACAGTCCTGCCAACCGTTGCACAAGCTCTCCATTGCTGACAGCAAGCCGGCCCTTCTCGAAGTAGATATTATCCTCAAGACCGGTTCGGACATGCCCGCCGCGGGCGAGCGCCCAGTGATTGACCGTGAGCTGATGCCGGCCGATACCGGCCGCCGTCCAGGTTGCCCCGGGCAGGATTTCCGAGAGTTCCGCAACAAGAAAATCCAGGACCTGCTCGCGCGCCGGCAATGCGCCGGGAATGCCCATGACGAACTGCACATGCGCGGGCGGTGCAAGGAGCCCGCGATCGACCAGTGCGCGCGCATTGTAGAGCATCGCCAGATCGAAGATTTCGACTTCGGGCTTGACGCTGTTCTCCAGCATGGCGCCCGCCAGCCTGTCGATCAGCGCCGGCGGATTTTCGTAGATAATGGTCGCGAAATTGACCGAGCCGGTCGCCAGCGACGCCATGTCCGGCCGATGCCTGAGCGCACTGCCCCGCTCTTCGGGATCGCGGCCGCGTCCGCCGGTCGAGAACTGCACGATTATATTCGGGCAGTGTTTGCGAATACCGTCCTGAACGATTGCAAAGCGCGCCGGATCCGACGACGACTGCCCGGCATCGTCGCGAACGTGGATATGGACCAGCGAAGCACCGGCCTCAAAGGCTTCGTGTGTGCTCTCGATCTGTTCGGCCGTGGTGATCGGTACGGCCGGATTCTGGTCCTTGGTCGGCTGGCTGCCGGTTATCGCAACGGTAATGATGCAGGGCGTTGTCATCGGCTACCTCGCTGGCTGGGGAAGGCTAGCACGGCGGAACCGATGGATTCGAGCGGCCTTGCGTCTCTCCGGCACGGTCGCCATGCTGCGCCCGGCAAACCGACGATGGGACGCAGACATGACTGCCATGACTTGCGGCGAAGCCGCGATTTCGCTTCTCGAGCAGCACGGCGTGGATACCGTTTTCGGCATCCCCGGGGTACACACGCTGGATTTCTACCGGGGCCTCGGCCGCAGCAAGATGCGGCATATCGGCATCCGCCACGAACAGGGTGCCGGCTACATGGCCGATGGCTACGCCAGGGCCAGCGGTCGGCCCGGGGTCTGCGTGCTCATCACCGGTCCCGGCGTAACGAATGCCGCAACGCCGATCGGCCAATCCTATTCCGATTCCGTACCGGTGTTGCTGCTGTCCAGCGTCAATGAGACGGAGCATCTGGGCAAGGGGCGCGGGCGACTGCATGAGATAACCGACCAGCGCGCCGTGATGGCACCGCTCACAGGGCTCAGCCGGACGGTCCGCACGCCCGACGACCTGCCGCTGGCGATCGATGCCGCGTTCGAGATGTTCGCAACGGCCCGCCCGCGCCCGGCGCATGTGGAAGTCCCGCTCGATGTGCTTGCGATGCCGGCATCCGACCGTCCTGCGACACATTCCACAAAAAAGCGGCCGACACCGACCGATAAGGAAATCGCGGCAGCCGCTGCGATCGTCGATGCCGCAAAGGCGCCCTTTGTGATTGCGGGCGGCGGTACCGTGGATTGCGCCGCCGCCCTCGCCGCACTGGTCGAGCGGATCGATGCCGACGTGGCGGTGACCGTAGCGGCCAAAGGTGTTCTTCCTGCCTCCCATCCGAATTCGCTCGGATCGACCCTGCTGCAGGCATCGACCCAAAAGGCGATCGAGGAAGCGGACCTGGTCATCGCGGTCGGCACGGAACTGTCCGAAACCGATAGCTGGACCGACCGACTGCCGATCCGCGGGCGCATTGTGCGCATTGATATCGATCGGCCTACATTGACGCGCGACTATAAACCCGACGCGGCGATCTTCGGCGACGCGGGGGGCACGCGCGCGGGGCTCGCGACGGCCGGCGCGCGCAAGCAACCTTCCAATTCGCGCGCCCGGGCACGCGACGAGATCCGCCGTCGCAATGCGGAGGAACGTCCGCCGCTTCAGATGAAGCACGTGCGCGTACTCGATGCGATGCGCAAGGCGGTGCCCGAGAACGGGACTTTTGCCACCGACATGACCCAGATCGCGTATACCGCGAATTATCATTTTCCGATGTCGCAACCGCGGCGCTGGTTCCATCCGACCGGCTTCGGCACGCTGGGCTATGCGCTGCCGGCGGCGATCGGTGCCAAACTCGCCACACCCGAACGGCCGACCGTGGCTGTCGTCGGCGATGCCGGCTTCCTGTTCACGGTCCAGGAACTCGCAACCGCCGTCGAACAGAAACTGCCGCTCGCCATCCTGCTCTGGAACAACGACGCCCTGGGTCAGATTGCCGACGACATGATCCGGCTCGGTATCCCCGAGATTGGAGTCAAGCCGCGCAACCCGGATTACCTGGCGCTGGCCCGCGCCTTCGGAGCCAACGCCGTCCGGGCCGACAGTGCCGGGAGCCTCCAGGACGCCCTCTCCGGCGCGTTCCAGGCGGGTGGCCCGACCCTGATCGAGGTTCGGCAGGACGCCGCCTGGCTGGCCTGAACCGCCGCGTTCAACACATCCATATGGATAGTCCGCGGATACAGGATCGTGAGGTGACTTTCGGGCCCATTTCTGGCTGAATCAGGTATTGATCCGGCGCGGGGTTCCATGATTCGACGAGGCACGAGGTTGGCGGGCAAAAGCCTGATTGGCGCGCTTGCCCTGATTTTGACGACCGGCGCCGGTGGCACCGAGGATATCGGCTATGTCGTCGACAGTTTCGACCGCATCGTCTTCCATGCCGAGTTCGATCAGTCGCTCGATCAGCGGATCACCAAATGGGTCGATCCGATCGACGTCTATCTCGATATCCGCGCAGGCGATCCGACGCTCTATCAGCGGCTGGTGGAATCCCATCTGGTCGACCTCCGGTTCCTGACCGGGCTCGAAACCCGGATTGTCGACGATCCGGCGGAAGCAAACATCTTCATGGTGTTCGACCGCGATGACCGGTTGATCCAGTCCGTGGTCGATTATCACCCGCCATTGGTCAAGGACAGCAACAGCGTCGCAAAGACGCTGTGTTTTGGCATCTATTCCGTCAACAGCCACTCGGAAATCGTACGCGCCGTCATTGGCATTCCGACCGACCGGGCTGCTTCCGCCGGTAAGCTGGGAGCCTGCGTCGTCGAGGAAATGACCCAAGTGCTGGGCCTGCCGAACGACTCCGACGAAGTATTTCCCTCGATCTTCAACGACAACTCGATCGACGACAAGCTGACCGAACTCGACCGCATGCTGATAAGGCTGCTCTACGATCCTGCCTTGCCGCCGGGCATGGAACGCGACAACGCGCTCGCCCTGATCGAGATGTTGGCGTTCGACGATCCCGTTATCGCCGAGACGACACTCTCGCCCGGCAACTCCCGGAACAATACCGGTGTCGCCGGCGCCGGTGCCGGAACGAGCAGCGGCTCCAGTGCAGACAGCGGACTGGGCGGCGGCGGCCTCAGTACAGATGCCGGCGGCATGAATACGGGCGGCAGTAGCGATACCGGAGACGGCGCCACTCAGGACGGCGGCTCTATTTCTCTCAACTGATTGACGCCGGCCGCGGGCCTGCTGGCTGGAACCTCGCCACGCGATCCCCAAAAAGCGACATCCCAAAAAGCGGAAGGCCCCGCCACCCGAAGGGTGACGAGGCCAGTCCAGCGTGTGGGCCCGGTCGACATCGCCCCAATCGGCCCGTTCAGGGGCAATGGGACCGGTAGAATCGGCGGGGGCAGGGCATGAGGACCATCCGCCGATCACGTTGAGACTATGCTGGATGGATTCCCGAGCGGCTTGTGGTTTTTCTGTGGCACCTCGCCGCAGGCTCAAATAGAACTCAACTATTTGATATCTAACGATACCCGAAGATATTTGACGACACCCGAAATGAGGAATCTGGACTGTGACAGCTGATCTGGTGCTTCGCGGCGGCCGAATCGTCACCATGGATGAATCTGACAGAATGGCGGATGCCGTCGCGGTGTGGCGGGGGCGAATCCTCGCCGTCGGCACGGATCGGGAAGTTGCCAGTTTGGCAGGCCACAGCACCCGAACCATCGATCTCGATGGCCGCACGCTGGTTCCTGGCATCGTCGATTCCCACTGCCATCCGGATCATCACGCCATCGACCTGATGCATTGGCGCCAGATCGGTTGGCCGATGGTGAAATCCGTTGACGACATGCTGCGCATGGTCGCGCACGAAACCGCCGGCATGAAGCGCGGCGAGATGTTCCGGGGCTTCGGTTACAACGACCAGAAATGCGGCGGCTATCCAACAATCGATCAACTTGACGCCGTATCGCATGGCATTCCGGTCTGGCTCTATCGGACCGACGGCCACATCGCGATCGTCAATTCCGCGACGCTGCGTCAGTTCGGCGTTCCCGAAGATGCACCCGATCCGCGCCACGGTCGTTACGACCGCCATCCCGCCACAGGGCGCATGACCGGCGTCATCCGCGAGATGGCGGCCTGGGATCTCGATGCGCGCATGAAGCGCGAGTATCGCGTCGAGGATTACGAAACCGGGTTGCCGAAGGTTTTCGATCTCTATCTGCGCCACGGCGTGACCTCGCTGCACAACTCGCTGACGCAGGGCAAGGCAATCCAGGCCTATCAGCGGCTGCGAGAGGCGGACCGGCTCGCGATGCGCATCGGCATCATCCTCGACGGGCGCGACGAGGCCTTGGTGGACACTTATATCAAGGCGGGTATCCGCACCGGTTTCGGCGACGAATGGATCCGCATCGTCGGCGTCGAATGGTGTCCGGATTGCTCGACCAGCGGGCGCACCGCGGCCTATTACGAGCCTTATGTCGGCACCCCCGTTCCCGGTGAGCCGGTGCCGAATTACGGCATGCTGCTCTACGAAGCCGACGAACTGATCCCGCAGGTCGTCCGAGCGCATAAGGCCGGCTTGCGCGTCTGCGTCGAGGGGCTCGGCGATCGCGGCATCGATTTCGCACTCGATGCGATCGAGGCGGCCCTCGAAGCGCATCCGGTCAAGGATCATCGCAGCCGCGTCGAACATTGTTGTTATGTCACGCCGACGATCATGGATCGCATCCGCAAGCTCGGCGCGGTCGATTCCTCGGCGACCGGTTTCATGTATTCGCTGGGCGATGCCTATATCGCCAATCGCGGTTCGCAGGCGATGAGCTGGATGTTCCCCCATCGCAGTCTGATCGATGCCGGCATCCCCGCCCCCGGCCATTCCGATGCGCCGATCTGTTCGACCAATCCGTGGGAAATCATCGGCGCGATGGTCACGCGCAAGACCGATACCGGCCAGGATTTCGGTCCCGGCGAGGCGATCACCGTGACCGAGGCCGTTCATGCCTATACGACGCTCGGCGCCTGGGCCGGTTTCGAGGAAAATCTCAAGGGCTCGATCGAACCCGGCAAGCTCGCGGATTTCGCGGTGCTCGATCGCGATCCGTTCGCGATCGATCCGGCCGAGATCCGGAACGTGCAGACGACGATGACGATCGTCGGCGGCGACGTTCGCTACGAAGCCTAGCGCAACCGCCCGATCAGACGAGCCCGGTGCCGCGCAGAAAATTCTCGATGATCCGGCCGCCGTCGGGCGTCTCGCGATAGCGCAACGCTTCCGGCGCAATCGCACCGTCCCAGGCAACGACCATACCCATGCCCGTCGATTCGGGATGGAACTGCGTCGTGTACCAGTCGCCGCCGAGATCGAGCGTGGCAACCACATCCTTGTAGGTTGCAAGCACCGTCGCACCGTCCGGCAGACGCGTGACATGATCGAAATGCCCGAAATGAACCGCCGGCCCCGCTTCGCCGGCGCCACCGAACAGGAAATGACTGCGCCCGTCTTCGGTCAGGTCGAGCCGGCCGGTTTCCGAGAACGCCGTTCCGTTCATCCGTTCGACCTCGCCGCCGAGCGCAACGACTGCCATCTGATGGCCCCCGCAGATTCCGAACAGCGGCCGTTCGGTCCGGCGCCAATCGGCGAGCCAGTCGATGGTCCGGAGCTGCCAGTCGCGCCCCTCGTTCACATTGTGAATACTGCCGCCGACGATTACGCCGTCATACCCCTCGGGCGACGGCAGGGCTTCGCCGAGGCTCGCATCGACGCCGTCGATCTCGACCTTGCCGGCAAGCCCGCGCTCGCGCAGCCGCGAAGCGATCCAGTCCCAGTCGGTCCGCCCGTCCTCGAAACCGTCGAACACCTCGCGCCGCATGACGCCGGGTTCGCCGAGAATGGAAATGCTTAACAGCCGGTTCATGGGGGCCTCCGTTTGCGGGCCGCATTCTTGATGGAGTCGGGCCGTCCGGGCAACCGGATCGGATGCAGGCATGCCATGCAGCCCCCGCAGGGCGACCGCCGGCCTTGCGGCGCGGGCCCGGCGCGGGCCCGGCGCGGCCCCCGACCCGGGCCCCCGGCGCGGGGTGACACGATAGTGGCCGGTCG
>JBBDWX010000230.1:0-2441 GCA_040902665.1 Dongiaceae bacterium
AGGGGCTCCGATCCGGCGCCTGCTGGATCGAAATGAGCACCAACGATCGCGACGAGATCCTGGCGCTCGCCGCACTCGCGCGCGGCAAGGGCATCGAAACGCTCGAGGCGCCGGTCACCGGCGGCGTGCACAAGGCGGCCGAAGGCGCGATCACCGTGCTGGTCGGCGGCGACACGGTGCTTTACGAGAAACACCGCCCGGCCTTCGAAGCGATGGGCGGCACGGTGCTGCATATGGGCGTGCTCGGCCAGGCGGCGATCATCAAGGTCATCACCAACATGCTTGCCTTCATCCATCTGGTCGCGGCCGGCGAGGCGTTGATGCTGGCAAAGAAAGGCGGGCTCGATCTCGCGCAATCCTTCGCCGCGATCCAGGCAAGTTCCGGCAACAGTTTCGTATTCGAGACCGAGGGCCAGCTCGTGCTCAACGGCAGTTACGATATCGGCTTCACGATGGATCTTGCGCAGAAGGATCTCGGATTTGCGCTCGGCTTCGGCCGTGCCTTCGGCGTGCCGCTGGAGCTTGCCGGCCTGACCGAACAGATCTTCCGCCGCGCGACCGCGCAATATGGCGGCGGCGCCTGGTCGACCCAGGTCGTGAAACTGCTCGAGGACGCGCTCGTGACCGATCTCCGCGCGCCGGGATTTCCGGCGACGCTGACGGTGGAATGATTGTGTCGCAATACGTCGCCTCATCCTGAGCCCGTCGAAGGATGAGGCGGCGCGACTGCGCGGTCCTCATGGTTCGACAGGCTCACCATGAGGACGATGGAACTTCGATCAATGCGGTTTTTTTCGCATCAGCATTTCCGGGCCCACATCCCGAGCCTGTTGAGGGTGACACTTTTCCGAGGTTCCGACGTCGCGATGCGTGTCAGTGAAGGCGCAGCTCGCAGTCGGCGAAGCGGAACTCCGAGGGCCTGACGATGTCGGCCCCCGCGACCTGGACCGAATGGATGCGGCCCTCGATCTCGCGCTCCCAGAAGGCGAGGAAGCGGCGCAGGTTCGGGAAATCCGGCGCGAGGTCGTAGGTCTGCCAGACGAATGTCTGCAACAAGGCGGGATGATCGGGCAGTCGGTAGAGAATGTTCGCCGTGGTCAGCCGATAGTTCGCGAGTTGCAGCGCCAGGTTCGCCATCAGCCGTGCCTCCTGTTTTGCTTCGCTTGCGTTCGCCGTCCTTAGTTGGCGGGCCTTGTTCGGTGTCCCTGCCGGCCAATCGGGCCGGCCAATCCGGGCTGGCCAATCCGGGCTGGCCAATCCGGGCTGGCCAATCCGGGCTGGCCTCGAGCCATCCCTTCTGATATTGCCCCGCCAGCATCAGGCTGCAAGAAAATTTATCAACAAAATCAAGGAACTGGCAGCCTCGCGGCGGGACTGCTGCCAAGTTTGGGCGATGCGCCCCGGCGGGCCCGGTCATGGCAAAAATTTGGCCGATCCCCCTTGACGCTGTAGGGGCGTCGAATTAGATCGCTGGCACTCAAGGCTCGGGAGTGCTAACACACGCCCCGACACCTCAGGCAAAAACACAAATCTGGGGAATATCAGGGACTTAGATCCACGGAGGATATAATGAAATTCCGTCCGCTACATGATCGCGTGCTCGTCCGTCGCCTCGGCGAAGAGGAAAAGACGGCCGGCGGCATCATCATTCCGGATACCGCGAAGGAAAAACCGATGCAGGGCGAAATCGTTGCCGTCGGCACCGGTGCCCGCACCGAAGACGGCAAGATCGTGCCGCCCGATGTGAAGGCTGGCGACGTCGTGCTGTTCGGCAAATGGTCCGGCACCGAAGTCAAGATCGACGGCGAAGAGCTCCTGATCATGAAGGAGTCCGACATCCTCGGCGTGATCGAGGGTTCGGCCGCCAAGAAAAAGAAAGCGGCCTGATCGGCCTCTATAAGGAAAGGACGTAAATATCATGGCAGCGAAAGACGTACGTTTTTCGACCGATGCGCGCGACAAGATGCTGCGCGGCATCGAGATTCTTGCCAATGCCGTCAAGGTGACGCTCGGCCCGAAGGGCCGCAACGTCGTGCTCGACAAGGCGTTCGGCGCGCCCCGCATCACCAAGGACGGTGTGACGGTGGCGAAGGAAATCGAACTTTCAGACAAGTTCGAGAACATGGGCGCGCAGATGGTGCGCGAGGTTGCCTCGAAGACCAACGACAAGGCCGGTGACGGCACGACCACGGCGACCATTCTTGCCCACGCGATCGTTCGCGAGGGCGTGAAGGCCGTGGCCGCGGGCATGAACCCGATGGACCTCAAGCGCGGCGTAGACAAGGCGGTGGAAGCCGTCGTCGAAGACGTGAAGAAGCGCGCCAAGAAGGTCTCGACCTCGGAAGAGATCGCGCAGGTCGGCACGATTTCGGCCAACGGCGAAAAGGAAATCGGCCAGATGATCGCCAAGGCGATGCAGAAGGTCGGCAACGAGGGCGTGA
>JBBDWX010000231.1:0-16990 GCA_040902665.1 Dongiaceae bacterium
GCGGTCGGCGTGATCGGGTTGATCGAACGGCGCATTCCAGAACGCCATGATCGAATCGCCGATATATTTGTCGATCGTGCCGTCCTCCGCTTCGATACATTCCGCCAGCATCGTAAAGTGGCGGTTGAGGAAGGCGCTCAACTGTTCGGCCGTCAACCGCTCGCCAATCGACGTGAAGCCGACGATATCGGTGAACAGCACCGTGACGTCGCGCTGTTCCGAGACAAGGTCGCCGCCTTCGCCCTGCTGCATCAGCCGCTCGACCAGGCGACGCGGCAGATAGGTTTCGAAGAAACGAACGCCCCGCAGCATAGCGTTGAAGGCGCCGGCGGCATCGTCGGTCTCGCGGAAGGGGCTTCGCGGCAGCGACGTTGCATGGGTGAAATCGAGCTGCGCGATCCGGTCGGCATTGCCGGCGAGACGCTGCACCGGGCGGCCGATCGCGCGACCGATCAGCCAGGCGGCGATCACGGCAAGCAGCAGGATCGCGATTCCGACATAGACCGCGTATTCCAGGCGTTCGACGAAACCGCCGGCCTGACCGCGCGGAAAATGGATGCCGAGCGTGTGCGCCAGTTCGCCGTAACCCTCGATCCGCTTCAGCATGACGATATGCTCTTCCGCCCCGAGATAAAGCTCCCAGGCTTCGATGCCGGCAACGTCGATCAATCCGATCGGATAGCGCTCCGCCTCCCAGAGATTGGCGATAACCGCATCGTGTACCAGGTGACGGGTCGGTATCGGCTCTTCGACCGAATGTTCGACCAGCCCGTCGGCGATGACCGGGTGGGCAATGACATGTTCCTCACCGTGCAGCGCGAAGGCGACGATGCCGGGCTGCTCTGCGGCTTCGAGATCGAGCGCCCGCGAGAGCGACGGCAGCGAAACAGCCGCAACCGCGATTCCCTGAAATCCGGCCGCAGTGCGGACCGGGCTCATGACGGTCATGAAACTGGTACCGAAGAACTCTATGTAGATCGGTTCGGCCCACATCGTGGCCTCGGCTACCTCGCCGAGCCGGATCAGGAGACGCATTTCGGGCCAGGCGACAAAGTTTTCGATGCCGGTGTCGTGACCCTCCTGCCAGGTGCCGGCATAGACGGCCCGCAGATCCGGGCTGACATAGGCGATGCCCGCGATGTCGGCACCGGATGCGAGCGTGCCAAGCAGCAGATCGGAGATGCGCTGGTCGTCGTCGAGCGGCGTCCTGCCATCCGACAGATGCTTGGCCACGAAATCGACCTGGCGGCGGGCCGGCTCGAGAATCCCCTCGAGCCGCAGTTCCATGTTTTCGAGATAGAGCTCGGCCGTGTCGCTGACCAGTTCGGAGGTATTGCGCTCGGCGACGAATGCTGCGGTCAGGAACGCCGCACTCGAGGCGAGCGCGACGAGACCGCCGAACCCCACGAACAACGCCGCCGCGACCGTCGGCCGCCAGTGGCGTCGCTCGCCGGTTCCCGTTCCCCTTTGTCCCCCCCGGGCCAATCGCGGCTACTCGACCACGATCTTGACCCGCTGGCCGGGCGACAGCTGAGCGTTGGGCGGCAGGCCGTTGAGCACCCGGAAGCGTTCGACGCGATAGTCCGGGAACGGCATCTGCGCCGCGAGGCTCTCGGCGGTCATGCCGCTGCCGACAGTGACAACCTCGAGCCGGTAGGGTTTCAGTGCGGCCGCTTCGGCGTCGCTGATGCGGCGGAAGCTGCTGACCGTGTTGTTGAACGCACCGCGCATCGAATCCATCTGGCCCGGCTGCACCAGGAAGGCGAAGCGATAGATCGTGTTCTGATTCCACCGCAACGCGACGAGCATGGCATCGCGCGCGCCGTTGTTCGTCGAGACGCGGGCCATGGCGGTCGCCCCTTCGAGACCGTTCACCTGGATCGAGTTCAGATTCGAAAGCTGAAGGCCCGACAGCCATTGCTCGCTGATATAGCGCTGCATGTTCGAAGTCTGCGGCTGTTTGGGTTCGCGGTCGAAGATGATCGCCGAACTGTTCGGGCCCTGCGCGATCACCGCCGTCGACGAGTTGAACAGCCGGAAGCCATTCGGCACGGTGAACTCGAATTTGAGCGCGGGATGGACGAAGCGGTTGTTGCGGATGAACCCTTCGTCGGGATCGTCGCCGTAGAGCATGCCGTCGATCCGGTCCAGATAGATGTCGGCATTCAGCACCGGATCGGCGACCTGTTCGCCCGAGGCCTGCTGGATCGCGCGCTGAACGCGATCGGCCGTGCGCGGATGGGTCTGGAAGATGCTGAACTCGTCGGCAGCGCCCGGCCGGCCAGCCAGTTGGGCCTCGAGACGGCTGTTGTCGAGCATGCTCGCAAGGAAGGTCGACATCGATTGCGGATCGTAGGAGTTGCGCCCGAGATAGCGCACGCCGAGCAGATCGGCCTGGAATTCTTGATCGCGCGAATAGCCCTGCAGATAGATCGCAGCGCCCATATTGGCCGCCTCGGCGACCGCGCCGGAACCCGTCAGCACGCCGAGCCCGATCGCGCCGAGCTGGGCGAGCATGCCCCGGCAATAGCGTTCGTTGGTGTGGCGTGCCGCGATATGCCCGACCTCGTGCGCCAGCACGCCGGCGACTTCCGCCTCGTTCTCGGCCAGCGCCATGAGGCCGCGCGTGATGTAGATGTAGCCGCCCGGCACCGCGAACGCGTTGACGACCGGCGTATCGAGGACGGTGAAGGTGTAGTTGAGATTCGGCCGCTCGGATTGGCGCGCAAGGCGCTGGCCGATCTCGTTGACATAAGCTTTGATCTGCGGATCGTTATACTCGCCACCGAACTCCTGCAGGATCTGCGGATGATACTCGACGCCGATCCTTCGCTCGTCCGCATCGGAGAGACAGCCCGTAAAGCTCTGCTGTCCGGTTGCGGGATTGGTGCTGCAGGCGCCCAGCAAAGGCAGCAGCAGGACCGCGAGGATCGCAATTGGATGCCAGCGGCGGTTCGCCCGGATTGCGCGTGTCATTCGTCCAGTACCTCGATCTGTTCGGGATGCGTGATCTCGATCATGGGCCCGTTGAAATATTCTACCCAGCCGCGCGCACGGATGCGACGGCCTTCCAGTTGCTCGATCGGCAGCCAGGCCGCGTCGAACAGGCGAAGAGCGGCCGCATCGAGCGACAGGGTGAAATCCGTCTTCCAGTCGGCACCGAAATTCAGATAGCCGCGCGAGCCCGCCCGCGCCGCTTCGAGAACCCGGCCCTCGACGAGCTGGAAGCTGTCGCGGTCCTCCTCGATCTCGTCAATATTGCGCACGACATACCAGAGCTCGCTCCAGATGCCGCGCCCGGCCGCGCGAGCGGCTTGTTCGAGCGCCAGCATGTCGGCGGCGAGAGCGCGGTTGTCGGCAAACGAATAGACCCGTGCCATGCCGAGCTTCAACAACTCGCCCTGCACCCAGGTTCCGTCGTCGAGGTAGAGATGCGCCAGCGCGCGACCGTGCCGGTCCATCTGCCGCCCTCCATAGGCAAGCGTGAGCCCCTCGCCCAGTGCGAGCGCCTCGAGGGCGGCTTTCGCCTCATCCGCGAGCGGCCAGGTTTCGAAATCGGGCCGGCCCAGCGGCAGTTTCGGCGCCTGCAGCCCGACCAGCCGGACCTCGCGCCCGTCCTCGAGCAGCAGCGTGTCGCCGTCGATCACGGCGACCGCCAGAACCCGTCCGCCCGGTTCGAGCGGCGCCGGCAACCCGGCCGCCCCGGACGCCGCGAGGGGGCAAAAAAACGCTAGGGAAAGCGCCAGAAAACCCGCAACAGGCCGGACCCTTCGGCTATAGTGCCGCGCCGCTTCGGGGCCCGAATCGGGAGCCGAATCGGGCCCCGAATCGCGGCCCGGCGGGATCGCTAAAACGGCGCAGCGAAGGCGGGGACCGATCGTCATGGCAGGCATTCCATTCTATCCCGAGATCCAGCCCTTCGACAGCGGCCGGCATGCCGTCGATTCGCGCCACCGCCTATATTGGGAGCAATGCGGCAATCCAAAGGGGGTCCCGGTCCTCTTCCTCCATGGCGGGCCCGGCGCCGGGGCCGGGCCGGTGCACCGGCGCTTCTTCGATCCCGACCATTATCGCATCGTCATCTTCGACCAGCGCGGCGCCGGCCGTTCCGAGCCGGTCGGTGAGATCGTCGACAACACGACGCCGCATCTCATTCAGGACATCGAAACATTGCGGCATAAATTCGGCATCGACCGCTGGCATGTGTTCGGCGGCTCCTGGGGCTCGACGCTGGCGATCGCCTATGCCGAGGCGCATCGGGAACGCGTGCTCTCGCTGGTGCTGCGCGGGATCTTTCTCTGCCGGCGAAGCGAGATTAACTGGTTTCTCTACGGCATGCGCGCGATCGCACCGGAAGCCTGGCGCGCTTTCGCCGGCTATCTGCCGCCGGAGGAACGCGGCGACCTGCTCGCGAACTACTACACGCGGCTGATCGACCCCGATCCCAATGTGCATATGCCGGCGGCGCGCGCCTGGAGCCAGTACGAAGGTTCCAACATGACGCTGCTGCCGAGCCCGGAGACGGTCGCGGCGTTTCGCGAGGAACGGCTTGCCAAGGGTCTCGCGCGGCTCGAGGCGCATTACTTCATGCACGACATCTTCATGCCGGAGAACGCGCTGTTCGAGAATCTGGACAGGATCCGCAAGATCCCGACCGCGATCGTTCAGGGCCGCTACGACCTGGTCTGCCCGATCGTGACCGCCGACGAGGTGACACAGGCCTGGCCCGAGGCGCGATATACCGTGGTGCCCGATGCCGGCCATTCGGCGATGGAAGACGGCATCCGCTCGGCGCTGATCGCCGCAACGAACCGGATGCGGGAGGTTTAGGGGGCGAAAGCGCCGTCGATCAAACGGCTATTCGAGTGTGTCGATGCGAACCCAGTCGATCGTATAGAGCGACTCGCCGTCGGTGTTTTCGCTCTGCGTGACATAGATGGTCGGAATGCCGGGGCTGCGCAACGAAGTCAGCTTCTCGAGCACGACCCAGTCCTGACCGGCACCGCTGAGCTTGCCGCTGACCGTATACTGACGCCCGTGTCGTTCCATACGCAACTGGATCGGCTGACCGATCGTCTCGACGAAATTCGGGAACATACGGTCTTCAGGGCAACTGCTGCAGCCAAGTTTGGCGAGCTCGCGACTGAACATCGACTCTTCTTCGCCGCTCTTCTTGAAAGCAGCGACATTGATAGTCCAGCCATAATATTTGTCGCCAGCCGTATAGATCGACGCCAACAGATAACGGTCGGGTGCGTCCATCAGGCCCATGTAAAGAACCTCGCGCGCCGTCTGAAACTCGGCGCTGAACTGGAGCGTCATCACCCAGTCGCCTTCCGGCAACGGCTGATCGAGCTGGAACAGATTGGGCACGGTAGCGTCGGTGAGGCTGCCGGGCCCCGTGGTGATCGCCAGCAGGACACCGTCTTCGACAATGAACTTGTCAGGGTCGGGCGAGACAATCATCCAGCTTTCGCCGAGATCCGGCGCATCGAATTCGTCGACGAAGATTTCGGCGGCCTGCACCTGTACGGCACCGAGCACGGTCAATAACACAAGGGTTGACCAGAGACGCATGGGAATTCTCCTTCTCGATTGCTCGACCCGACGCGGAAATTCGTGAATCGTCAGTTCGGCACCTCGATCTTGATCTCATCCACCTCGACATAGGTTTCGCCGGTGGTATTGGCATACTGCGTGGTGGCGAACGCCAGGCTGCCGGCAACGCGCAGCGTCGTCACCTTGTCGGTCGAAACCCAGGGGCTGTCGTCGCCCGCCAGCTTTGCCATGGCGTAAAACGAACGGCCTTCCTTGATAAGACGGATTTCAATCGGCTGGGGCACGGTGGCGGCAAAGTTTCTGAACATGCGGTCTTCCGGACAGGAATTGCAGCCGAGCTTCGCCAGTTCCGCATCGAACGTCGTGGCTTCGGTTCCGCCAACCTTTTCGATCCGCAGGACCAGACGCCAGCCATAGTAATGGTCGCCGCTCGTCAGAAGCTGCACCATGATCATGGAATCGGGGCCGTCGTGAACGCCGAAATAGAACGTTTCGACGGCGGTCTGCATGGCCATGCTGAGCCGCGCGCTGGCGACCCAGTCGCCGTCGGGCAGCTCGGTGCCCTTCAGGGCGATCAGATTCTGGACATTCTCATCGACCAGCGAACCGGTCGAACTCGAGATCGCCAGCATCGCGCCATCCTCGACAATGAAATTGTCGGGATTGGGATTGCCGACCTGCCACATATCGGAAAGCTCGGGCCCGTCGAAAGGATCGAGAAAATACTCGGAGAATGTCGGTTCAGGCTCCGGTTCGGGTTCGGGTTCGGGTAGCGCGACCGCCGCCTGCTGCGCGCTTTCGATGGCGGTCCGGAAACCTTCCGGATTCTGGGCGTCGAAATACTCACCATTGCCGCGATCGGCGATGCATTGCAGCTGCGCGCGCGTTTCCTCATCGACATTGAAGCCGACGACATGGACGCGCAGATTGATGTTGCGCGCAATCAGCGCCTCCGATACCGCGCACGGATCGCCGTCGCACGACTCGATCCCGTCGGAAATCAGCACGATGCTGTTGTTCGGTTCCTCCTCCAGTCCGGCGAACGCATCGGCCGATGCCTGCAGCGAGGCGGCGATCGGCGTCTTGCCGCGCGGCGTGATCCCGAGAATTTCGTCGCGGATGGTCTGGCGCGTGCCGGTGCCAAAGGGCGACACCAGTTCGATGTCGGTACAATCGCCTTCACGACGATGGCCATAAAGCATCAATGCAAGGTTTGTTTCCGCCGATAATTCATCGAGCAGCCCGCCGAGAACCTCTTTGGCGGTCTCGATCTTGGCAACGCCCTCGGTCTGACCCCACATCGAGCTCGAGGCGTCGAGTATCAGCAGCATGTTGGTATCGGCGGTTGCCGGGCGCGCCAAAGCAATGCAACCGACCGCCATCAATGCGAGCACTGAGCTGCGCACGATCATGGCCCCCTCCCCATCGCCTCACGTATGGTCCGAACGGCAATTGACTGCGTGGCACATGCCGCCTGGAAGTCTGGCGCAATAACACAGGAGGCGCAACCTTGCCGCGCTCGCTCGCAGCCCGCCATAACCTGAAAATCGTAGGAATATCTGCCGTTTCGCACGGTCCTTGCATCTTTACCAGCTGTGCCTTGCATGTCGAGCGAACGGCTCATTGTGGTTGTTACCCGTCACTTCGCGGGATACTCTTTACAGTTGGAGTACGGTCCGACACGCAGGGGGTGGCGGATGCAATGCTTGAGCGTCTCTGTCATACGTGCGTCGATTGCGAGCTTCGCGTTCGCTGCCGCTTTCATGTTCTCCGTCAACGCGTACGCCGACGCCGCCGACTATCTGCCGGACATCGTACGTCTCGAGAAATTGGCGCTGACCGATCCGGCTGCCGCGGGGCGCGCAGCACAAACCATCAAATCCGAACTCGACCAGCAGTTCGACGCTACTCTCGCTGAAGCTGCGAGATTCAGTAACCAGGCAGCGCAATGGCGAGCCCTTGCCGATGACGCTGGCGCCGAAGCGCTTGCCGCCGGCGATGCGGCAAAGAAGTCCGCCGTCATGGCAAATGAGCCGCAGCTTTCCAGCGAAACCCGCGCCGTGATGGCGGCCGACGCCACGCGCTTTGAAGCAACGGCGGAGGAACACAGGGCGCGAGCTGCCGGGTACACGGGTGAGCGGGTACGCCTGACCAGGGAAGCGGAAGTTTTGCGGGACGAAGCGGCGCTCTATGGCGAACTGATCGTCCGCCTTGGCAAGATGATCGCACCTGTTGCGGTTGCGAAGCCGGAGTCCGCCGGTGAAGCGGTAGCGAGCGGCGAGGACGAAATAGGCGCCAGTGAGGAAAGTTCGCAACCCGAACGCGATGTTTGGGAGGTTCTCGGACTCTGGCATAGCACAGCATCGCACGGCGAGCTCGTAATCGCCATCGTGCTCGAAGACCCAAACACGCAAGAGCCCTATCCCGACCGGATCCAGGCCCACACCGATGCGCGGGTTTGGCAGGGCAGATTCAATTACCACCCGCCGGAGCATCCCGGGTTTCGTGGCGATCCGCTGGCCGTCTTCCACTACACGCCGACGGCCGAGGAAATGAATCCGGCGATGCCCGAGTGGGTTCGCAACGCTGTCGAAGGCACATTGCGATGGCGGCTCGAAATCGATGCTGCCGGCACCGAAATCGATCCACTTCTGTCTGTGAAATGGTTCCGTGGCCTCGTGCATTGGACGGAAACAGATGGTGCACGGACGGCATGGGTCGAAGGCGACGGCATCCCGCTGGTATTCGAAATGGAGCCGGATATCAGCGTTCAGGTCGCCGAGTTGCATGGTCCGGTCCTCAATGTCCGGCTTGAAACCGGAAACGGCGTCGGTCACGACCCCGCGCTGATGCCCATCGACAGGCTGCTCAAAGGACAACGATTTTTCGTCACGGTGACGCTTCCAGCGGTACTCGCCCGCGAGCAAGGGCCAAACCTGACTGTTTCCTTCGAAGCGCTGGGTAGTGGTGGCGAAACGTCGATCGAACTGACCAGAGCGGGTCCGGTTGACGGTCGCCCGGCAATCTACAGCGATCCTACGCCGGTGTCGTTCGGCGAGTGTCATTTTCTTGTCCGCCCACAGCGAGACCCGCAGGTCATGTCGGTCAACTGGATCTACTCGGTGCCCGGCGACTGTCTCGATCTCGATTTGGTCAACAGGGAAACGGTCCGGATCTCGTTTGGTGAGGCCAAGCAAGAGATCATTGTTTACAACAGCTGGACGCAACTCGGCATCGAGCAGCATCAGATCGCCGCCGATAAGCTTGAGATTCTATTCCGTTCCATACAACTCGGGGACTATTCAGCCGAGCAGCGCCTCCAGGCCGGATTTCGACTGGAGATGCTCGCAAACTACCGGTTACTCATGGCGTCGCCGTTGCTCACCGACCTACACCGCTTCGCCATCGGCGGACTCTATTTTGGCAGTTCGGGAATTGTCGACCATCTGGTGTCGCTCTCAATGCAGAGCCGGTCGATATTGGATACTGCGTTCGATCGATCCGAAATCGGCCAATCGGGGCTGCTGGAACTGTCATACGACCAGATAAGTACGGTTTTTGATTTTGTACGAAGCCGGCCGCCACCGCTACCGAAAGATGCTAGTTACCTGAATCCGCAAGTGCTCATTATCCTGGAGTCCGCCTTTGGCGTCGGTCTGGCCATCAAGGCGCCTGCTGCCGCACTTGTCATCGACGAGCAGCACACTGCAGAGCGCTATCTGGTCGCCGCCACTCTGAAATTCACCAGTGAGGATTTTCTGCGAGCAGCAGTAAAGCGAACCATTGCCGATCTGACGTTCGGTTTCTATGAAGGCTTTGCCGCGGGCGTCAACACCGATCAGCTCTATCTCGTAATCACCGGACTCGACCTCTATAACAGGAGGAAGTCCGGTTGGGATCGGATCGCTGCAGCGGTCGGCATCGCCAGCGATCTTATCCTGCTACATCCCAATGTCGGTCTTGATGCGCTAAACGATTGGATTCCCGTCATCTCTCGCCATGCCGAGGCGATCCCGGATGTTATGGAATTTACGCTTGTTACACAGCGCGGCGTGACAAGACAGCTTGACGGTCTTCAGGATCTCGACGGTCTGCCACTTTCTCTGACATCGGCGCAACGACAGCAGACGGTCTTGCAAGCGACATCCGAGATTGCAGATTTCCATTCGCTTCGATGCGCCCCGCTTGGCGATCAGCCGGCCAAACCCAGCTCTCATTTGTTCAATCCGGACCGTGAATTGCTCCAGTTCCAGTCCGATCTCGACTATTTGCAAGGATTATATGGAGCGGACGCGAGTTTCGTCGATCCTTTTGGCGAAGCTGTGTTTCCCCGACAGACATATCCCGCGACCTGCAATGCGGTCGCTGCAAACTACCTCATTCAACTCGGAACCGGGCGCTTGATAAAGGAGGAAGAGGCGATCCTCATCATTCGACAGGTCATGATCGATCAGCTCAAAGCACCGCCGAACACAAAACAGGCCGGGCGTCGCGTGGCAATGGATCTGGCACAAAAGAACGGCATTGCCAATGGATTCGATCAGTTTGCCATTCGAGATTATCTTCGCCAATTCGGCGCGGTCGTGGTCGAGATGGAGCAGAGACAGAATTATCTGGTAAAGGTCCGGCATATCATGTCTGCGCTCGAACAGGGATACTTCGTCAAGGTCGTCATCAATGTGGGTCGCAGTCAAGGTCAATACCTTAATCATGCGGTCATCGTCCGGAGGCTGGAGTTCAACCCGTCGACCCAGCGTATCATTGCTGTTCACGTTTTCGATCCCTCGGTCGGCCGTATCGTCCGGGTTCCCGCCCGCCAGTTCAAAGCCATGCTCGCCCGAAGCAGCAATTTCGGAATTGTCACGTTCATCAAGTTCAAGACATAGCGGCGAAGAAATTCAGGGGATTTGCTGGCTCGACGCGCCGTCCGCAACATGAATTTCAACACCCTTTCGGGTCATGAAAACCGACCGGGAGTATGGCGTATGAATGCTTTCAACCCGGTATGCCGATGATGTCAGGCCGCCGCCCGAATAGGTGACAAGGAGTCCCCAGATATTGCCGGACAAGGTAATCAGCCCGGTCGCGGGGTCTATGGTCGCCTCAACCTCCGCCCACGAGGGCGGCGACCAGCGGGTAATGAGTTGCGACATGACCGGGCCGGGCAGCGATTCATTGTAGTCGCGGATGTCATGGAACGTACGGCGCATGGTGACCCTTCGACCATCGAACAATGCTTCGGCCCAATGATAGGTATAGGCATCGCGAGCGCGGGTGACCCAAACGCTGATCGGCCGGGCACCGGTCGTCCTGGCGGCTTGCTCATAGCCGGCCGGATCGTACTGATGGACCGGGTCAAGCCCTGATCCGGACTTCTCCGCCTCAAGTTCGGCAATCGTCAACTTATGGCGCGCCACTTCTTCCTTGGCATTCTCGATCAGCGACTCTTCGCCAACGAACTCCCAGGGTGCATCCAGGCGCCGGAAACGCTGCTGCCGGATGATTTCGCCGGTCGCAAGGTCCCGCCAAATGAACTCCTTGGCCCGTTCGATCTCGTCAATTCGGGCAGTAAGCTTGGTAATTTCGATGTCGATCGCTTCCAAGGATCTGCGGATCAACCCGGCCGAAGAATCCCCACGCGCTGACTCGAACAACCAGACATCGCCACTACGATCTTTCCACTCTCCCAGGATAGATGCACGAATGCGTTCGATATCGGCGGCGCTCAGAATTCGAGCCGGAACATCGGCCAGCTTGACGGACGCTCGAAGACCTCCGGTTGCAGGGTCGATTTCCAAAGCCGTGTCTCCGATCAGTGCCGAGTCGAAAGGCTTGCCGCTCGTGCTGCCGTCGTCACTGGCACGAAGCGTTACGGTCCCTTCCTGAGGATTCCATTCAATTGTTACCAATTCGCCGGGGTCGAGAGCTATTTCGTGGCGGGTCGGCAACGCGGCGGTCGTCGCGCGAGCCGTTTCGAACGCATTCACAGCGTCGTTGATCGCAGCCTCATCGGCCCCCGCGCTCTTCATCCTCGAAGCAATCGCGTCGGTAGCTACCTCCGAATCGAGCGACAGAATCCGATTGAACTCGGTGCGATCGGCCTCATGAGCAAGGTCAAAACTGAGCGCCTCGGCAGCCGTCAACGCCGCGCCCGGAATCTCAACCGAATCTCGCGCCCAATTGCGAACACCGGACCGGCGAAACAGATCGAGGGCTCGCCGCCCAGCCTCTCGGTGTTCCGCATCCAGTTGCTGATCTTCAAGTGTCGAAGCGCCGCTTCGGAACAGTTCTGCGGAGAGCGAGGCGAGATGCGGCGGCACGCTTTCGGCCTGCGCCGGTCCGATTGAAACGAGGATTGCGATCAGCAGGACGCCGGTGTGGACGACGCACCTGCGACATTCATCCAATGACCGAGCGATATTCATCGTTCGCCATTCCGGCCGCTGCAATTGCCGCACCCGGGAACTATAGCCGCCGGGGCCGGTTTTGTCTCCCCGCGCCCGCTAGCCCGTCCGATACTCCAGCAGCCGCCACAGGATCGCGCGCAGCTCCTTCATCTCGGTTGCGATGTCGGCATCCTTGCGCACCAGATGGCCGTAGAACACGCCGTCGATGCCGCGCGAGACGAAGATCGCGAGCCGCTCCGGGTCGTCGCATTTGAAGCGGCCGGCCTCGACGCCGCGCCGGATGCAATCGGCGATCGTGCGCCGCTCGAAATCGTAGAACTGCCGGATCACGCGCTGCACCGAGGGTGAGGCGCGCTTGGGATCGCGGTCGGAATATTCGATCATGATGCGCACCACGCTGCGCAACGGACCCGACATTTCGATATTGGTCTCGAACCAGTCGTTCAGCAGGTCGACCGGATCGCGATGCTGGGCGGTCACCTTGTTGTACTGCTCCATCACGCGATCGATCGCGTGCAGCACCGCGGCGTGGAACAGTTTCTCCTTGCTCTCGAAATAGTAATAGATCAGCGAGTGCGTGATGCCGACGCGTTTGGCGATATCCTGCACCGTCACGTCCGCGAAGCTGACCGACGAGAACAAGGCGAGCGCGGTTTCGAGCAATTCGTCCGAGCGGATGCCGTCATTGCGCCTGAGCCGGCTGGCGGCCTCCGCGGCCGGCGATTTCGCCGGCCTGTGGGCGGCTTCCGCGGCCGTCTTCGCCGGTCGGGATGTTCGTGTTTTGACGGCGTTCTTCGTGGCCAAGCCGGGCTCCGTTCAGTTGCGCAGCAACACCAGATCGCCGACGCGGGTTCCGAGCCGCGCCCTCGAACCGACCGCGAGATCGAGATCGAGCGGCACGCGGGCCAATAGCTCGGTGCCGCCGTCGGGACCGGCTTTGAGCCGGCAGCGCCGATGCGTGCCCTGGAACACCAGCTCGGTCACCTCGCCCTCGCCGAGCAGAACCGCGCCGCCGTCATGGCCCGTATTGCTGGCGGCCCGATCGATCGACGCGGGCCCGACCTGAATCTTTTCAGGCCGGATCGAGATATGGACGTCGCTGCCCGGTTCGGCCTGGCCGGCAAGCGCCATCTGGCCGATCGGCGTGTCGACACGCAAGCTGCCGCCGCCCGCGCTGACGACACGGCCCGAGAGAATGTTGCTGTCGCCCATGAAGGTCGCCGCGAACAGGGTCGCGGGCCTGAGATAGACCCGCTCGGGCGGACCGTAATCCTCGATCTTTCCGCCGTTCACCAGCACGACATTGTCGGCGATGCTCATCGCCTCCTCCTGGTCGTGTGTCACATGGACGAAGGTCGCGTGCAGCGTCTTCTGCAGGCGCACCAGTTCGTCCTGCATCTGCTGGCGGATCTTGAGATCGAGCGCGCCGAGCGGTTCGTCGAGCAAAAGCACCGCCGGTTCGACCACGATCGCGCGCGCCAGAGCGACGCGCTGGCGCTGGCCGCCCGAGAGTTCATGGATGCGGCGCGCGCCATAGCCGGCGAGCCCGACCGTGGCGAGCGCCTGCTCGGCGAGCCTGTGGCGTTCGGCGCGGCCGATCCCGCGCATCTCGAGACCGAAAGCGACATTGCCCTCGACCGTCATATGCGGGAACAGCGCGTAATCCTGAAAGACCGTGACGGTCGGCCGCTGTGCCGGCGGCATCTGCGTCACGTCCTTGCCCTCGATCATGACCGTGCCCTCGGTCGGTTGGGTGAAACCGCCGAGGATCGAGAGGATCGTCGTCTTGCCGCTGCCCGACGGTCCGAGCAGGACCAGAAACTCGCCGCGCCGGATCGAGAGATCGATGCCCTCGACGGCCGTCACCGGGCCGTAGCGCTTGGTAATGTTTTTCAGTTCGACCAGAACCTCGTTCAACGCTTCCCCCCGCGCCAGATCAGCATGGCGATCGCCGCGACGGCGACCGTCGACATCGAAATTGCGAACACGATCGTGCCCGCGGCATTTACCTCGGGCGACAAACCGGCCCGCAACAGCTCGAAGATCATCACCGGCAGCGTCACCTCGAAGCGGCTGAGCAGCAGGGCAATGATGAACTCGTCCCAGGAGAGCGTCGCTGCGAGGCAGAACGCGGCAAAGATCGCCGGCCGCATGATCGGCACCGCGATCCGCCAGATCACCTGCAGATCGCCGGCGCCGAGATCGTGCGCGGCCTGATCCATGTTGCGGTGATGATCGCCGAACTGCGAATAGATAATCGCAAAGCAGAGCGGCAGGTTGATGATCGTGTGTCCGATCCCGACCGCAAGCAGCGATTTCGACATGCCGACCATGTTGAACACGACCAGCAGGCCGAGCCCGATAATGAGATAGGAAACCGTGATCGGCGCCATCAGGAAGAAGCGCACGGAGCCGGCAAAGCGCGGCGGCCGGCGCGCCAGCGAATAGGCCGCGAGGAACCCGAGCAGGGTCGCCGCAAAGGCCGACGACAGCGCGACGATGACCGAATTGCCCAGTGCCGCCATCAGCCGCGGATTGGCGAAGGCGCGCTCGTACCATTCGAGGCTCGGCCCCTCGAAGGGCGGCACCGGCAGCATGCCGCGCTGGAACGAGAACAGCACGAGGATGACGACCGGCAGATAGATGAAGCCGAGCATCGCGAGGAGATACACACCGGTCGAAATCTGTCCGAAGCGGCGCCGCATCAGAGCCGCTCCATCTTCAGATGCTTCGCCGCCGCGAGATAGACGGCGATCACGATCAGCATCAACAGCGTGCCCATGACGGCCGCCATCGGGAAATTCGCGGCGCGGCCGATCTGCAGCATGATCGCCTGCGGCACCAGCACCTCGGCATTGCCGCCGAGGATCTGCGGCGTGATGTAGTCGCCGATCGTGATGACGAAGGTGAGGAACGCGCCGACCGCGATCCCCGGCATGCTGAGCGGCAAAGTGATCCGCCAGAAGACGCCGATCCCCGAGGCGCCAAGATCGGACGCTGCCTTGCGATAGGACGGGTTGATCTGCACCAGATTGGCGAAGATCGTGAGCGTGAGCAGCATCGTAAAGAAATGCACGAAGCCGAGCACGGTCGCGGCGCGCGTATAGGCGATCTGCAGCGGCTGGTCGACGATTCCGATGCCCATCAGCAACTGGTTGAGGATGCCGCCTTCGGAGATGACGAGCAGCCAGCTATAGGAACGCACGACATAGGCGGTCCAGAACGGCAGCACCGTCACCAGCAGAAGGATGCGCTGCAACGTGCCGGTGACGCGATAGGCGAGCACATAGGCAAGCGGATAGGCGATCAGCACGCTGATCGCGGTGACCAGCGCCGTCACCTCGACCGAGTTGACCAGCGCCTGAACGAGAAAATCCTTCTCGAAGAACTTCGCGTAATTGACCAGCGACCAGTCGGCGATCAGCCCGCCGGTGGTGCGCTGCCAGAAACTGACGCAGACCATCAGGATCAGCGGGGCTGCAAAAAAGAGAGCGGTGAAGATGACTGCCGGCCAGGTCAGCCAGCGCACCAGTGGCCAGCCCGCATTCGGCCCCGTATTGCGCAACCGGCGCGCCGAACCGTCCGGCGTCCCGGCCGCATTCCCCCTGCCGTCGAGCATCTGGGGTGCGAGCATCACCGCTCCTCAGAATGCGGCCGGTGGATGGCGCGCGCTGTCGCGATCGCCGGCCATTCCCGTCAGACCGTTACCAGCGTGCGCGGCAGCGTCGACAGCACCTCGATTCCATTTTCCGTCACCAGCAGGCTTTCGATATAGGCGCAACCGCTGCCGCCCGGCCAGTTGTCCCAGACGTCGAACTGGTTCTCGAGATTGAAGACCATGCCCGGCTGGAGCGGCGGATCGCCGATTTCCTCGAAGCGCGGGCGGAGCCAGTGATTGCCGCACCAGTCCGGCGGTATGCCGATCTCCTGCGCGTAGCCGCCGACCCACCACACATGTTTGCGCAGGCCCGCCTCGTCGGTGTAGCGCTGCGCCACGGTTTCGACCTTGCTCAGCGGATCGCCGATCTTGACCTCCGAAACGATCGCGTCGATGCAGCCGGCCGCCTTCGTCATGAGGTCGGTCCAGCGCGGATCGGGCGTGCCCACCGAAAAGGTCCGGTTGACGTTGACGTGATAGCGGTCGTAGCAGCCGCAGAAATCGACGAACACCAGGTCGCCCTGCTCGATCTTGCGGCGCGTCGGCGGGCTGTGATGCGTGCCGGCGCGCGGGCCGCTGCCGAGCATGGTGCGGATCGCCGGATAACCGCCGCCGAGCTTCATCATCGTGCCCATGATGACGCCCTCGATTTCGGTTTCCATGATTCCGGGGCGGATCGCATCGCGCGCCGCCGCCATCGCCGCATCGCCGATCTCGGCGGCCTTGCGCACATGCTTCACTTCCAGCGGCGATTTGAGGAAGCGCTGCTTTTCGACCAGCGTCCAGTGATCCTCGATCGTGGCGCCGCCGGCGCGCAAGCCCTCGGCCAGCGCCGCCAGGGTCGCGGGATGCGGCGCATAGCCCCACATCTCGAGGCCGATCTTCGCCTTCGCCAGCCCCCGGTCGGCGACGCCCTTCGCGATCGCGGCAACGCTTTCCTCGACCGTGCCGGAAACGGCGGCGCCATCCACATAGACGACGTCGCGAATCTCCGGGGTGACGGACACAATGGTCGTATGAGCGACGCTGTCGAAGAAAACCGTGTCGTCGGAATCGGCGCGCACCAGAAGTCCGGTCAGGTTCTTCAGGTGGTACCAGATCATGTCGTAGCCGGTGAGCCACGTGATGTTGGCGGGGGTGGTAACGAAAATAGCGTCGAGGCCGGCCGTTTTCAGCGACGTGCGCACCCGCCGGCGCCGGCCGGCATATTCCTCGGCGGGAAAGGGTTGCGGCCAGGTGACCTGTTCGCGAATGAATTGCTTCACGGATTCCCCCTTGTAAGAACCGACGCTCGCAAGATGCCCGGGCCAACCGGCGCGGGCCGGAACTGCGACACCCGATCGTCAGAGTCGGGGGGGGGGGGGGG
>JBBDWX010000232.1:0-16975 GCA_040902665.1 Dongiaceae bacterium
CATCGCGAGCTCTGTCATGCCGGCGGCCGTCGTCACCGTCAGGAGAAACAGCAGGGCTACCACCATCGCGCCGCCGGCAGGGCTATGGCCGACATAGCGCTGCGAACGAAAACGGATCAGGTCGAAGAGGTATCGGAAAACGCGACGCGGGCCATAGATGAAGTCAGCAAAGCGCGCGCGGCGTGGGCCAGCGAAACCCCACACGACCCGCGCCAGGACGATAGCGGCCACGCTGTATCCTGCCACTTCGTGCACCCATTGAATTTCTTCGGCACTGATATAAGCAGCAATGAATCCGGCGGCGAGCGCCCAATGGCCGAACCGGACGAACCAATCCCAAACGCGGATTTCCTGCATGAGCGAGTAGTCCTTTTGCGACGGAAAAACGGCGCCCGGGCGCAGCGTCGGCGCGGCGCCGGCAAAGCGATAGCGCCCAAATTGTCGCAGCCGTGCGCCCGGAAACTGCGACGCAGTCGCCATCAGATCGCGCTCGCGACCTTGAGCCCTTCGAGCACCGCCTCTTCAGCGGTGCGCGGCGTCGCGCAATCGCCGATCAGATGCACCTCGCCCGACCAGCCTTCGAGCTCGTCTTCCAGGGTCGCGACACGAGCGTGGCCGAGCGACGTCACCACCGTCTCGACCCCCTCGAAGATCATCGCTTCGCCGCTGGTCGCATGCTGGAAATAGGTGGTATCGCCATCGACACCGAACAATCGCGCATAGGGCACGATCTCGACCCCGAGCTTGTGCAGGATCGCCGCCCAACTGTCGCGCACATAGAACGGCAGCGCCTGGCCGGCATGCAGCCCGTCGACACAGAGCCGCACGCGGCAGCCATCGCGCGCGAGCTTTTCGGCAATGCCCATGCCGATCCAGTCGCAGCGCCAGTCGGCGACGATCACCGAGCCGCCGACATTGGCCTCGCCCTTCAGCACCTGCCAGGCGGTGACGACATGACCGCCTTCCCGCCCTTCGAATTCCGGCAGATAGGGTTCAGCACCGGTCGCCACGATGACGATATCTGGTTTTTCGGCTTCGACTAGTGCGCGATCGACCCTGGTGCGCGTACGCACGGTCGCACCCGCCAGCTCGATCTCGCGCGAAAGATTGGTCACGATGCCGCCGAACTCGGCGCGGCCGGGAAGAAGCTGGGCGAGCAGCGCCTGACCGCCGAGCCGTTCGCTCGCCTCGCAGAGAACCACCTCATGACCGCGTTCGGCCGCGACGGCGGCCGCTTTCATGCCGCCCGGCCCGCCGCCGGCGATCAGCACCTTGCGCTTCGGCGATGCGGGTTTCCGCATCGCATATTCGAGCTCGCGCCCGCTCTCCGGAAACTGGATGCAGGAGATTGGATATCCGAGATGGAAATGGCCGATGCAGGCCTGGTTGCAGGCGATGCAGGCGCGGATATCGTCGAGCCGCCCGGCTTCCGCCTTGCCGACCATCGCCGGATCGCAGATCTGCGCACGCGTCATGCCGCAAAGATCGGCCTGACCCGAGGCCAACACTTTCTCGGCATCCTGCGGCTGATTGATGCGGCCGGCGACGAAGACCGGCTTCGATACGTTCGCCTTCACCGTCGCCGCGAAGGGCGCGACATAGGCGTTCTCGACGATCATCGGCGGCACGATATGGATCGCGCCTGAATAGGTCGCCGACGATCCCGCAATGACATTGAAGTAATCGAGCCGACCGTCCTTCTCGAGCGAGAGGATCGCGTCGAGCGCTTCGCCTTCCTTCTGGCCGTCCTGATCGCGATCGTCGCCTGAGATGCGCAGGCCGACCACGAAATCGTCGCCGACATGGCGGCGGATCGAGGCGATCGTCTCGCGCAGGAAGCGGAGGCGGTTTTCGAGGCTGCCACCATATCCGTCTTCGCGGAGGTTGATGCGCGGATTGAGAAACTGCGAGGGCAGATAGGCGTGGCTCGCCACGATCTCGACGCCCTCGATCCCCGCGGTGCGCAGCCGCGCCGCGGCCGTGCCGTATCCTTCCACGATCGCGTCGATCATCCACTGCGTGAGCGGACGCGGCATGACATGAAAGCGCTCGTTCGGCACCGCCGAGGGCGCCCAAGCGACCGGCGTGCTGCCATCGCTACTTTCCATGATCTCGCGACCGGGATGAAAGAGCTGGCCGAAGACGCGACAATCATGCTGCCGGCAGATCTCGACGACACGGCGATAGCCGGGAATGCATTCGTCGGTCGTCGCCATCAGAATGTGACTGGTGTAACGCGCGCTGTCATGCACGCCGGCGACCTGCATCACGATCAGGCCGCAGCCGCCCTCGGCGCGCGCCTTGTGATAGGCGACCAGCCGGTCGTTCACGGTGCCGTCGGTCGGCATGCTGGTATCGTGCCCGGTCGAGAAGATGCGGTTCTTCACCGTGACATTGCCGACCCGGAGCGGCGTGAACAGATGCTTGAACGCGTGCGCGACCATGAGCGGCTTTTTCTCCCGAACCCGTGCCGGCCGCGAGCCTAACGGGGCCGGCGCAGCGGGCCAAGTGCGGCACGATAGCCGGGGCCGTGCCTTGACAAGCTTGCCGGGCTCGGCTCCGGTAGCCGCAATTCCGCGATCAGAGAGCCGAACCGCATGATTCCGCGCTACAGCCGCCCCGAGATGGCCGCGATCTGGGAGCCCGAGAACCGATTCCGCATCTGGTTCGAGATCGAGGCGCATGCCTGCGATGCGATGGCGGCGCTCGGCGTCATCCCGAAGAGTGCGGCGAAGGCGGTGTGGAAGCGCGGCAAATTCGACATCGCGCGGATCGACGAGATCGAGCGCGAGACGAAGCACGACGTGATCGCGTTTCTCACCAACCTCGCCGAGCATGTCGGTCCGGAGGCGAGGTTCGTGCATCAGGGCATGACCTCGTCCGACGTGCTGGATACCTGCCTCGCGGTGCAGCTTGCCCAGGCGAGCGACCTGCTATTGGCCGATATCGACCGGCTGCTTGCCGCGCTCAGGAAACGCGCCTTCGAGCACAAGAAGACCGTCTGCATCGGCCGCAGTCACGGCATTCATGCCGAGCCGACCACGTTTGGGCTCAAGCTCGCCGGCCACTACGCTGCGTTCGACCGGGCCCGCCAGCGGCTGGTCGCGGCACGGCGCGAGATCGCGACCTGCGCGATTTCGGGCGCGGTCGGTACGTTCGCCAACATCGACCCCAAGGTCGAAGCGCATGTCGCGAAGAAAATGGGCCTCGCAATCGAGCCGGTTTCGACCCAGGTGATCCCGCGCGACCGGCATGCCATGTTCTTTGCGACGCTCGGCGTGATCGCAGGCTCGATCGAGAACCTGGCAGTGGAGATTCGCCACCTGCAGCGAACCGAAGTGCGCGAGGCGGAGGAATTTTTCGCGCCGGGCCAGAAGGGCTCGTCGGCCATGCCGCATAAGCGCAACCCGGTCCTGACCGAAAACGTGACCGGGCTCGCCCGCCTGATCCGCGGCATGGTCGTGCCGGCACTGGAGAACGTCGCGCTCTGGCACGAACGCGATATCTCGCATTCCTCGGCGGAACGGGTGATCGCCCCGGATGCGACGATCGCCCTCGACTTCGCGCTTGCCCGGATGGCCGGGGTGATCGAGAAGCTGGTGGTCTATCCCGACCGGATGCGCCGAAACCTCGATCTCTATGGCGGGCTGATCCACTCCCAGCGGGTTCTGCTTGCCCTCACCCAGGCCGGGATGAGCCGCGAGGACGCCTATCGGACGGTCCAGCGCCATGCGATGCCGGTCTGGCAGGGCAAAGGCGACCTGCAAGGGCTGCTGGCGCGCGACCCTGACGTGGCGGCTAAGCTATCCGGAAAGGCGCTCGCGGCTTGTTTCGATCTCGGTCATCACCTGCGCCATGTTGATACGGTGTTCCGCCGCGTTTTCGGAAAAACCTCAGCAAAATCAAAGACCGGCCCTGGGCGCCCGAGTAAGCGGTAACGCGTTCGTGAACGCTTGCATATTGAGATAGTCAAAAAGAACAAACCGGGCTCACGGTGCGGAACCACACGCTTTATCAGCCGAGCTCGGTCATAAGTTGCTGGCGCGCCTCGATCATCAGCTCGTCCATATGCTTGCGCAGCCGATGCTCGGTCATCTCGATGCCCTTCGCCTTGAAATCGCCGAGCAGCTTCTCGACCACGTCGGAATCGCCGGGGCGGTCGAAATCCGACATCACCACGGCCTTGGCATAGGCATCGTGTTCGCCTTCCGGCATGCCCAGTTCCCTGGCGGCCCATTGACCCAACAGGCGGTTCCGGCGCGCATTCGCCTTGAACTGCAGTTCCTGGTCATGCTCGAACTTGCGCTCGAAGCTCTTCTGCCGATCGTCGAAACTCGCCATGCCGCTGATGCTCCTTGCGTTGCTGCACCGCTTTTGCGGCTGCCCCCGATATAGCCCCCGACCCCCCGGAATTGAAGCCCCGATTGCCGGGCCCAGCCGGCACCGGTAGAACGGCGGGCCCGAACACTGCAGCCGGCCTATGTGCACCTTCATCATTCTGCGTCGGCCCGAGCACCCCTGGCCCGTCATAATCGCCGCGAACCGCGACGAAATGAACGACCGACCGTCCTCGCCGCCGGGGCGGCATTGGCCCGAACGACCGGGCACGATCGCCGGGCGCGACGACCTGGCCGGCGGCAGCTGGCTGGGCATGAACGACGACGCGCTCGTGGCCGGTATCATGAACCGGATGAACACGCTTGGTCCGCAGAGCGGCAAACGTAGCCGCGGCGAACTGGTGCTCGAAGCGCTCGACCATGCGGATGCGCGCGAGGCCGTCGCCGCGCTGGCGGAACTGGACGGCCGGGCCTATCGACCGTTCAACATGGTGATCGCCGACAATTGCGATGCGTTCTGGCTGCGGCATAGCGGGCGCAACAGCGGCATCGTCGAAGTTCGCCCTCTGCCAGCCGGACTCTCGATGATCACTGCCCACGATCGCAACGACACGAAAGGCAGCACACGGATCCGCGCCTATCTGCCGCGCTTCGAGACAGCAGCCGCACCGCAGCCCCAAACAGGCGACTGGACCGCCTGGACGGCTCTCGTGACCGATCACGGCGCCGGCACGGGCGCCGATGGCATGACCATCGACCTCGAGGGCGGTTTCGGCACGCGATCGAGCTCGCTGATCGCCCTGCCCGCAGCCGGTGCCGGCGCACCGGTCTGGCGCTTCGCCGAGGGCCCGCCCGACCGCCATCCCTATCGGGACGTCGATCTGCGCTGAACATTCGGGCGCTGTCGTTGTGCTGCCCCGGCACTCCTGCTATAGCCCCCGTTTCCGGATCCCCGGAGGCCCGATTCCCCCATGTCGAGACGCCGCAAAATCTACGAAGGCAAGGCAAAGATCCTGTTCGAGGGTCCGGAGCCGGGCACGATCGTCCAGTATTTCAAGGACGATGCGACCGCCTTCAACAATCAGAAAAAGGGCGTCATCACCGGCAAGGGCGTGCTCAACAATCGGATCTCGGAATATCTGATGACCCGGCTGGGCGATGTCGGCATTCCGACCCATTTCGTGCGCCGCCTCAACATGCGCGAACAGCTTGTGCGCGAAGTCGAGATCATTCCGATCGAGGTTATCGTGCGCAATGTCGCGGCCGGCTCGTTCTCGCAGCGCTTCAAGGTCGCCGAAGGCACCAAACTGCCACGATCGATCATCGAGTTCACTTACAAGAACGACGAGATGGGCGATCCGATGGTGACCGAAGAGCATATCACCGCCTTCGGCTGGGCCGCGCCCCAGGATCTCGACGACATGGTGGCGCTGACCGTGCGCATCAACGATTTCCTCAGCGGACTTTTTCTCGGCGTCGGGTTGCGCCTGATCGATTTCAAGATCGAGTTCGGCCGGCTTTACGAGAACGAGGAATTCCGCGTGGTGCTCGCGGACGAAATCAGCCCCGATTCCTGCCGGCTGTGGGACGTGGTCAGCAACGAGAAGCTCGACAAGGACCGGTTCCGGCGCGATCTCGGCAATGTCGCCGAGGCCTATCAGGAAGTGGCACGCCGGCTCGGGATTCTGCCCGAGGGCGGCCCGCGCGACTTCAAGGGGCCGGAGACGATGCAATAGGGTTTCAGCCGGGACGGACGATCGCATGAAGGCCAAGGTTCACGTTACCCTCAAACCCGGCGTGCTCGACCCGCAGGGGCGCGCCGTGCAGAACGCGCTCGGTGCGCTGGGTTTCTCCGGCGTCAACGGTGTGCGTCAGGGCAAGTTCATCGAGATCGATCTTGCCGGGTCGGACCGCCGCAAGGCCGAGGCCGATCTCAAATCGATGTGCGAGAAGCTGCTCGCCAACACCGTTATCGAGAATTACAGCATCGAATTGATCGACTGACCGGGACCGAGCGTGAAAGCTGCCATCATCGTATTCCCCGGATCGAACCGCGAAGGCGACGTGCGCGACGCGCTGGTCGCGGTGACCGGCACCGCGCCGCTGATGGTCTGGCATCGCGACACCGAACTGCCCCAGGTCGAACTCATTGTGGTGCCGGGCGGGTTTTCCTACGGCGACTATCTGCGCTGCGGGGCGATCGCGGCGCATTCGCCGGTGATGCGCGAGGTGAAGGCGCGCGCCGACAAGGGCGCTGCCGTGCTGGGCATCTGCAACGGATTTCAGATACTGACCGAGACCGGCATGCTGCCGGGCGCGCTCTTGCGCAATGCCGGGCTGGCCTTCGTCTGTCGCAATGTGACGCTTAAGGTCGAGAACACGCAGACTTTGTTCACCGCGGCGTACAATCAGGGCCAGGAACTCAGCGTACCGGTCGCGCATCACGACGGCAATTACTTCGCCGATGCGGCCACGCTCGACCGACTCGAAAGCAACGGCCAGATCGCGTTCCGTTATGTCGACAATCCGAACGGCTCGGCGCGCGATATCGCCGGCATCTTCAACGAGACCAAGAACGTGCTCGGCCTGATGCCGCATCCGGAAAACGCAACCGACGGCCTGCTCGGTTCGACCGACGGGTTGCCGCTGTTCCGCGGCATGGTCGAGGCGCTGGCATGAGCGCCTCGGCGGAAGCAAGCGCCGAGGTTACGCAGAAGACCGCCGCCGAACACGGGCTTACGGCGGACGAGTATGCACGGCTCCTGCGCATCATGGGGCGCGCACCCAATCTCACCGAACTCGGCATCTTCTCGGTCATGTGGAGCGAGCATTGCTCCTACAAATCCTCGCGCAAATGGCTGAAGCGCCTGCCGACCGAAGGCCCGCAGGTGATCCAGGGGCCTGGCGAGAATGCCGGCGTCATCGATATCGGCGACGGGCTCGCGGCCATCTTCAAGATGGAGAGCCACAACCATCCGTCATTCATCGAGCCCTATCAGGGCGCGGCGACCGGCGTCGGCGGCATCATGCGCGACGTGTTCACGATGGGCGCGCGGCCGATCGCTAATCTCAACGCGCTGCGTTTCGGCAGCCCCGACGATCCGAAGACCCGGCATCTGGTCGCCGGCGTCGTCGCCGGCATCGGCGGCTATGGCAATTGCATGGGCGTGCCGACCGTCGGCGGCGAAGTCAATTTTCATGCCTCGTACAACGGCAACTGCCTGGTCAATGCGATGACCCTCGGGCTCGCAGCGACCGATCGCATTTTTTATTCGGCCGCCGCTGGCGTCGGAAATCCGGTCATCTATGTCGGCGCCAAGACGGGGCGCGACGGCATTCACGGTGCGACGATGGCCTCGGCCGAGTTCACCGCCGATTCCGAAGAGAAGCGCCCGACCGTACAGGTGGGCGATCCGTTCACCGAGAAGCTGCTGCTGGAAGCCTGCCTCGAACTGATGGCGACGGATGCGATCATCGCGATCCAGGATATGGGTGCGGCTGGCCTCACCTCGTCGTCGGTCGAGATGAGCTCGAAGGGCGGCGTCGGCATCGAGCTGCAACTCGACAAGGTCCCGATGCGCGAAACCGGCATGGTGCCCTACGAGATCATGCTCTCGGAAAGCCAGGAGCGGATGCTCATGGTGATCCGCCCCGAGGCGCGCGACATCGCACGGGCCATCTTCGTGAAATGGGAACTGGATTTCGCCGAGATCGGTCGCCTGACCGACAGCGGCCATCTGGTGTTGCGCTGGCATGACGACGTGGCCGCCGACATTCCGGTCGAGCCGCTGGTCGCCGAGGCGCCGGTCTATGATCGGCCCTGGGTCGCGACCAAGCCGCGCGCGGCGATCGACGATGGCGCCGCACCGGCCGATCTCGGCGCAACGCTCCCACGGCTGATGGCAGCGCCCGACATCGCCAGCAAGCGCTGGGTCTGGGAGCAGTACGATCATCTGGTAACGGGCCACACGGTGCAGCGCCCGGGCGGCGACGCAGCCGTGGTTCGAATCCCTGGAACGACGCGCGGCATCGCGATCACCACAGACTGCACGCCGCGCTACTGTCTCGCCGATCCCGAACAAGGCGGCGCGCAGGCGGTCGCGGAAAGCTGGCGCAATCTGACGGCAACCGGCGCGCGGCCGCTCGCGATCACTGACAATATGAATTTCGGCAATCCGGAACGGCCCGAGATCATGGGCCAGTTCGTCGGCTGCATTGAGGGTATGCGCGCCGCCTGCCTCGCGCTCGACTATCCGGTCGTCTCCGGCAATGTCTCGTTCTACAATGAGACCAACGGCAAAGGCATCATGCCAACGCCGGTGATCGGCGGTGTCGGGCTGATCGACGACCTCGATTGCGTGGCTTTCGCGCGGATCGACGCGCCTGATTTGGCGCTGCTGCTGGTCGGCGACACCAGAGGCCATCTCGGATCGTCATTGTATCGGCGGGAAATCGGTGGCCACGAAGACGGACCGCCGCCGCCTGTCGATCTCGCGGTCGAACGTCGCAACGGCGATTTCGTTCGACGCCTGATCGTCGGGCACGGCTTAAGGCGGTGCCACGATCTCGCCGATGGCGGACTGCTGGTCGCGCTGGCCGAAATGGCGCTGGCTGGCGGGTGCGGTGCGCGTATCGAGATACCGCCGCCCTTTGCGGAGCGGGCACATGCCTTCCTGTTCGGCGAGGATCAGGGCCGCTATCTGATTGCCGTCGATCGCGCTATGCTTGAGCCGATCGAGCGGCTGGCTACGTCGGCGGACGTTGCGTACGCGCGGATCGGGACGACAGGCGGTGCCGCGTTGACAGTGGGGGAGCTGGCCGCCATATCCCTCTCGGACCTGCGGGCGGCCCATGAGGGCTGGTTGCCGGGCTATATGGCGGGAAAGCGATAGGAACGGGCCCGAAACGACCATGGCAATGAACGCATCCGAAATCGAACGGCTGATCAAGGACGGCATTCCCGATGCAGTCGTGGTGATCGAGGATCTGCGCGGCGACGGCGATCACTACGCAGCGCAGGTGACGAGCCGGGCTTTCATCGGCAAGACCCGGGTCCAGCAGCATCAGATGGTCTATCAGGCGCTCAAGGGAAAGATGGGCGACGAGTTGCACGCGCTTGCCCTGCAGACCGCGGCACCACGGGACGCCTGAAACAAGGCCCGGCATCGGACACGACATTTCACCCATTCAGGAACGGATTTCGACCATGATCACCAATCCGGTTATAGAGCGCATCAAGCAGGACATCGCCGACAACGAGGTTGTGCTCTACATGAAGGGCTCGCCGGTGTTTCCGCAATGCGGCTTCTCGGCTGCGGTCGTGCAGATTCTTACGAATCTCGGTGTCCGCTTCAAAGGCATCGACGTGCTGACCGATCCGAGCCTGCGTCAGGGCATCAAGGAGTTCAGTCAGTGGCCGACCGTGCCCCAGCTCTACGTCAAGGGCGACTTCGTCGGCGGCTGCGACATCGTTCGCGAAATGTACGAGACAGGCGAGCTCGAGGAATTCCTGACCGAGCGCGGTGTCAAGGCAGCGCAACAGGCCTGATCGGCAGGCCTGACAGCGGGCTGAAATCGAGCACGGCGGGTCACGGTCCGTGCCGACCCGCGCTTTCGATCTCTCGATCGTCGTTCCTTCGCGCCTTCAGGTACAACCCGAGCGCAACGGTTCGCTCTGGCTGAGCCGGGCGCTCGGCACGATCGCGCGCCAGACCGCGTTCAAAAAACTCTCCATTGAAATCCTGGTCGGGCTCGATACCGGTGTCGCCCCGCCCGCATTGCCGCCCTCGCCGGCCCTGGATTGCGTACGCTTCGTCAATGCGCCGGCCGGTCGCAAGCCGAGCCAGGCCGCGGCAATCAACACGGCGGCGACGGCGGCGCGCGGCACAACGCTGGCCGTCCTCGAAGACGACGATGCCTGGAAGCAGACCTTCCTACAAACCGCGCTGGCAGCGCTGGCCGACTGCGATTTCGTATCGTCGAGTCAGATGCTTGTCGATCGCCACGGGCTGCCACTCGAGGTGATGTATTTTCCGACGCCATCGGGATGGGTGATGCCCCGCGCCCTATGGCAGGAGATCGGCGGTTTCAACGAGCGGATGGTGTATCACGTCGACGTCGAATGGATCGGGCGGCTCAACAAGAGCGGAAAACGCCGCGCCCATCTGGTCGAATCCGGGTTCCCTCTCGACGATGCGTTTCTGAAACAGCATCGGCGGTGGCTCGCCCATCTGGCGAAGGGACAGCCCCACCCGGTCAAGCTGGTGCAGCACCGCTGGCCGACGCCGCTCGTTGTCCGTACGCAGAACGAAGCGGGCGGAACCGGCCAAATTCGCCGCAGCCCCGATGCGGCCGAGCGTTCGAAGCGGGAGATGGCAGCACTCAGAAAACGCTTCGGCGAGATTCCCTGGTAGAAGCCGGTTTGCCGTGACGCTTCGCCTAGACGCCTTCGGCCGGACGAGGGCTGTTGCCCTTGGCAGGCGTGCTCGGCGTACCGCGCCGCATCCGTTCCAGCGCCTTCTGCCAGTTGTCATTGGGACCTTCGACCGGCACGAGCCCTTCGACCACGATCTTCGCATTCGGCGGCGTACACAGCATGTTCGATTCCGGAACGAACCGGGCGAACAAATTCTCCTTCTCGCCGAAAAAATTATCCGGGTTGTAATAGCTGGAAATATGCCACCAGGCACGGTAACCGAGTTCACCGATCGAGGCGATCGTCCCCGCGGTCTTGTCGAGCGAATTGTTCTCGCAATAGATGACAGGACGGAAGCGCTCGATCGTGCGGCGCGCGCCCGCGATCACATCAGGTTCCATACCCTCGACGTCGATCTTGATCAGATCGCAACGCGGCAGTTCCAGATCGTCGATCTTTAACACCCTCACTTTATCGCCGGATTCAAATTGCATCGCACGATGGCCGCCGAAATTCTGCGCGATCAACGGGTCGGGCATGGCAATGCGTCGCTCGCCGGCCTCCGCCGCCGCCATTCCCGGCAGGCAGGTCACATTGGTCAGCGCGTTCAGCGCCACGTTTCCGCAAAGCAGCTGGAAGGGCGCTCGCTGCGGCTCGATGGCATAGACATGGCCACCCGGCGCCACCTTTTGTGCAAAGAACACCGTATGGGTGCCGATATAGGCGCCGACATCGACGACGACACGACCCGGCCGAAGCAATGGCGCCAGAAGCGCGAGTTCGCCTTCACACCATTCGCCATAGCGATCGAGCGCGAGACCGACGATCCGATCGTTCCGATTGATCATGAACCAGCCATGTCGGCATCGCTTCAACGCGACGTGCCTGTTCGTCAGAAGCGGTGTGCGGTCCGGCCCGTTGGCAGGTGGATTCGCTGAGGGTTCCGCCCTGGAGACCGACCCGGTTTTGCCTGCAGATTTCGCCGACGAATTCGATGCAGCCTTTGGCCGCGCCTTTGCCTGCGCCTTGGTTCCCGTCTTGCGCGCCATGCCCCCTGCCCTGCGATGCCCGTTATGCAGGCATTATGATCGGAGCGCGGCGGAATGCCAAACGTGCCGGCCGACGCGGAGTGTCGAAAGAGACCTGCATACTTGGGTACTTCGAACGCACGGCGTAAGGCGCCGGTTGGGATCGGGCCGCCCGGATGGCTCACCTCATATGGCCGCGCCAAATGACAAGTTGGCCTTCGATTTTGTCGAGAGCCTTCGCAAGCGCACTTTCTGCAAAAATGCCTGCACTCGATTGCTTTAGTGCGTGAGAGATCCGCGGATTGCGAGGCAGCGCCGTCGAACGAAAAAGGCCGCCCCGAAGGGCGGCCTTTCCATTCCCGAAACTGCTCGGTTTCGATCAGAGCGAGTAATACTCGACGACGAGGTTCGGCTGCATCTGCACCGGATAGGGAATATCGGCCAGAGCCGGCACGCGCACGAACTTTGCCTTCATGGTCTTGTGATCGACATCGAGGTAGTCGGGCACATCGCGCTCGCCGGAATCGGATGCGAGGAGCACGATCGGAAGCTGGCGCGACTTTTCCTTCACCTCGATCACGTCGCCTTCCTTCACGAGATAGGAGGCGATATTGACGCGCTTGCCGTTGACCCGGACATGGCCGTGATTGACGAACTGGCGCGCCGAGAAAACCGTCGGAACGAATTTGGCGCGATAGACGACCGTATCGAGACGGCGCTCCAGAAGGCCGACGAGCTGTTCGCCGGTATCGCCGCGGCGACGCACGGCCTCCTGATAGTAGCGGCGAAACTGCCGCTCGCCGATATTGCCGTAATAGCCCTTGAGCCGCTGCTTCGCCATGAGCTGGGTGCCGTAGTCGGACGGCTTGCGGCGGCGCTGACCGTGCTGGCCGGGGCCGTATTCGCGGCGATTGAAGGGGCTCTTGGGGCGGCCCCAGAGATTGACGCCGAGGCGCCGGTCGATCTTGTGCTTCGATTCTGCCCGTTTGGACATGACTGTTCCTTGCGTGAACATGTTGTCCCGATAGGCCCCGAATGGCCAAAAGGCCGGTCTGGGGCGGGATACCGGCACCAAGGGGCCGGATCCGCATTCTCGGGAATGGGGCGGGGTTCTAGCCCAGCCCGGTTGGCCTGTCAAAAGCCAGGCATCGGCCCCTGCCGCTAACCGGCCCCATCAGGCAGCACCCTTGCCGCCCTCGCCGCCGCCCCGGCCGCCGTCTTTGCCCGGCCAGCGTGCCCCGACCAGGCGGGTTACGATCCCGTGCAGGGTCTTGATCTCCGTCTCGGTCAGGGCGGCGCGCTCAAAGATGTTGCGGATGTTGCGGATCATGCTGGGCCGCTTTTCAGGCACCGCCAGGAACCCCGCATCATCCAGCTCGCGTTCGAGATGGTCGAAAAATCCGTGCAGTTCGGCCTTGGTCGCCGGCAAGGTGCGAGTGGCCACGAGCTGTTCGGCGGGTACGTCGGCACCGGCCTGGAACCATTCATAGCCGACGATCATCACCGCCTGCGCCAGATTGAGCGAGGTAAAGCCCGGATTGACCGGGACCGAGATAACCGCATCGGCCAGCGCGACATCGTCGTTATGGAGACCGGTACGTTCGGGCCCGAACAGCACACCCGGCCGGCCGCCGGCGATAACGGTTGCACGCATGGTGGCGGCCGCAGCGCCGGGCGTGAGCACGCGCTTGATCATGCCGCGCGACCGCGCCGTGGTTGCGTAGATTTCAGTCAGATCGGCAATCGCCGCCTCAGTGCTCTCGAACAAACGCGCACCGTCGAGGATCGCATCCGCACCGGAAGCATTGGCTATGGCTTTCTCGTTCGGCCACCCGTCGCGCGGCCGCACCAGCCGCAGATCGGAAAGCGCGCAGTTCGCCATCGCGCGCGCTGCCATGCCGATATTCTCGCCGAGCTGGGGTTCGACCAGCACAATCGCCGGCGCGACCGGCATCAGTACGATGCTGCGCCCGGGGCGCCCGGGGCGACCGCACCGTCGCGCATCAGCTTCCAGGTGATGCCGTCGAACAATGCGTTGAACGAGGCATCGATGATGTTCGGCGAAACGCCCACCGTGCTCCAGCGCGCGCCGTTGCGATCCGCGCTCTCGATCATGACGCGGGTGACGGCGCCGGTGCCATCACCCGGCGTGAGGATGCGCACTTTGAAATCGACCAGCCTCATGTCTTCGAGCGCCGGATAGACCTCGAGCAGCGCCTTGCGCAGGGCCGTGTCGAGGGCGTTGACCGGTCCGTTTCCGGTTGCGACCGTCATGCGCCGATCGCTCCCGACCTCGAGCGTGATGGTCGCCTCGGATTCGGTGACCAGCTCGCCGCGCGCGCTCCAGCGCCGGTCATCCATGACGCGAAAGCGGATGACACGAAAATAATCCGGCACGTTGCCGAGCGCACGCCGCGCCAGAAGCTCGAAGCTCGCCTCGGCGCCGTCATAGGCGTAGCCGTCATATTCGCGAGCCTTCACCGTTTCGACCAGCACACCGACCTTGGGATCGGCCGGATCGATCTCGAGCCCTATATCGCGGAACCGGGCCAGGATGTTGGCCCGCCCCGACTGATCCGAAACGACAATGTGTCGACGGTTGCCGACGATTGTCGGCTCGATATGCTCGTAGGTGCGCGGGTCTTTCTCCACCGCGGAGACATGCAATCCGCCTTTGTGGGCGAACGCGGAATCGCCGACATAGGCGGCGTTGCGCTGCGGCGCGCGGTTGAGCCGCTCGTCGAGCAGGTGCGAGACATGGCGAAGCTGCGCGAGATCACGCTCCGTAATGCCGGTCTCGTAATCGGTCTTGAGCGCCAGCGTCGGTATCAGCGAAATCAGATTCGCATTGCCGCAGCGTTCGCCGAGCCCGTTCAGCGTGCCCTGGATCTGACGCACGCCCGCGCGAACCGCGGCCAGGCTGTTGGCGACCGCGTTCTCGGTATCGTTATGACAATGAATGCCGAGCTTTGTGCCAGGCACATGCGCCGTGGCCTCGCCGACGATGCGCTCGATCTCGTGTGGCAGGGTGCCGCCGTTGGTGTCGCAGAGGACCACCCAGCGCGCACCGTTTTCGTGGGCCGCCTTGATGCAGTCGAGCGCATAGCCGGGGTTCGCCTTGTAGCCGTCGAAGAAATGTTCGGCATCGAACATCACTTCTTCCACCCGCTTACTCGCGAGCGCGACGCTTTCGGCGATCATGTCGATATTCTCGCTGCGTGCGATGCCGAGGGCGACGTCGACATGGAAATCCCAGCTCTTACCGACCATGCAGACGGCCGGTGTCCTGGCGCCGAGGAGGCCGGCGAGACCCGGATCGTTGGCGGCACTGCGCCCCGGCCGGCGGGTCATGCCGAAACCGACCAGCCGGGCCCGGCCGAGCGTCGGCGGCGCCGCAAAAAAGCTGTTGTCGGTCGGATTGGCACCCGGCCAGCCGCCCTCGATATAGTCGACGCCGAGCCGGTCGAGCGCCAGCGCGATTGCCAGCTTGTCGGCAACCGAAAAATCGACGCCCTGCGTCTGCGCGCCGTCGCGCAGGGTGCTGTCGAAAAGATAGACGCGATTCTCGGTCATGCCGTTCGGGTCAGGTTTTCAGGATCGGCCGGGCCGGAAAGATCGTCCCGCGCAGCCGGAATGCGCGCCATTACTGCCCGCCCGCCCGCAATGCGTCAACCGACCGGCATGGCGCAGCGGCGCGGCCGGCGGGTGCTCGGGGCTCAATCGGCGCGACGCCAGCTCGTGCCCTGCGGCCCGTCTTCGAGGTTGATCCCTTTGGCGGCGAGCTCGTCGCGGATGCGATCCGCCTCGGCGAAGTTGCGCGCTTTGCGGGCCGCGAGCCGGGCCTCGATCTGCGTCCCGATCCAGGCGGAATCGTCGTCGCCCTGCTTCGCCCCTTGAAACCAGTACGCCGGATCGCCTTCGAGCAGGCCGAGCAGCGCGGCGGATGCGAGCAGTTCGCCACGCAATTTCTGTCGGTCGGCGGGCCGTTCTGCCTTGTTGAGCGCGGTCATCGTCTCGTAGAGATGCGAGAGCGCGAGCGGCGTGTTGAGATCGTCCTCCAGCGCGGCCAGCACCGGCAGCGACGGCGCAGCTTGCCCCGTTGGGGCCGTATCGAAGTTACGCAACGCACCATAGAGACGGTCGAGCTGCTGCTTTGCCTGATGCAATCCGTCGTCGGTGATGTCGATCGGCTGGCGGTAATGCGCGGCCAGCAACGCAAGGCGAATTGCCTCGCCGCGATGGCCCTTCTCTAGCAGCTCGCGCACGGTGAAGAAATTGCCGAGCGACTTCGACATTTTCTCGCCGTTCACCTGCACAAAGCCGTTGTGCATCCAGTAGCGCGCCAGCGGCGCACCTTCGTGCGCACAGCGGCTCTGGGCGATCTCGTTCTCGTGATGGGGAAAGATGAGATCGATGCCGCCGCCGTGAATGTCGAACGTCGTGCCGAGCAGCTCCTTCGCCATGGCCGAGCATTCGATATGCCAGCCCGGCCGGCCACGACCCCACGGGCTCTCCCAGCCCGGCTGTTCCGCCGTGCTCGGTTTCCACAGCACGAAATCTGCTGGGTGTTTCTTGTAGGGCGCGACCTCGACCCGCGCGCCGGCGATCATGTCGTCGAGGCTGCGGCGCGAGAGCTCGCCGTAACTCTTCATCGACGGCACATGAAAAAGTACATGGCCTTCGGCTTCGTACGCACAGCCCTTGTCGATCAGCGCGCCGATCATGGCAATCATCGGCGGGATCGTTTCGGTGCAGCGCGGCTGCTCGGTCGGCGTCAGTGCGCCGAGTGCCGCCATATCCTCGCCATAGGCCTGGAAGGTGCGTTCGGTAAGTACGCGGATCGGCTCGCCATTCTCTTTCGCTGCTGCGATGATCTTGTCGTCGACGTCGGTGACATTGCGCACATAGGTCACGTGGCCTTCGCCATAGACATGGCGCAACAGCCGGAACAGCACGTCGAATACCACGACGGGCCGCGCATTGCCGATATGCGCGAAGTCGTAAACCGTCGGACCGCAGACATAGAAGCGCACGTTCGCCGGGTCGAGCGGCTCGAACGCTTCCTTGCGACGGCTCAGCGTGTTGTGAATCAGGATCGGCATTGCAACTCCGGCCAACGGCGCGCGACCCTAGCAGCGGTCCAAGAAGCGCTCAAGGCAGCGGTTTACGCGACCGGATCCAGCCGTCGCCGCGCG
>JBBDWX010000233.1:0-16950 GCA_040902665.1 Dongiaceae bacterium
TCTTCGTGCCCTCGGGCGTGCCGATCTTCCTGCTGCCGCTGCTGATCGTGATCGAACTGATCTCGTATCTGATCCGCCCGGTCAGCCTCTCGGTGCGACTGTTCGCGAACATGCTGGCCGGCCACACCATGCTGAAGGTTTTCGGCGGGTTCGTGGTGTCGCTCGGGATCATCGGCGGCTGGGCGCCGCTCTCCTTCGTCGTTGCCTTGACCGGCCTCGAGATTCTGATCGCCTTCCTTCAGGCTTATGTGTTTGCGGTGCTCACCTGCATTTATCTCAACGATGCAATCAATATGCATCATTGAGAAATCGATCCACCATCCAATCAACCTCAGGAAAAGGGAAACAGGACCATGGAAGCTGATGCAGCAAAGTTGATCGGTGCGGGTCTCGCAACGATCGCGCTCGCCGGCGTCGGTGTCGGCATCGGTAACATCTTCGGCAATTTTGTCGCGGGCGCGCTGCGCAATCCGGCGGCAGCACCGAAGGTGTTCGGTAACGTGCTGCTGGGTTTCGCGCTGACCGAAGCCATCGCGCTGTTTGCGCTGGTCATCGCGATGCTGCTGCTGTTCGTGTTCTAAGATCGGAACCGAAAATCGTTTCCGAAGTCAGGGGGCCGACGCGCGATCGTTGACGTCACGATCCGCGCGGCCCGATAAGGACCGGGACCAGCATGCCGCAGCTCAATTTCGCCGATTACCCGCCGCAGCTCATCTGGCTGGCGATCACGTTTGTCCTTCTCTATTTCCTGATGTCTCGTCTGGCTTTGCCGGGCGTGTCGCGCGTGCTGGAGCGGCGCCAGGCGAAAATCGCAAACGACCTCGAAGCGGCAGAGAAGCGCCGGGCCGAGGCCGAAGAAGCGTTGGCGAATTACGAGAAGACGCTGGCCGGCGCCCGCGGCGACGCGCAGGCGGCGGTCAAGGCAGCCGGCGACGAGATGGCGAAGCAGCAGGCGCAACGCGAAGCGACATTCGCCGCCGAGATCGGCAAGCGCACGCGCGAGGCCGAAGCACAGATCGAAGCCGCCAAGCAGCGCGCGCTCGCCGAAACCCGGAATGTAGCCGGCGAGATCGCCGGCACGATCACCGCGAAACTGGCGCAGCTCACGCCGAGTACCGACCAGATAGCGGCGGCGGTCGATGCCTCGCGCCGGGAGCGTGCCTGACATGGGTTATCTTTTCTCAACACCGGAATTCTGGGTCGCCGTCGCCTTCGTCCTGTTCATCGTGCTGGCCGGCCGCCCGATCTGGCGCTTCATTGCCAAGGCGCTGGATGCGCGAGCCGAACGGATCCGGCACGAGATCGAGGAAGCGCAGCGGCTTCGCGAAGAGGCCGAGGCACTCCTCGCCGAATACCGCAAAAAGCAGAGCGAGGCGCAGCGCGAGGCCGAGGCGATCGTGGCACATGCGCGGGACGAAGCAGACCGCCTGCGCAAGCATGCCGAAGAGACGATCCGACAGACTTTGGAGCGGCGCGAGCGCCAGGCGCTCGACAAGATCGCGCAGGCGGAAGTCCAGGCCATTGCCGACGTGCGCGACGAGGCGGTCGATGTGGCGATCGCTGCGGCGCGCCGTTTGATCGCCGGCTCGCTGGACGAACAGCGCAACCGCGCCATCACCGAGCGTGCCATCGCCGAAGTCGAGCGCGGCCTCCAGTCGTAATACGCGCCCGTACGATTGCTAGAGCGGCCAGGCCCAGAGCAGAAGTGGCAGGCCGACCGCCACGACAATGACTTCGAGCGGCAATCCCATCCGCCAATAGTCGCCGAAGCGGTATCCGCCGGGTCCCATGATCAACACATTGTTCTGATGCCCGATTGGCGTCAGGAAGGCGCAGGAAGCGCCGATGGCAACCGCCATCAGAAAGGTGTCCGGATTGACGCCGAACGCCTGTGCGATGCTCACAGCGATCGGTGCCATGATAACGGCAACGGCCGCATTGTTGAGAACGTCGGACAGTAACATGGCGATAGCCAGAACCGCCGCGAGAACGAGAATTTCTCCACCCGATGCAAACAGCAATACGATTCCGTTTGCGACCAGGGCCGCCGAGCCGGTCTGGTCGACCGCTTGCCCGATCGGTATGAGGGCGCCGAGCAGCACGATCACCGACCAGTCGATCGATTCATACGCGCTCTTCGCCGATATAATTCCCGAGAGCACGTAGACAAGAACCGCAGCCGCAAAGGCGACAGATACCGGTGCCGTACCGCTCGCAGCCAGTGCAATGGCAGCGCCGAAACTGGCAACGGCAAGGCCGGCCCGGAGCGGCCGCCGGATCTCGATGGCGCGGGCCGCCAGCGGCGCACACCCCATCGCATTCAGCGATTCGCCCATCCGGTCCCGATCGCCCTGCAGGAGCAGCACGTCGCCGGCGGCAAAGCGCAGCGTATTGAGCCGGGAATGTATTCGTCGTCCGGCGCGCGACACCGCCAGCAGATTGAGCCCGTAGCGCCGCCGCAGATAGAGCTCGCGCACACTCCGTCCGACGATCGAGGATTTCGGCATGACAACGGCTTCGACCAGCGCCACCTCTTCGGAATCGAGCTTCAGCTCCCCGATCTCCTCTTCGCCGACCAGCTCCAGCCCGAGACTGCGAATGCTTTCGCGAATGGCGTCCGCATCGGCGCGCAACACCAGCCCATCGCCGGCCCGGAGGCGCTCCCAGCGGCCGGGATTGAGAATCGTCTTCTCGCCGCGCACCAGACCGATGATTTCGGCTTCGATTTCGCTCAGGGCCGCCGACGCTTCGCGCACCGGCTGGTCGACGAGTTTCGATTTCTCGCCGAGCCGCGCCTCGGTTACATAGGGCGCGATCTCGAACAATTCCTCCGGCGGCCTCGCCGCCTGGCGCTCCTTTGGCAGAAGACGCCAGCCAATCAGGCCGACGAACAGCACACCGGCGACAGCCACACCAATACCGACCGGTGAATAATCGAACATGCCGAACGGCTCGCCCAGCGCGCGGGCGCGGTACTCCGCCAGGATGATATTCGGCGGCGTCCCGATCAATGTGCTCATCCCGCCCAGAATCGAGCCGAACGAAACCGGCATCAGCAGGATGGCGGGCGAAATATTCGCGCGCTGGGCCGCCACAATGGCGACCGGCATGAGGATCGCGAGTGCACCGACATTGTTCAGAAATGCCGACAGGACGGCGGCCGCTGCCGGCAGCAGCACCAGCAGCGCGATCGGTCCTGTGCCGGGGGGAATCAGGTAGCGCGTTGCCAAATCGATGGCACCGGAATTCTGCAATCCGGCGCTTAGGACCAGCACCAGCGCAACCGTGATGACCGCGTTGTTGCTGAATCCGGAAAAGGCGCTTTCGACCGGGACGATGCCGATTGCAACCGCAACAATGAGGGCAAGGAATGCGACGACGTCGTAGCGCCAGCGGCCCCAGATAAAGAGCCCCAGCAGAACCACGAGAATGCCGATAGAGGCGTATTGGCCATAGGTCACGGCGGCCATTCTCGACCGCGCGGTGTTTCCCGGTCAATCGCTCCCGGCGGCGGCCGCTTCGGACGCCAGGGCTGCCAGCGCGGCACCGTCGAGCCGATAATGCTGCCACTCATCGAGCAGATAGAGGCCGATCCGTTCATAGAATTGTTTCGCCGGATTCCAGTGCAGGACGTTGAGATCGACCCGCCGGCAACCGCGCGATGCCGCGATCGCTGCCACCGCCGCCATAAGGCGTCGACCGAGGCCCGTGCCGCGCGCCGCATCGCGCACATAGAGTTCCTCGATATGGATGCCGGGACAGCCTTCCCAGGTCGAATAGTTGGGACAGAAGAGCGTAAACCCGAGAATGCTCCCCTCGTTCTTCTCGGCGATCAGAATTTCGCAGGCGGGCTTTGGCCCGAACGCATCGCGCAGCAGATCAGCTTCGGTCAGGAGAATGCGCTCGGGCGGTTCGCGTTCGTAGAGCGCGAGTTCGACGACCATGGTCCGGATTTCGGCCACGTCCGATCTGGTCGCGCGGCGTATCGCGACGCCCGGCATCGGATCTGCCATGGGGCTTACTCGGCGGCCGCGCTGGCGGGCGCCGGGTTCGGTGGCGCGGCCGGCTTCCAGCGCAACACCGGGTTACGCGCGGCGGCCGTCTCGTCGAGCCGGCGGCGCGGCGCGAAGCGTGGCGCCTCAAGGAAGCGTGTCTTGTCGCCCTGTTTCGCTGCCCGCGCGAGGGCCCGCATCGTATCGATGAAACGGTCGAGTGAATCCCGGCTTTCGGTTTCGGTGGGTTCGATCAACATCGCGCCGTGCACGATCAACGGGAAATACATCGTCATCGGATGATAGCCCTCGTCGATCATCGCCTTGGCAAAATCGAGCGTTGTGACGCCGGTGCCCTTGAGAAACGTGTCGTCGAACAAGGCCTCGTGCATACAGGTGCCGGGGAAGGCCTGGGTCATTTCGTCCTTCAGTCCGGCCAGGATGTAGTTGGCATTGAGCACCGCATCGCCGGATACCTGGGCAAGCCCGTCGCCGCCATGGCTCATCATGTAGGCAAGCGCCCGCACGAACATGCCCATCTGGCCGTGGAAGCCTTTGAGCCGGCCGAACGACTTGCCGTCGTCGGCCTGCTCGACCAGGCGAAACCCTTCGGCATCGTGAACGACAAAGGGCAGCGGCACATAGGTCGCCAGCTTGTCCGAGAATACGACCGGCCCCGCCCCCGGCCCACCGCCGCCATGCGGCGTCGAGAACGTCTTGTGCAGGTTGATATGCATGCAGTCGATGCCGAGATCGCCCGGCCGGACGCGGCCGACGATCGCGTTGAAGTTCGCCCCGTCGCAGTAGAAATAGGCACCGATCTTGTGCAGCGCAGCGGCGATCTCGACGATATCGCGTTCGAACAGGCCGCAGGTGTTCGGGTTGGTCAGCATAATGGCGGCAACGTCGGGGCCGAGCTTCTCGCGGAATGCCGCGAGATCGACCCGGCCGCTCAGATCGGCTGGAATCGGATCGACGGTGAAGCCGCAGGCCACGGCCGTTGCCGGATTGGTGCCGTGCGCCGATTCCGGCACCAGCACACGACGGCGCTTGTCGCCACGATCGTCGAGCGCGGCACGAATGGCCATCATGCCGCAGAGTTCGCCATGCGCGCCCGCGCCCGGCGAGAGCGCGACGGCCGGCATGCCGGTCAGCGTCTTCAGCCAGTGCGCGACCTGTTCCATCAGTTCGAGCGCGCCCTGCACGGTGCGGATCGGTTGCAGCGGATGCAGGTCGGCAAGTCCCGGCATGCGCACCGCGCGTTCGTTGAGGCGTGGGTTATGCTTCATCGTGCAGGAGCCGAGCGTGTAGAGGCCCATGTCGATCGCATAGTTCTTCTGGCTGAGCCTTGTGTAGTGCCGCACGATCTGCGGCTCCGAAAGGCCCGGCAGGCCGATCGGCCCCTTGCGCTCGAGCCCGCCCAAGCGCGATTTCACCTTGGGTGGCGCGGGCAGGTCGACGCCGCAGCGGCCCGGCCGGTCCTGCTCGAACAGAAGCTGTTCCTCGAGCCGCAACCCGCGGTCGCCCGAAAACGTGTCGGTGATCGGATCGGGCTTCATCACAGGATCTCCCCGAGCGCGGCGGCGAAGGCATCCATCTCGGCCACCGTGTTGGTTTCGGTCGCGGTCACGATCAGCAGATTGGCGAGCGCCGGCTGGTCAGGCCAGAAGCGCGAAGCCGGAATGCCGCCTAGAATATTGCGTTCGACCAGACGGTCGACGACACCCGCCGCCGGGCGCGGCAGCCTTATCGTGAACTCGTTGAAGAAGGCGTCGTTGAGTACGGTCACACCCTTGATCGCGCCGAGCCGTTCGGCGAGCTGAACCGCGGCCGCATGATTGAGGGCTGCCAATCGGCGAAACCCTTCTTCGCCGAGCAAAGCGAGATGGATCGTGAAGGCGAGTGCGCAAAGCCCGGAATTGGTGCAGATGTTGCTCGTCGCCTTCTCGCGGCGGATATGCTGTTCGCGCGTCGCCAGCGTCAGCACCCAGCCACGCCGCCCGTCAACGTCGAGCGTTTCGCCGACCAGACGGCCCGGCATCTGGCGTACATATTTTTCGCGCGCCGCGAACAGACCGAGATACGGCCCGCCAAAACCCAGCGCATTGCCGATCGACTGGCCCTCGGCGACGACGATATCCGCGCCCATTGCGCCGGGCGGTTCAACGGCACCGAGCGACACGGTTTCGCCAACCGCGACGATCAGCAGTGCACCCTTATCGTGGCAGGCGGCGCTTAGCTTTCTGAGATCGCGCAGATGACCGAAAAAACTCGGATTCTGCACGATGACGCAGGCGGTCTCGCCGTCGATGCGTGCGATCAGATCCTCGTCGCCTTCCGGATCGGGCGGCGCCTGATCGAGGACGATCTCAAGGAACCGCGCATGCGTCGCGGTAATCTCGGCATAATGCGGATGCAATCCCCCCGAAACCACGGCGCGAGTCCGGCGTGTGACGCGCGTTGCCATCATCACCGCTTCGGCCGCGGCGGTCGCGCCGTCGTACATCGAGGCGTTTGCGACATCCATGCCGGTGATCAAAGCAACCTGGGTTTGAAACTCGAAGAGATACTGTAACGTGCCCTGAGTAATCTCCGGCTGATAGGGCGTGTACGATGTCAGGAATTCGCCGCGCTGGATCAGATGATCGACCGCGGCCGGTACATGGTGGCGATAGGCGCCGCCACCGAGAAAGCAGGCCGCCTGCCCGGCATTGAGATTCTTCGCGGCCAACGCCGCGATCGCGCGCTCAACTTCGAGTTCGCCGGCATGGTCGGGCAGGTCGAGCGGCTTTGTCAGGCGCGCGCGCTTCGGTACATCGTCATAGAGTGCCTCGATCGAGGAGACGCCAATCTGCGCCAGCATGTCGTTGCGGTCGGCACCGGTCAGCGGCAGATAGCGCATCAGTGCAGCCCCTCGACGAACTTTTTATATGCCGCTGCATCCATGAGCCCCTCGAGCTGTGATCTGTCGGTGAGGCGGATCTTGACGAACCAGCCGGCGCCGGTCGCATCGGCATTGACCGTGCCCGGTTCACCGACCAGCCCATCGTTCGCTTCGACAATCTCGCCCGTGACCGGCGCGTAGACCTCGCTCGCGGCCTTGACGGATTCGACGACCGCCATGTCCTTGCCCTTCTCGACCTTGCGACCGACCGCCGGCAATTCGACGAAAACCACGTCGCCAAGCTGTTCCTGGGCGTAATCGGTAATGCCGACCGTGCCGACATCGCCCTCGATGCGGATCCATTCATGCTCGTCGGTGTAGAGAATCTGGCTCATGGCGTTCTTCCCTCGTTCAGTCGCGGTGATAGCGGGTTTGGACGAATGGCATGGCAGATATTTCGGCTACGACCGGCTTGCCGCGCAAATCGACCGAGACCTGCTCGCCCGGCCGGGCATGGCGTGTCGGCACATAACCCATGGCGATCGGCGCTTCGAGGCTGGGTCCGAATCCGCCGCTCGTGATTTCGCCGATGGTGACGCCGGACGCGTCGAGAATCGTGCTATGCGCCCGGACCGGGCTTCGTCCCTGCGGCAACAGGCCGACACGCCGACGCTTCGGACCCTCCGCCAGCTCGGCGAGTATGCGCTTCGCTCCCGGAAAGCCGCCTTCGGCGCGACGGCGCTTGCCGATCGCCCATTCGATGCCGGCTTCGACCGGCGTCGTCGTCTCGTCGATATCGTTGCCATAGAGGCAGAGCCCCGCCTCGAGTCGCAGCGAATCGCGCGCGCCGAGCCCGATCGGCATGACTTCCGGTTCGTCGAGCAGCCGCCGCGCAAGACGTTCGGCCTGATCCGCCGGCACCGACAATTCGAACCCGTCCTCGCCGGTATAGCCCGAGCGTGTGACGAAGCAATTCGTACCCAGTACGGTCATCGCGCGCGCATCCATGAAACGCATTCCAACGGTCTCCGGTGCGTGGCGCTGGATCACCGTCACGGCTTCCGGTCCCTGCAGCGCGAGCAGCGCGCGATCCGCGAGCAGGGCCGCATGGACCTCTTTAGGCAGATTCGCCTGGAGATGGGCGAAATCCGCATCCTTGCGCGAGGCGTTGACCACCATCAGAAAATGATCGCCGCCATGCGCGACCATCAGATCGTCGAGGATGCCGCCGGCCTCGTTCGTGAAGAACCCGTAGCGCTGGCGACCCGGCTTGAGAGCGCGATAATCCGCCGGCACCAGCGCCTCGATCGCTGCGGCGGCGGCCTCGGAATTGGCCGCACGAATTCGCACCTGCCCCATATGCGACACGTCGAACAAACCGGCATGCGAACGGGTATGTCGATGTTCGGCAATGATTCCGGCGGGATATTGCACCGGCATGTCGTAGCCGGCGAACGGCACCATACGGGCACCAAGTGCACGGTGCAGTGAATGGAGCGGTGTCGTTTTGAGCTGTGCCGGGTCGTTCACCAGGTTCCTCCCACACGAGACAACGGGCTGCGGCGGGACAGAACGTCCCGGGGCGCCCCCTCTGTCTCAGGAACCTGAGAGATTTCGTCGGGCCTGAGCGACCCGAGTTACTCCTTCGGTGGGACGGGCATCGACCCGTCCGCTTTCCAGAGTGTCGTAACGGCTGCGGTCCTTTTTGCCTGAGAGTTTCCGGGGCGGTTGCTCCTTCGGCGCCGCATCGAAGCGATCTCTCCCGCAGCGGCAAGGAGAGGATCGTCCTATCGCCGCACCGGGTCAAGGCCGATCGCCTGCGCCGCCGAAACGATCGACGCAGCAACGCAACGTTGAAAATCACAAGAAATGTCGCCGATGTCGGTGCCGTTATCCGGACCGATGCAACGGATCTACGAAGTCAGCACCGGGATGTTCAGCGCTGCCGGTTGAACTCCATCTCCTGCGGCGTCAGCTCGATCCCGATATAGATCACGTAACTGTTGCCGAGCTCGTCGCCCTGCAGCGGGATCGTTTGGCCGAGTTCGTCGAGATAGCCCATCCGCGTCGTGTTGCCGTCGAACTCGACCTGCACATCGAACGTCTCGCGCGCGAGGACCCTTTCGCCGCGTGCGATGGCGGCGAAATAATTGAATCGGGCAGTACCATCCTGGTTGGCCGGGCCGCGCGAGACAATGAATGGCACTTCGACCGTGATGGCGATTTCGCCTTCGCGATAGACGCAGCCGGAGCGCAGGTCGGTCAGTTGCGCTTCGAACTGGACGTCCGTCACGTCGCGGCCGGCCCCGGCGAATCGGGTCAGTTTCGAGGCGTCGGATACGCCAGCCACGAGCGGACAGGGCAGCGGGGCGGTCGATGGCTCGTCATCATCGTCGCCGCCAAAGACTGTGGCGGTGCAGGCGCCGAGCAGCAGCACGATACCGAGGGCCGGCCAGAAGCGCCGGCGGCTATGATCAAAGTCCATTATGGGAACCATCGCAGAACGGCTGTTGACGGGTGCTCTTGCACCCGCAGAAATAGAGCCGGCTGCTGGCAGCCGCCTCGTAGGCGACGGGCGCGAGCCCGGTGCCCTTATGGGAACCATCGCAGAACGGCTGTTTCCGGCTCAGGCCACAGGCGCACCAGAAATATTTCGCGCCGACCTCGACATCGACCGCATAGGGCGCCTTTTGCGCCGGAACCGGTACCGCCATGTTCCCCTTTCCCCTCGCTCTCGGGCTGTATTACCTTGCCGGCGCTCCATCGGCCGGCGCCGGCACTCTATGAAACGCCCTGCCGGGGCACAAGGCCGGTCACTTGCTTCTGATGATGCACCCCGGGACCCCGGCAGATATGCTCCAACCGCTTACCATCCTGCTTGCAGCACCGCGCGGATTCTGCGCCGGCGTCGATCGTGCCATCCAGATCGTGGAGCGGGCGATCGAGCAGCGCGGTGCGCCGGTCTATGTGCGGCACGAGATCGTGCACAATCGCACCGTCGTCGAGTCGCTCGAGGCCAAAGGCGCTGTTTTCGTCGAGGAGCTGGACGATGTGCCGGATGGCGCGACGGTGGTCTTCTCGGCGCATGGCGTACCGAAGGCTGTACCGCATGAGGCCGGCAGGCGCGGCCTCGACTGGCTGGATGCGACCTGTCCCCTGGTCAGCAAGGTGCATCGCGAGGCCGAGCGTCATCACCGCGCCGGCCGCCACATCCTCCTCATCGGCCATCGCGGCCATCCGGAGGTGATCGGAACCATGGGGCAGCTGCCGCCGGGCACGATCACGCTGATCGAGACCATAGCGGATGCCATGGGCATTGCGCTGCCCGATCCTGACAATCTCGCCTATGTGACGCAGACCACCCTTTCGGTCGACGACACGGCTGCCATTGTTGGAGCGCTGCAGCGACGATTTCCGAAGATCGAGGGGCCCAAAAAGGAAGACATCTGTTACGCGACGACCAACCGGCAACAGGCGGTCAAGGCGATCGCACCCGATGCCGATCTGGTGCTCGTGCTCGGTGCGCCGAATTCCTCGAACTCGATGCGCCTTGTCGAAGTGGCAAAGGGCGCCGGCTGTGCCAATGCGCGGCTGATCCGCCAGGCGGAAGATATCGACTGGCGCTGGTTCGACAATGTCCGGGTTGTCGGCGTTACCGCTGGCGCCTCGGCCCCGGAACTCCTGGTCGAACAGGTCATCGAAGCCTGCCGCGCACGATTCGATGCCACGGTCAGGGAAGTTTCCGTCACCCGCGAAGACGTGCAGTTCAAGCTGCCGCGCGCGCTGAGCGCCTGACGGGTTCGGCCGTGGCGGTCTATACCGAAGTTCCCGACGAGGCCCTCGCCGATTTCGTGGCACGCTACGATATCGGCAGCAGCCTGTCGTGCAAGGGTATCGCCGAGGGCGTCGAGAACAGCAACTATCTGCTGCGCACCGAACGCGACAGCTACATCCTGACGCTCTACGAAAAGCGCGTGCGCGAGGAAGATCTGCCGTTCTTTCTCGGGCTGATGGAGCATCTGGCCAGCCGCGGTATCGCCTGCCCGACGCCGATCCACGATCGCGACGGCACGACGCTGAACCGGCTGTGCGGCCGCCCGGCAGCGATCGTCAGTTTTCTCGATGGAATGTGGCCGCGTCGGCCGACGCCGCGTCACTGCCAACTGCTCGGCGAGGCGATGGCGCGCATGCACCTGGCCGGCGCCGATTATCGCCTGCGCCGTCCCAACGATCTGTCGCACGAAGGCTGGGGTCGGCTGATCGAGGCGTGTGGCACGCGCGCCGACGAAGTAATTCCCGGTCTCGCCGATGAACTGGCTGCCGCCTACAGCGGGATCGAGGCGCAGTGGCCGAAGGCACTGCCGGAAGGTGTGATCCACGCCGATCTGTTCCCCGACAATGTTTTCTTCCTGCGCGACCGGCTTTCCGGGGTGATCGATTTCTATTTCGCCTGCAACGATTTCTACGCCTACGACATTGCGGTCTGCCTGAATGCCTGGTGCTTCGAACCCGATGGCAGCTTTAATGTCACCAAGGCAAGGGTTCTGCTCGCCGCCTATCGTGCAGTACGACCGCTTTCGCCGGACGAAATCGACGCCCTGCCCCTGCTCGCCCGCGGCAGCGCGCTGCGTTTTCTGATGACGCGACTCTACGACTGGCTGCACCACCCGCCCGGCGCTTTCGTCACGCCCAAGGACCCCAAGGAATATGTGCGCAAGCTGCGTTTCCACGCCGGCGTGCGCAGCGCGGCCGCCTATGGCATCGATCCGTGACCGACGCTGCCCTGGTGGAAATCTTTACCGACGGCGCCTGCCGCGGCAATCCCGGCCCCGGCGGGTGGGCAGCAATCCTGCGCGCCGGCAACTACGAGAAGGAACTGGCCGGCGCCGAAACGCTGACGACCAACAACCGAATGGAAATGACTGCCGCAATCATGGCGCTCGAGGCGCTGAAAAAGCCCTCGACGGTGCATCTCTACACCGACAGCACCTATCTGAAGGACGGCATCACCAAATGGATCGCCGGATGGAAGCGCAAGGGCTGGAAAACAGCCGATCGCAAACCGGTCAAGAATGTCGATCTCTGGCAGCGACTCGAAGCAGCCGCGACTCCGCACCGGATCGAATGGCATTGGGTGCGCGGTCACGATGGCCATGTCGAGAACGAGCGCGCCGACCTCCTGGCCCGCGAAGCGATCGAGACATTAGGTGACTTTTTGTGAACCGAGATGGCGCCGCAGGAAGGCGCAAATCGCCTCGAACTCCGCAGCCGCTGCGGAGCCCTGGAATCGCGCCCGCATGAAGCTGTGTACCATACGCACGGCGCACCGATACTCGACCTCGTTGCCCGCTTCCGCGAGCCGGTCGGCATAAAGTTTGCCTTCGTCGCGCAGCGGATCGTGTGCGGCAGTATGCACCAGAGCCGGCGGCAGGTTCGTCAGATCCGTTGCCGTCTGCGGCATGGCATAGACCGGCGGTGCGGCACGATGCGCACCGAGATAGGCATCGAGATAGTGGATCATGCCGTCGCGGGTCAGCAGCGGTGCGCATTCATTCTCGCGATAGGATGGCAGTTCGGTGTCGGTTCCGAGCACCGGATAGATGAGCGCCTGCGCCACGATCGGCGGCCCGTGCCGATCGCGCAACGCCAACGCGACGGCCGCCGTGAGATTGCCGCCCGCGCTGTCGCCACCCACGGCAATGCGCATCGGATCGACGCCAAAGGCCGTGGCATGCCGGGCAAGATGTGAAACGACCGCGTAGCAATCGTCGAACGCGGCCGGATAGGGATGTTCGGGTGCAAGCCGATAGTCGACGCTGATGACGGTCGCACCCGTCTCTGCCGCAAAGCCCCAGGCGATGCTGTCGTTGGTGTCGAGGTCGCCCAGAATCCAGCCGCCGCCGTGGATATAGACGAAACACGGTTCGCACCCGTTTTCGTGCGGACGATAGATCCGCACCGGCACACGATGACCGACATCGCCGATGGCGCGGTTCTCGACGCTGATTTCGCGCGGACAGGGCCGGTTGTTTGCAAGACAGAAAGCGCGCCAGGCAACGCGCTCCTGTTCGAGCGTCTGGTTCGCTGGCCACTCCGCATCGAGGCGCAATAGCTCGTTCATATCCGGATGGATGTCGCGCGCCATAATCCCGCCTTCAGTTGCCGTGGCCGGAATCGAAAGCGGCGGTAACCATTCGGTCCCCGCCGCCCGATCCTCGTCTATCGAATCGACTAGAGCGCCTTGAGAACGGATTCGGCGCTCGATACTTCGAAGGCGCCGGGCGCCTCGACATTGAGCTTCTTGACGACACCGTCTTCCACCACCATCGCGTAACGATTGGCGCGAAGGCCCATGCCGTATCCGGTCGCATCCATCGTCAGGCCAACGGCTTTCGAGAAATCGGCATTGCCATCGGCCAGCATCATGACCTTCTCGCCGGCGCCACGATCCTTACCCCAGGCGTCCATGACGAAAGCGTCGTTGACCGAGAGGCAGGCGATTGAATCGACGCCCTTTTTGCGAATGTCCTCGGCGTGCTTGATGAAGCCCGGCAGATGCTGCGCCGAACAGGTCGGCGTGAAAGCACCCGGCAGGGCAAACAGCACCACCTTCTTCCCCTTGAACAGATCGTCGCTGGAAAGCGTCTTGATTTCGCCGTCCTTCATCATCTGAACCTTGACCGGCGGAATTCGGTCTCCAACCTTGATCGCCATCAATCTCTCCCTTTTCTCGAAGAACCCTGAAACAACCCATTCGGTTGGCCTGGCCTGCCTGGCCCGACCTCTAGATAGGCACAGGCGGGGTTCGACGCCAGCCCATCAAGATGAACCCGCCGCCCGGTCCAGGGCGTCGAGGACGGAACCGGTGTCGAGCAATTCGGGCAGGGCAATGCCGTCGGGCGCACCTGGACCGTAAATAACATTAAAGGGTATTCCGTAGCGGCCGAAAGTCGCCAGATACTGTGCAATGGCTTCATTGGGCCGGGTCCAGTCCGCGCGCATAGCCAGAACACCCGGAACGGTGAGTCGATGGGAAACCGGTGCGCGCTCGAGGACGAGGCGCTTGTTCACCTCGCAGGTGATGCACCATTCCGCCGTCACATCGACAAATACGGTCTTTCCCTCGCCGACCAGCCGGTCGATCGAAGCCGGATCGAAAGCCTGCCAAAGCGCATCGTCGGCGACGATCATTTCGCCACCGGGTCGGTGTCGCTCGGAAAAGCCAGGCAGCAATGCCGGCAGCAGGGCCGCGATCATCAGAACCGCCGCGGCGATCGTGCCTGCCGACCGGCCTGTATGACCGAGGCGCGGCCGCAGCCAGAGCAGGGCGAGAACGGCCAGCAGCAGCAGGCCGGAAACCAGCGCCGCCGGTCTCCCGGCAATTTCTGCGACGATCCAGAGCAGCCAGACCGCCGTCGCGATCAGGGCAAGCGCCAGCAGCCGGCGCAAATGGACCATCCAGCGCCCCGGCCGCGGCAGCGCGGTCGCGATCCGGGGCATGGCGCTGACCAGCAGATAGGGTAGCGCCAGCCCGACGCCCATGACGGCAAAGATCGCAAGGATCTCGCCGGCACCCCGCGCCAATGCAAAACCGACCGCGGTGCCGACAAAGGGCGCCGAACAGGGCGTGGCCAGCAGTGTCGCCAACATGCCCGTGGCAAACGCGCCGGCAATGCCCGAGCGTTCGGTGCCGGCACGATTTCCGATCCAGGCCGGCAACGCCACATCGAACCAGCCAGCGAGATTGGCCGCGAAGAGGGTCACGATCGCCGCCATGGCGACCAGGAACCAGGGTTGCTGGAACTGGATACCCCATCCGATCGTCGTACCGGCGCTCTTGAGTGCGATCAGCACGGCGGCGAGCAGGAGGAATGAGAACACGATGCCGGCTGCAGTAGCGAGGAACGAGCGCCGCACCGCGCGCGCTTCGCCGCCGCCATGCCCGACGACCGACAGCAGCTTGAGCGAAAGCACGGGCAGAACGCAGGGCATCAGATTGAGGATCAGTCCGCCGAGCAGCGCGATCAGCAATGCCGCAACGAGCGGCGCACCTGCACTGCCGCTATCGACGCCGGAGCCACCTATGCTGGTGCCCGGTTCGAGCAGCAGCTCGACGCCCCGGGTTCCATCGATCAGCGTCAACACCAGCGGCAGCGTATCGAGCGGTGGCGCATCGGGTACAAGCGGTTCGGCAACGATGCGCAGCGTTGCACCGAGATTGTCGGCGGCACGGATCAGCTCCGGTGCCGGAAACCGCCAGTCATAGGTGCCTTCGACCAGCAGGTCCGGGGCGATGAACGGAATTTCCGAGCGCGCGGTCAGCGCGATCGTCGGCGTGCCGCCGCCCTCGACCGTGACATGCTCGATGACGATACCGTGCGAACTGTCCCGCACAGGGACCTGCGACTGAAACCGATCGATAGACTGTGCTTCCGGCGCGGGTGCCGCTTCGCCTGCCGGCAGATCGAGCACCAGCTCCGCCTCGAAGGGAATGCAGATTTCTTCGCACAGCAGATAATTGACCGCCGCATGCAAGCGAAGCGGCTCTCCCGGTTCGGCCGGCGTCACCGCAACCGGAAACACGACGGCATCGCCATAACCGAACGTATCGAGTCCGAACAAAGTGAAGCGATGGGGGGCGGGCCAGGACATCGCGGCATCGGAGAGGTTCTGCGAACCCTGCCAGTCGACACTGACCGGCAAGCCGGCATCGCCGGGCGAGCGCCAGTAGGTTTTCCAGCCCGGTTCGAGTCGGAATTCGATGCCGGCGGGAATCGTTTCGAGCGTGCCCGTCCGATCGACGGCAGCAACCAGACGCACCGCCCCTTCCGGCGTTTCGAACCAGTCGGACGCGGCCGCCAGCGCCCGGTCGGCGCAGCAGAACAGACTTAAAGCGACCGCCAGGGTCGCGCCAGGAATGCCAATAAATCTCATAGTTTCAATATACTATCATTGCGCCCCGAAGCCCAAGGGCCGGGCCGCCAAGCTTCCGTCACATTCCCGTGCAGGATTTTGTCATCGGCATCCGATGCTTGCCGGACCATGACCGGGAACCTAGGTATTAGAACATGAATGTCGAGACCATGGACGGGACCGATGGTCCCTATTTGACCGGCCAGCTTCTGATTGCGATGCCCGGCATGCGCGATCCTCGTTTCGCCCGATCGGTCATCTACATGTGTGCTCATAACGAGGATGGCGCGATGGGTCTCGTCGTCAACCGGCTGATGAGCAGCATTACCTTGCCCGACCTGCTGACCCAGCTTGGCGTGGCACAGACCGTGCCGGACGATGCAATACGCATTCATTTCGGCGGACCGGTCGAAGCCGCGCGCGGCTTTGTGCTTCATTCGACCGATTATGCGGCCGGCGACACTCTGCGCGTCGCAGAAGAGTTCGGCCTGACAGCGAGCCTCGACATCCTGCGGGCGATCGCCGGCGGCAATGGACCGCGCCAGCGTATCCTGGCGCTCGGCTATGCCGGATGGGGACCCGGTCAGCTCGATATGGAAATCCATGCCAATGGCTGGCTCTCGGCGCCCGCCGACGAGGCCTTGTTGTTCGACGATCGTCTCGACGACAAATGGGAGCGTGCGATCCGCAAGATCGGCGTCGATTTCAGCCAGCTCTCGACCGACGCCGGCCATGCGTGACCGGCTTCGGTCATGTTCGGCGCCAACGATCATAATCCGCCCAGCCGCTAATGCACAGATCCAGCGAGGTCGCCGGCGACAAGCCCGAACAGCAGATGGTCCTGCCAGCGATCGTTGATGCGGAGATACTGTCGCGCCATCCCTTCCTCGCAGAATCCGGCTTTCAACAGCAAGCGGCGGCTCGCTTCATTCTCGCGCAGGCACGCGGCCTCGATCCGGTGCAACGCGAGCTGCTGGAACGCATAGGGCAACAGCGCGCGCAGCGCATCTGTCATATAACCCTGCCGCGCATGTGCTTCGCCGATCCAGTATCCGAGCGACGCGGTCTGTGCCACGCCGCGCCGCACATGCGTGAGGTTGACGCCGCCGAGCAGCATGTCGTCGCTCATGCGAAACACGAACAGCCCGTAGCCTTCGTCGT
>JBBDWX010000234.1:0-2424 GCA_040902665.1 Dongiaceae bacterium
ACAGGCTGCGAAGAACGTTGCGGATCTCCGCAATCGGCAATGTGGACGCCGTCATTGTGAGTATTCCCCCAGTTGGATCGAAGCTATTGGATCGAATCTGCTGCGCCCCGAGTAGCCCCATACTATCCGGGCAGCTTATCCGATTGATTGTACACCACGATCGGTATCTGTCTCAACCGTCCATCGGCGTGCGGACCGTCAGATGAACCCCGCCGTCGACCACCAGCAATTGCCCGGTGATTGTGGGCCCGCCCTGAAGAAACCAGCCGACTGCCTCGGCCACGTCGGCGGCGTCGGAGATGCGTCCCAGGGGTGTCATTCGGGCCACTGTTGCACGAAAATCGTCATATTCGGGTTCGCTCATGCGCCGGCGCACCCAATCGGTATCAACAAAGCCCGGACAGACCGCATTAACCCGGATCGCCGGCGCCAGGGCCCGAGCCAAAGCGAGGGTGAGGGTATTGAGGGCGCCCTTCGAGGCGGCGTAGGCCATCGAACTGCCGAGACCGCTGAAAGCGCCATGCGACGACATATTGACGATCGTTCCGCCGGCGGATTTAAGGGCTGGCGCTGCCGCGCGGGCCATCTGGTAGGCCGCCGTCACGTTGACCGAAAAGATCCGTGCAAAATCCGCGGCGTCGAGCGAATCGAGATCGTTCGCCGGCGCAAAGGCGGTGACGCCCGCATTGTTGACCAGCGAATCGAGCCGGCCCCAGCGTTCGATCGTCGCAGCGACGATGCGACGGCAATCGCCGTCGAGCGCAACGTCGCCCTCAAGGGCGAGACCCTCGCCCCCGGCGGCGGCACAGTCCGCCGCAGTTGCCTCGGCTTCGTCCCGGCTGCGCGCATAATTGACCCCGACCCGCCAGCCTCGCGCCGCCATATGCAGGGCGACTGCACGGCCGATCCCCGTGCCGCCGCCCGTAACGATCACGACCCGAGCGTTGCCTGTTGCCATTCCCGGCACTCCCCGAAATCTTTGGCGCTGCCCAGGAGATTGGCGTCCCGAACGGCCACCGGTCTAGTCTTCGCCCCGGCAGGGGTGATCGGTCGTTCATCGGTCTGGGGGAAAATCATGAATGTCCTGGCGGTGCTTGCGCATCCGCGACGCTCGTCGCTGACGGGCGCGGTCCTCGACGGTTTCGTTGCCGGCCTCGTCGAGGCGGGACACCAGACAGAGATTGCCGATCTCTATCGGGAAGGTTTCGATCCGGCGCTGTGGCCCGAAGACGAACCGGCCTGGGACTGCGGTAGCAAACGATACAGCGATGTCGTTCTTGCCGAGCAGGCGCGCATCGAACGTAACGACGCGATTGCGCTGGTCTTTCCGGTCTGGTGGTGGTCGATGCCGGCGATGTTGAAAGGCTGGATCGATCGCGTCTGGAACAATGGCTGGGCCTATGGCGATCGCAATCTGAAGGGCAAACGCGGGCTCGCTTTGGCCCTGGCGGCGAACGATGCCGACAGTTATGCCAAGCGCGGCTACGACCGAGCCATGGACACCGAGATCCGCGTCGGCATCTTCGACTATTGCGGCATCGAAAATGCGCCGCTGCACATGCTCTACAATTCGACGACCGATCGGGCGACCGGCGCCGCGCTCATCGGGCAAAGTCGCCAGATCGGTCGTGACTTTCGCTGAAACGTATCGGGCCTAGTTGTGATCGCGCGAGACGACGTGACGTTCGTTCGCGCTGTGCACGCGAACGCCATTTTCGAACGCATCGATCTCGGCCGTGAAATGAAACTCGGTCGCTGTGGCGCGGAGCGTCGTGCGTGCCCGGGTTTCGATCGACCAGCCTTCGCGTGCCAGCGACTGACGAATGGTCGTGCTCGCCAGCGCAGACAGAGGGTCGCCGTCGCTCACGACATATACTTCTTCCTGTTCGGTGTCGGCGATCAGGTCGACGCTTGGCAGGTATTCGCAGCCGGAATCCTTGATCATGCGTAGGGTCGTGGTTTCGCTGCCGATATCGTGGATGACGTGACGCTCGGTGCGACCGTCACGACGGGTTTCCGATGCAACCGGGGTTGCCGTTTCCGCGGCCTCCCATTCGGTCCATGCCGCATCGTCGCGGTGCGGCGCGCGGATCGGCAGATCGAGGGCACAGTCGGGTCCGTGCAGCGCGATCGTTGCCGCCTCGGGCGCCGGCCACATCATCGGCCACCATTCGCTCGACACCGCCAGGCGAATGCGATTGCCGGTGCGGAATCGGTGCGCCACATGATTGAGCGCGATGCGCACCCGGTATTGCTTGCCCGGCTCGAGCGGGGCCGGCGTTTCGTGGCCGTCGCGATGGGTCAGGTTGAACAGCATGAAGCTGATGCGCGACGACGCGCCGTCGGGCCACACATCGCAAAGCCGGACTGCGATCTTCGCCTGCGGCCGGTCAGCCGAAATCGTCAGCGTCGCCATCGGCGCTC
>JBBDWX010000235.1:0-2389 GCA_040902665.1 Dongiaceae bacterium
CCGGTATCGCGCTCGGCATTCTCACCGCCGATTGCGCACCGGTGCTGCTGGCCGATGACGAAGCGCGCGTTGTCGGTGCCGCGCATGCCGGCTGGCGCGGCGCGATCTCGGGCATTGTCGAGGAAACGGTCGCCGCGATGACGCGGATGGGTGCCAAGCCGGCGCGTATTCGCGCAGCGATCGGCCCGTGCATCGGGCCACGATCCTATGAAGTCGGTCCGGAGTTTCCGGCACCGTTTCTCGCGCAGGACGAGACCAATGCACGCTATTTTCGGCCCGCGTCGCGCGCCGATCACTATCTGTTCGACCTTTCAGCCTACGTCGAATCGCGCCTCCATGCCGCCGGCGTTCGCGCCATTGCGCGTCTGCCAGCCGACACCTGCGCGGAGCCGGAACGTTTCTTCAGCTATCGCCGCACGGTTCTCGAGGGCCGGCGCGATTACGGACGGCTGCTCTCGATTATCGCATTGGAGGACTGATCATGGCGCTGCATTTCAGCCGCGAGGAACTGGCCGGACGACGCGCCCGCGCGGCAGAGGCCATGCAGGCGCGCGGCCTCGACGGCATGCTGATCTTTCGCCAGGAGAGTATGTTCTATCTGACCGGCTACGACACATTCGGTTACGTCTTTTTCCAGTGTCTCTATCTGGGTGCCGACGGGCGGCTGATGCTGCTGACACGCGCACCCGACCGGCTGCAGGCGCAGCACACGTCGACGATCGAGGACATCCGGATCTGGGTCGACGGACCCGACGCCAAACCGGCACATGAATTGAAATCAATACTCGCGGAATTCGGTCTCAGCGGCAAAAAGCTCGGCGTCGAATACGAGGCCTACGGCCTGACCGCGCGCAATGGCATGCGGCTCAATGCGGCGCTCGAGGGGTTCTGCAGCCTGCAGGATGAATCCGAATTGGTGAACCGGCTGCGGCTCGTCAAAAGCCCTGCCGAGATCGTCTATGTGCGCCGGGCGGCCGAACTGGGCGACCTGGCGCTCGACGAGGCGAACCGGCTCGCCGGGCCTGGCGCGTTCGAGGGCGACATTCTGGCGGCGATGCAGGGCGCCATCATCCGCGGCGGCGGCGACGATGCGGCCAGCGAGTTCATCATCGGCTCGGGCAAGGCCGCATTGCTCTGCCGGTATTTTACCGGCCGACGCCATCTCGATCCGGTCGACCAGCTCACGCTCGAATTTGCCGGCGTCTATCGGCATTACCATGCCTGTCTCATGCGCACGATCCCGATCGGATCGGTGCCGGCGCAGCAGCGCGATATGCACAAGATCTCGCTCGAGGCGCTGTTCGAATGCGAAGCGGCGCTCAAGCCGGGCCGGCCGATCGGCGAGGTGTTCGATGCCTACGCGCGGGTCTGCGACGATGCCGGCTATCGCGCGGCCCGGATGAATGCGACCGGCTACAGCCTCGGCACCACTTTCGCGCCGAACTGGATGGACTGGCCGATGTTCTATCACGGCAATCCGGTCGAAGCGGCGCCGGGCATGGTGTTCTTTATTCACATCATCATCTTCGATGCCGAAAGCGGTATCGCGATGACGCATGGACGGACCTCGCTGGTGACGGCAAACGGCGCCGAGCCGCTGTCGAAAGCCTCGCTCGACCTGGTCGTGAAGTAGAGCCGCCCGGCCGCGACATGCCGCACATGATCCTTTTCATCGGCGCCTGCCTGATCGAGATCGTGATCCTGATCTTCATCTGAAAACCAGCCAGATCAGTGGCCTGAAACGCTGGTCCGGCTGCTCTCGATCATTGCATGGGAGGACCGAACGTGGCTTTGCATTTCAGCCGTGAGGAACTGGCGGAACGGCGCGCGCGCGCGATACAGGCGATGCAGGCGCGCGGACTCGACGGCATGTTGCTCTTCCGCCAGGAGAGCATGTTCTACCTGACCGGCTACGACACGGTCGGGTATGTGTTCTTTCAATGCCTCTATTTCGGCGCCGACGGTCGGCTGATGCTGCTGACCCGCTCGCCCGATCTGCTGCAGGCGCAGCTGACGTCGGTCATCGAAGATATCCGCATCTGGGTCGATGCGCCCGACGCCAATCCATCGCAGGAACTGAAATCGATCCTCGCCGATTTCGGTCTCAGCGGCAAAAAGCTTGGCGTCGAATACGAGGCCTACGGCCTGACCGGGCGCAACGGCATGCGATTGAACGCGGCGCTCGACGGCTTCTGCACGCTGCAGGACGAATCGGAGCTGGTCACCCGCCTGCGAGTCGTCAAAAGCCCGGCCGAGATCGAATATGTCCGCAGGGCGGCCGCACTCGCCGATGCCGCACTCGACGAAGCGAACCGTCTTGCCCATCCCGGCGCCTTCGAGGGCGACATTCTGGCGGCGATGCAGGGCGCCATCATCCGCGGCGGCGGCG
>JBBDWX010000236.1:0-2367 GCA_040902665.1 Dongiaceae bacterium
CGAGCCAGACCGTCGCGGCGAAGAGCGCCGTCGAGGCGCCGACGATGCAGACGACCGACAAAGCGATCGGCGCGTACTCGAACATCGGCGAGAGCCGGCAGACCATGAAAACTCCGGCCGTCACCATGGTCGCTGCATGGATCAACGCCGACACCGGTGTCGGGCCTTCCATCGCATCGGGCAGCCAGGTGTGCAAGCCAAGCTGCGCCGATTTACCCATCGCGCCGATGAACAGCAGGATGCACAGCGTCTCGATCGCATTGAGCTGCATACCGAGAAAATCGATCGTCACGTCCGTCATGCCCGGCACGGCCTCAAACACCGCATCGAAACTGACCGCGTCGAACACCAGGAACACGCCCATGATGCCAAGCGCAAACCCAAAATCGCCGACCCGGTTGACGAGGAAGGCCTTGATCGCGGCTGCGTTGGCCGCGGGCCGGTCGTACCAGAAACCGATCAGCAGATAGGAGCTGAGCCCGACCCCTTCCCAGCCGAAGAAAAGCTGCATGAAGTTATCGGCCGTCACCAGCATCAGCATGCAGAAGGTGAACAGGCTCAGATACGCCATGAAGCGCGGCACCGAGGGATCATGGTGCATGTAGCCGATCGAATAGACATGGACGACGGTCGACACGACCGTCACCACGACCAGCATCACCGCCGTCAACTGATCGACGCGGATCGACCAGACGGCGTCGAAACCGCCGGAATCGAACCAGGAAAAAAGCTCGATGGTACGGACATTGCCATGGAAGGCGACGTCCCACGCAACAATGATCGACAGCACCGCGGCCGCGATCATCGCGCCGCAGGTGATGTACTGCGCGCCGCGATCACCAAGCCAGCGACCGAAGAACCCGGCGACGATGGCGCCGAACAGCGGCAACAAGACGATAGCGACGTCCATCCCCGCTCAACCCTTCATCATGTTGATGTCTTCGACCGCGATGGAGCCGCGGTTCCGGAAATAGACGACCAGGATCGCGAGGCCGATCGCCGCCTCCGCGGCGGCCACGGTCAGCACGAACATGGTGAAGATCTGGCCGACGAGATCGCCCAGCGTCGCCGAGAACGCCACCAAATTGATGTTCACCGCGAGCAGCATGAGCTCGATCGACATCAGGATGATGATGACGTTCTTCCGATTGAGAAAGATGCCGAAAATGCCGATGGCGAACAGGATCGCAGCCACCGTGAGATAATGGGAGAGGCCGATCTCGAGCATCAGATTCCACTCCCAGTCGGCACGTCCTTGACCTCGATCGAGTCTTCCGCGCGGCGCGCGATCTGGCGGCGGATCGACTGTTTGCGCACCCCCTCGCGCTTGCGGAGGGTCAGCACGATCGCGCCGATCATGGCCACCAGCAGGACCAGGCCGGCCGCCTGGAACAGATAGAAATACCCGGTATAGACGACCGCGCCGAGCGCTTCGGTGTTGGTCACCTGGTCGGGCGGCGGCATCGGCACGGCACTCACACCCCCAGCCTCCGGCGATACGATCCAGGTGCCGAGCACCATCAGCAACTCAACCACCAGGATAAGACCGACCAGTGCGCCGACGGGCAGATAATTCAGGAACCCTTCGCGCAGCTCCGAGAAATTGATGTCGAGCATCATGACAACAAACAGGAACAGGACCGCGACAGCGCCGACATAGACGATGACCAGGATCATCGCGAGGAACTCGGCACCGACCAGCACGAACAACCCCGCCGCGTTAAAGAACGCGAGGATCAGGAACAAAACCGAGTGCACGGGATTCCGCGCGGCAATCACCATGATTGCCGATGCGAGAAGCACCGCCGCAAACAGATAGAAAGCCAGACCCGCCAAGATCATCGAAACGCTCTCTTCCCCATCACCCGATCCACAGAACGCGACCTTAACGGTAAGGCGCGTCGGCCTGCAGATTGGCCGCGATTTCGGCTTCCCAGCGGTCGCCGTTCGCGAGCAGTTTTTCCTTGTTGTAGAACAGCTCCTCGCGCGTTTCCGACGCGAACTCAAAATTCGGCCCTTCGACGATTGCATCGACCGGGCAGGATTCCGCACAGAGTCCGCAATAGATGCATTTCGTCATGTCGATGTCGTAGCGCGTCGTGCGGCGGCTTCCGTCGGCGCGCGGTTCTGCCTCGATCGTGATTGCGAGTGCCGGACAGATCGCCTCGCAGAGTTTACAGGCGATGCAGCGTTCTTCGCCGTTTGGGTAACGGCGCAGCGCGTGTTCGCCGCGGAAGCGGGGCGACAGCGGGCCCTTCTCATACGGGTAGTTCAGCGTCACCTTCGGCTTGAACATATAGCTGAAAGTGAGGCGAAGCCCGGCGAGCAGCTCCGCCAGCAACAGGCTCCGTGCGCCGCGTTCGAGAA
>JBBDWX010000237.1:0-2354 GCA_040902665.1 Dongiaceae bacterium
CACCATATCCAACGGTCGAATCACTGTCAACGTCCCGTAATTGCAGGATTTTTCCCGACAGCCGCACGACCGGTCGCATGGCATTGGGACAATCCGCCTGGACCCCGATGCCATACAGCGCGGCGCCGGGTCGGCCCAGATCGAAATGATAGGGGGGCTCCAGAAAAATTCCGGCCGAAGCGACGAGGCTGCGCGGGACATAAGCGGGAATTGCCAGCGCGGCACAGGCTGCCCGGAAACGATCGCGCTGCCGGGCATTGAGCGGATGCGCGGCATCGTCACTGCAGGCGAGATGGCTCATGACGAAGGCAAGCGACAGGGCGGAAAGGCGTTTCGTGTCTGCCAGCATTGCGACGTCGCGCGTCGGCATGCCGAGCCGGGCGATGCCGGTATCGATATGGAGCGCCGAGGGCATGTCGGGTGCGGCAGCCAGCCAAGTATCGATTTCGGCAATGCTGTTATGGACCGGGATTAGGCGGTGCGAGAGAAATTCATCGGCCGGGCCGGTCGTCAACCCATGCAGAACGGCGATCTGTGCCTTGCCGAGCGTGGCACGCAAGGCAATGCCTTCATCCAGTGTCGCCACGAAGAAAGTGCGGGCGCCGGCGCGCCACAAGGCGGGCGCAACCTGGGCTGCGCCCAGGCCGTAGGCATTGGCCTTCACTGCCGCGCCAAGCTCACTGCCCGCGAAACGCCGTCGCAGGGAGCGAAAATTCTCGGCGACCGCCGCCAGGTCTATGGTGAGAACGGCGGTGGCGCGATCAGTGGTCGCCATCGGGCAGCTGGTCGGGCCGAGCCAGATCGCCGAATTTTGTCACCATGCCGTCGAAGAACAGTTCGACCACGCCGATCGGGCCATGCCGCTGCTTGGCGATGATGACTTCCGCGACATTGTGAATCCGTTCGCCCCGGTCCTGCCAGCGTTGCATGCGTTCGGAGAACTTCTCGTCTGATTCTTCGTCCCGTTGCTTGGGAATACCGCGCTCGTGATAATACTGCTCGCGGAAGATGAACATGACGACGTCGGAATCCTGCTCGATCGAGCCCGACTCACGGAGGTCGGCAAGTTGCGGGCGTTTGTCCTCGCGCTGTTCGACCGCACGGCTCAGCTGCGAAAGCGCCAGCACTGGCACGTTCAGTTCCTTGGCCACCGCCTTGAGCCCGCGCGTGATCTCGGAGATTTCCTGAACGCGATTGTCGTTGCGGTTGACACTCGATGGGCGCATGAGCTGCAGATAGTCGACAACGATCAGGCCAAGCCCGTGCTGGCGCTTGAGCCGGCGCGCGCGTGTGCGCAGCGTCGAAACCGATACGGCCGGCGTGTCGTCGATATACATCGGCAGATACTGCAGTTCGGCCGCGACCGCGGCGAAAGTCGAGAAATCGTCGGTCTTCACGTCGCCGCGGCGGATACGGTCCGAGGAAATGCCGGTCTGTTCGGCCAGAATACGGGTGGCGAGCTGTTCGGCCGACATTTCGAGCGAGAAGAATGCAACCTGCGCACCTTCCTTGCCGCCGCTCTCGTGGTGGGCGCGGGCGGCATTGAACGCCATGTTGGTGGCGAGTGCGGTTTTGCCCATCGAAGGCCGGCCGGCAAGGATCACCAGGTCAGAAGGGTGCAGCCCGCCCAGCTTCCGGTCCATTTCGCCAAGCCCGGTGGTGACGCCGGTGACGTGGCTCTGGCGCTGGTGTGCAGCTTCGGCGATATCGATTGCCCCGGTCAGGGCTTCGGCAAAGGCGCGCAGGCCAACCTCGGTCCGTCCCGTCTCGGACAGCCCGTAAAGCTTCTGTTCGGCCCGCTCGATCTGGTCCGAGGCGGTCTCGTCGGCGTCGAACCCGTAGGCCTCGTTGACGACCTCCTCGCCGAGATCGATCAGTTCGCGCCTGATATGGAGATCGTGGATGGTCCGCGCGTAATCCTCGGCGTTGACGATGGTGACGAGCGAACTTGCCAGCCGCTCGAGATACTTGCCGCCGCCGGCATCGGCGAGGCCGGGATCCTGATCGAAGATGTTCTTGAGCGTCAGCAGATTGGCGATCTGCCCGCGCTGGACCAGCTTGCCGATGGCCTCGTAGATCCGCCCGTGCACGGCATCGGCGAAATGCTCCGGGCGCAAAATCTCGTTCACCTTGTCGAAGACAAGGTTGTTGCCGAGAATTGCGCCGAGCAGCGCCTGCTCCGCCTCGTAATTGTGCGGCGGGGTGCGGAGCGGTGTGTCCCGCTCGGCGCCGGTGCGGAGCGGGCGAACGTTGTTCGACATCGGTGAGGTTTCCATGACCAGCCAGTGTTAGGGCCAATCGATCCTAACAGCCAGCACCGAGTCGCTGTGATTAACGGGGATATCGGGCAAGAA
>JBBDWX010000238.1:0-2351 GCA_040902665.1 Dongiaceae bacterium
CGCTTCGTCTGGCGTGAGTGGACCGTGGCGCCCCAGCGTGATTTGACGTTGGCCATAGCCGGCGCCTCCGGTCACGCGATAGCGCACCAGGTAGCTTTTGGCCCCCGATGGCTCGACGCGCAGCGCGAAGCCCTTGAGCTCGGTATCCCAAACGACATACCGGCCGGCCTCGGGGTGCGCGGCCGTCACGGTTCGCTTGTTAATCTTGTCGGACCGATTCGCGGTCCGGGATTTGGTTTCGGTCATCAGCCGGTCACTCATTGATCTCTCCTCAATGATACCAGCTTGGCCGACGACGCGCGCAAACGCCAAAAATAGCGCCGTTAATGTCTCGCTATTCCCGAACGTGACGGATATGCCGCGAGACTCTTAATCAGCGGGTCACAGGTTCGAGCCCTGTTGCGCCCACCAACAATATCAATAGCTGCAGGAATCGTAGGTTTGACGCTCTGCGCCAGGTAAGCGCCGGGTAAGCATCAGATCATTGAGATTGCCGACGGCGTGCGCCACTTTTGGTTGCGCGTTGGCAAACTCGCGTCCCTAATCGGCGAGCGGTGACGCGGGGCGCGCGAGTCGGCATGGGGCACAATAGACTCGGTCGGTTGCCGGCTTCGAGGAAGTGGCAACAGGTCGTTGCGCATCTCGACCTCGGCTCGGCAGTGCCTGCGATCGCAGCGGATGCCGCCGAAGCCGCGGAAGGTGCGCTCAAGAACGCGAGGGCAACAAGACTGTGCGAAATTCGTGAGTTATGTGCAACTGCCAACGCCGGAGCAAAAATGCATCGGCGGGCCGACGCGATCCGAACAGCGTAACGCTCGTCGGCAGGATCCGAGGCCAGCAAGGCAAACGTAGCTCGAGCCTTGTGAAGGCGCTGGATAACCTTGGCTAGCTTCACGCCGATCACCGTGTCGCTGCCGATGACGGCCGCTCGGTGCAATCCGCGATCGGCCGCCAGGAGGTGAGGCGGCGCGACCGGAGGTCAGTTCCTCGAACCAAACATGAACTCGAGCAATTGTTTTCACGAGAGCGCGGCCGGTGGCTATCGCTTCTACCGGCGATGACGAACATGTTACGATTTGCCCATCGGTTCCGGTCACGGCGCCGGGCTCCCCCGACGCGCGAAGGAAAGTCGATTTGACGAATCTCCTTGACCGCCTCTTCGGGCACGCCTCGCCAGCCTGGCGCAATGGAAATCCCGTTCGCGAGGAACTGTTCAGCGTCGAGCGGCTCGAGGAGCACGCGCGTAGCCTCGCAGCCGCACAACTCGTTACGTTGAAGCCGATCAGAGTCGATTCCCTGGTGCGCCGTCTTGCCGACAACGCCGCAGTGCTTCTCGATGCCTATCGCTCTACCGTCAAGGCGGTCGACGACGGCAGTGCGATCACGCCAGCGGCGGAATGGCTGATCGACAACTATTACCTCGTCGAGAGGCAGATCCGCGAGATTCGTACCGATCTTCCGCCGGGCTACTACCGGCAACTCCCCAAACTCGCCGGCGGACCGTTTGCCGGATACCCGCGGGTGTTCGGTCTCACCTGGGCCTTCGTCGCGCACACCGACAGTCACTTCGATTCTGAAATGCTGTGCCGCTTCATCGACGCATATCAGGACGTCCAGCCGCTCACGATCGGCGAGCTCTGGGCGGTTTCGATTTCGCTCAGGATCGTGCTTGTCGAGAACCTGCGACGGCTGGCAGCGCGGATTGTCCACAGTCGCGCCGAGCGCCAGCGCGCCGACCGCATCGCCGACCGGTTGCTCGGCGCCGGCGGCCGCGCTCCCGAGCCGGCCGCAGTCGTCCTCGCCGATCTTGCGGGCGCGCCGGTGTCGGACGCACTCGCCGTGCAGGTCGTCCACCGGCTGCGCGATCAGGCCGCGAGCATCACGCAGGCTCTGACGTGGCTCGACCAGCGTCTGGCGGCTCGGGGAACGACGGCGGATGCCGCCGTCCACGACGAGCAGCAGAGGCAGGCGACCGGCAACGTCACGGTACGCAACATCATCACCAGCATGCGCCTGATCTCCGATGTCGATTGGCTGGAGCTGTTTGAGCGCGTCAGCCTGGTCGACCGGGTGCTTGCCGCCGACAGCGGCTTTGCGGACATGGATTTCCCGACGCGCAATCTATACCGGAACGCCCTCGAGAAACTGGCGCTCGGCTCGAAGCGCGCCGAACTCGATGTCGCGCAGAGTGTCGTGCGGGCGGCGAAGGCCGCTATGTCTGCAATCTCCGGTCAGGAGCGAAACCGCCGGACCGATCCCGGCTATTACCTCCTCGCCGGGGGCCGCTGCGCCTTCGAAGCTTCGATCGGCTTCAGGCCTCCGCTCAGAATCTGGCTCGCCCGCTGGAGCCG
>JBBDWX010000239.1:0-16335 GCA_040902665.1 Dongiaceae bacterium
CGAGAGCAGCGCGCGGATGCGCGCGGGGGCATCCTCTGCCATGAAATCCGATTCGAGGAAGGAGGCGCCAGCAACCGGCTCCATCGCCTGCAGATCGACGGCCACCACCTGCCCGCTTCGTCCGACGCGTTCGACCGCGATCTGGGTCCAGCCGCCCGGCGCTGCACCGAGATCGACGACGCGCGCGCCGGATTTGAGAAACCGGAACCGGTCGTCGAGTTCGGTCAGCTTGAAGGCCGCGCGCGAGCGATAGCCGAGCCGGCGCGCTTCGGCGACATAGGGATCGTTGAGCTGCCGTTCGAGCCAGCGGCGCGATGAATCGGTCTTAGCGCGTACCGGCCTCACATGCGCGCTGCGCCGGCCACCGCGCGATGAACCCCGGCCCCCGCCGCCGCGCCGTTCGCCGCTCACTGCAGCGATCCGACCAACTCGAAGAGGATGCCCTCGCGCAGCCCCCGATCGGCAACGCGCAGTCGTCCGACCGGCCAGAGCCGGCAGATGGCCGAGAGAATGATGCAGCCCGCCACCACCAGATCGGCGCGCTCCGGCCCGACGCAGGGCGTGGCCGCACGGCCGTGCCAGTCCAGAGCGGCCAGTTCGCGGTTGATCGCATCGATCGCCTCGAACTCCAGATAGCGCCCGTCGACCTGCGAACGGTCGTAGCGCGGCAACCGGAGATGAATGCCGGTCAGCGTCGTGACGGTGCCCGAGGTGCCGAGCATCTGCACGACGCCGCTGTCGACCGCCGCCGCAATGGCGTTGCGCGCGCCGAAATCGGCAAGCATCGCCGCGATTTCTCCGGTCAGGGCATCGTAGAGTTCGGTTCCCACCGGGTTTCGGTCGTGCCGTTCCGCCAGATTGACGACGCCGATCGGCAGCGAAACGCAATCGATCAGCTCGAGATTGCCCTGCGCGTCGACGGCGAGCCATCCGATTTCGGTCGAGCCGCCGCCGATATCGAACACGATGGCTCGGTTCCGGTCCGACGTGAGCAGCGGGGCGCAGCCACGGAAAGCCAGCTCGGCTTCGACCTCGGTCGAGATGATCTCGATTTCGAGACCTGTTTCTGCCCTGACGCGCTGCAAAAATGCCTCGCAATTGGTGGCTCGACGACAGGCTTCGGTCGCGACGCTGCGGGCGCGGGTGACGCGGCGCTGCTGCATCTTGCGCGCGCAGATCCGCAGGGCCGCGATCGTACGTTCCATCGCCTCGTCGGACAGGAGGCCCGTGCGCGAAAGCCCCTCGCCGAGCCGGACGATGCGGGAGTAAGCGTCGATCACGCGGAACCCGGCGCCGGTCGGCCGCGCCACCAGCAGACGGCAGTTATTGGTGCCGAGATCGATCGCGGCCAGCGTCTCGTCGGCCGACGAGTTCTGTCGCACTCGCCGGGTTTCCGGCGGCGCCGTTGATTGCAGCTCGGTCAAGGCCAGCCTCCACGGGCTGTCTTGTGCAGCCCTTCGCCGGCCATCCTAGCGACAGCGGGGCCCTGCCGAAAGCACTCCGCGAGCCGCACCAATCTGGCCGGCTGGCGGCCAAAAGCCTTGCTTTCGCGCGGGGTTGAAAGCCCCGGACCGGGTCATTATCTTGCGGCACGCTCCGGCGCCGGGGCCATTCGTCCGGCGCCCTGCTGGGGGATCGTCTAGCGGTAGGACTGCGGACTCTGACTCCGCCAACCCTGGTTCGAATCCAGGTCCCCCAGCCAATCACTCAGAGTGCCAATCACTCAGGGTACGCGCTCTACGCTCCAATATTCGCCAGGCCGACGCCTTCAGGCGCGGGCACGGATGATATTGCCACAGGCGCTGCGGATTGCGGTCTCGAGCCCATAGACGGATTCCGTTGCCGGAACGAACAATTCGACCAGCGCCTCGCGCTCCCGATTGCTGTCGCCGGCCAGATCCTCGAGCTTCTTGCCGTCGCTCGCCCAGGAGGCGAGGCTGTTATAGACGCAGATCGACGCGAAGGCTTCGATCTGTGCGCGCTCGACACGCTCGTTCAGCGAGCGCGTGAGCGTCACCCAGCCGGTGCTGAATGCCACGATCGTCATCAACACGATGCCGATCAGCGCACCGGCGGCATAGTGGCCGACCGTTTCGGCGATGTTCATGAGTTTCTCCAGAATCTGTCGCGGCAAGACCGCCAAGCCCGCGCCAGATAGCGCTGCTTGTGAGGATCGAGACGAGAACGGGCGCGATCGCCCTTCTGTCTGCCGGTGTTCGATCCTAGGCCGATGACCGCGCCAATGATACGCACTTAAAATCCGCGCACAGACGCTCTGGAATCGGTTCAGGCCGCGCGCTTGTCGCCCGATTTCGTGCCGGTTTGGGCCGGGCGCGCCTTCGCCTGGTAGTCATCGAGCCATTTCGTGCGGCGACCGTCCCCGGTCCACAGGATCGGGAAGTAATTTTCGTCCATCTCGTCGCTGTCCTGCCGCATATAGCGGCCATACCAGGGACCGGTCCCCTCGCCGACATGCGCGCGGTCGTAGCGCACTTCCGAGTTGATCGTATGCGAGACCAGGGTGCGGCGCGGCTTGCCCGTCGTGTTCGGTCCCGAGCCATGCCAGGTCCAGCCATGATGGAACGACCCGCCGCCCTTCGGCACGACCACAGGGACAAATTCCGGCTGGCGGCCGACCTTGCGTGCGGCCTCGGTCAGATCGGCGCGATAATCCGACGGCGCATGAAAATTCTTTGCGACCGGGAACTCGCCCCATTTATGCGAACCCCTCACCAGCTCCATCGTGCCGCCGGTCGCCGTCGTATCGTCGAGTGCAATCCAGCAACTGCACATGCCGAGCGGCGTGAACCAGCGCAGATAGCTGCAATCCTGATGGAACGCGATCGACTTGGCGCCGGCCGGCTTCCACAGCACATTATCGACCTGCACGCGCGCACCCGGCCAACCCATCAGCGTCGAGGTGGCGCGGCCGATATCGGGCCGGAGCGACACGCTGGCGATCGTGTGGTCGGCCTTCCAGGCATTGCATATCTGTCGCGTCCGATCTTCCGCATCGCGGCCCGCGCGCCAGTTCCATTCGTCAGGCTCGATGCCGGTCTCGAACTCGCCGCGGAACAGCGGCTCGTAGCGCTCGAGCAGGCGCTCTACGTCGTCCAGGTCGATCAGTTTCTCGACGATCAGGAACCCGTCTTCGTTGAACTGTTCGATCTGGTCCCGGCTCAGTTCGATCATTGCGGTCGCCCCTCCTTCAGGGCAGGCAATCCAGATAGCGCTCGACGTCCCAGTTGCTGACCGTGGCGTTGAACGAATCCCATTCGTCGCGTTTGTACAGCTCGTACAGCCGATACATGTCGCCCGGCAGGGCCGATTTTACAACCTCGTCGGCAGCAAGCCCGTCGAGCGCCGCACCAAGATTGCTGGGCAGCCGTTTGACCTGCTTGCCGGCCTCCATCGCCTCGTAGATGTTGCGCTCCTCCGGCTCGCCGGGATCGATCTTGTTCTTCAGCCCGTCGTCCATCGCGGCAATCAGGGCGGCCGCCATCAGATACGGGTTCACCATCGAATCGACCGATCGGAACTCCATGCGGCCGGGTGCCGAGACGCGCAAGGCGCAGGTGCGGTTCTGAAAACCCCAATCGGCGAAGACGGGCGCCCAGAGCCCCGTATCCATCATCCGCCGATAGGAATTGACCGTCGACGCGCCGATCGCAGTGAGTGCCGTCAGATGCTTCAGCATGCCGCCCACGGCGTGGCGGCCGAGCGGCGGCGGCAGCCAGCCGCCCGGTGCCTTCTCGTCGATGAATTCGTTCGTGCCACCCTTAAGATAGGTGAACACTTCGTTGGCACCGGGCAGCGGATCGTGCCCGAGCGGCACGATCGTATCTTCGCCGCCGCGCCAGAGCGAAATATTGTGATGGCAGCCGTTCGCCGACATTTTCATGAACGGTTTGGTCATGAAACAGGCGATGAGATTGAACTCGCGTGCGACGCGGCGACAAATCTGCCGATAGGTGGTCAGCCGATCGGCCGTGCGCAGCGCGTCGTCGAACATGAAATTGAGCTCGAGCTGGCCCGGCGCGTCCTCGTGATCTCCCTGGATCATGTCGAGACCCATGGCGCGAGCATAGTCGATGACCTTGAGATAGACCGGCGCCAGCTCTTCGAACTGGTCGATGTGATAGGCGAGCGGCTTGGTCGGGCCGCCGGCATGGCCACCATCCTCGCCGCGATTGAGCCACATCATTTCCGGCTCGCAGCCGTGCCGCATATGCAGCCCGCCATGGTCCTTGCGGAACCTGTCGTGGATCCGCCGCAGATTGCCGCGGCTGTCGCCGGTCATGTAGCCGCCCGGATTCTTCGGATCCTCACGCATATGAAACAGCGTGCAGTAAACGCGGCCGGTGCGCTTCTCCCACGGCAACTGACAGAACGTATCGGGATCTGGCATGGCCAGCAGCTCATGCGTGTTGGGCCCGAACCCGATCAGTCGGCCGCTCCGATCCGGCAGCACATTGGTGAGCCCGCCGATCCAGGTCTGCACCCCCTTCTTCGCCATCGCCTCCCAGTGGTCGGCCGGCGCACCCTTGCCCATGATGCGGCCGGTGATCGAGACATACTGGTAGTAGATGTAGGTGACGCCGGTCTCGTTGATCCGGGCGCGCACCTGACGGATCTGCTCGTCGCGCGCATCCTGGCTCAGATAATTTTCGAGATCGGTCATGGCATCGGCTCCCTGCACATCCTCGTATTCCGGCGCCGTTCCATCGGTGCCGCCTTACAGCGCTTCGAGATAACGCCGCCGTTCTGCCGCGCTGACTTCGCGTCGAATCGCGGCTTCTTCCTGATAGCGCGTCTTGGCAAAATGGTCGATGAACCGGTCGCCGAAGGTCGCGCGTGCCGTTTTGCTCGCAACCAGCCGATCGGTCGCCGTCTTGAGATCGTGCGGCAGAGGCTTCAGCCCTTTCGGCACGATCTCGCGTGCATTGCCCGTCACGGGTGCCGGTAGCGGCGGATCGTTCTCGATACCCCAGAGCCCGGCGGCGAGCGCGGTTGCGATCGCGAGGAACGGGTTGGTGTCCGAGGCCGGAATGCGGAACTCGATCCGCGTCGTCTCGGGCGTGGCCGCGGCGACGCGTACCGCAACCGAATAGTTGTTGAAACCCCAGGTCGCCGTGCGTGGCGCCCACATGCCCGGAACCATGCGGCGATAGGCATTGACGGTCTGGGTGCAGAGCGCGGTCCAGTCCGGAAGCTGATGCAGGACCCCGGCAATGAACCGGCGCATGGTCGGGCTGATTCCGTCCTTGGCGCGCACATCCGCGAACACCGGCTTGCCAGTCTTGCGGTCGATCAGCGAAAGATGCACATGTCCGGAAAGCCCCTGGAATCCGTCGCCGACCAGCGCCATGAAGGTTGCCGTCATCCCGCGCTGGCGACAGAAAGCCTTAGTCATCTGCCGGAACAGCGCATAGCTGTCGGCAGCACGCACCGCATCTTCGGCCATGAGCGTCGCCTCGAGGCAGCCGGGCCCCAGTTCCGTACCGAGCGCATAAATTGGAATCGCCATGCCGTTCAGCATCGCTTCCAGATCGGCACAGAAGGTCGCATAGGGCGCAGCCGTGTCGGCAGCCCAGCAGCGATTGTCGGGTAAGGCCGGCGACAGGTTTGCAAACCCCTTGCTGCGCAGGCTCTCAGCCGTTTCGGCAAGCACGGTGAACTCACATTCGAGCGCGGCCTTGACGTTGAAGCCGAGTTTCGCGGCGCGCGCGACCTGGCCCGCGAGCAGCGAGCGTGGCGACAGCGCGGACGACGGACCGGCGTAACTGCCGACATAGAGTGCAGCGTCGGGTTCGAATGGATAGTGGCGACCAGACGACGGGTCCACAACGACCGGCTCGTCGACGAAATCGAACTCGGGATCGAGGATGTTTTCGCCGATATCCCATTGCGGCAGCACATTTACGAACGAGTACTCGCCGCGGAAAGCGCTTTCTGCAACCGCGGTCGGCAGACGCCGTGCCCGGAAGCATGCATCGTTGTCGAAGATACCGATATGGACGGTCCGGATCTTCTTCTGACGCAAGGCGGAGACCGCCTTGGTCGACGTCGCAGCCGCCAAAGATGCCGCCGGGCGCTTCGTTGCCATTTATTTCCCCACCCCGCCGCTACGCCGACTGTGTCGGCTATTTCCCCGATTTCTCTCCACGATCGCTTAGCAGCCAGATCGAGGTGACGATCAGCACCAGCGAAACCAGAACGATGATCGTTCCGATCGCGTTGATCTCCGGCGTGATGCCACGCCGGAGTGTCGAATAGATGTACATTGGTAATGTGTTGTCGCGCCCGGTCAGGAAGTACGTAACCGGGATCTCGTCAAAGGACAATGTGAACGACAACAGCGCACTGCCAAGGATCGCCGAGCGGATATTCGGCAGTGTCACCATCCAGAAGGTCTGCAGCGGTCTCGCACCCAGATCGGCCGATGCCTCTTCCATCCGGCGATTGAAACGCTGCAATCGGGCGAAGACCTGGGTCGCAACGACGGAGACAAGCGCCGTACCGTGCCCGAGGATGACGGTCTGGAGACTCAGCGTCATTCCGAGGATTTTCGTGAACATGATCATCATGGCGAGGCCGGTTACGATCCCCGGCAGCACCAGTGGCAGCAGGACCAGGCGACGGAACAGCAGTTTGCCCGGAAAATTGATGCGATCGAGGGCGATGCCGGCGGGAACACCGAGCACCACGCATAACGCGGTCGCCAGCGTCGCCACATAGATACTGTTCCAGAGGGCGACAAGCAGCTCCTTGTTCGCAAACGCGTCCTGATACCAGTGCCAGGTGAAGCCGGCGAGCGGCAACGTGGTGATCTTGTTGTCGTTGAAGCTGAAGATGATCAGCACGACGACAGGCAAATACAGGAATGCGACAACCAGGGCCGCCGCAAGACCAAGGGTCCAATCCGACGTGTGGCGGCCGCCGAAGCGGAGCCGACGCGTTCGCGGTGTCGCCAGCGGAGTGATAGCGGTCGCTGTCATCGGCCTATCCCAGATCCAGCCGACCGACACGTTCTGCACGGTCGGTCAGGGTGATGATCAGCAGAATGATGACCATCATGACCATGGCGATGGCAGCTCCCAGTGGCCAGTTCAGTGCGGTTCCGAACTGGGACTGCATGACCGTGGCAAGGAGCGCCCCGTCGGGACCGCCGACCAGAAAGGGTGCAACGAAATCGCCCATCGTGAGACCGAAAGTGATCGCTCCGCCGGCGAGAATTCCCGGGACGGAAAGCGGCAGTGTGATGCTGAGAAATGTCCGAATCCGACCCACCCCGAGGTCCTTCGAGGCCTCGATCAGGCTCAACGGGATCTTTTCCAGAGAGGCGAAGATCGACATGACCATAAATGGCACAAAGATGTAGGTCAGCGTCAGGACCATCGCGAACTGACTGTAAAGAAACAGGTCCAGCGGCTCGTCGAGAATCCCTGCCCAGATCAAGAACGAATTCAAAACACCCTGGCTGCCGAGGATCGTCTTCCAGGTGTAGGACCGCAGCAGGTAAGAGACCCAGAGCGGCACGATGACGGCTGCATAAACCATCATCCGCAGCCGCGTCGATTTGATCTTGAAGACGATGAAATACGTGAGCGGATAGGCCAGCAGAAAGGCGCCCAAGGTGACGAGCGTCGCAATCTTCAATGTCCGCAGGAACACCTGATAGTACTGCGGATCGGTAAAGAGCTGTGCATAGTTGCCGAACTGAAAGTCCGGAATGATGAAGGGAAATTCACGAGAATAGAAACTGTAGGTGAGCAGGATCGCATAGGGGACGAACATGAAAAGCGTCGTCCACGCGACAGGCCCTGCCAGCACCCCCGCATAGTTTACACGCCGACGGGTATCGAGATCCATCGGTGCCTCAGTCCGCCCGGCCCGCAGGGAACAAACTGATGGCCGAGGGGTGAACTGCCAATGTCACGGACGACCCCGGCATGGGCAGACTCGAATCGCCGAGGCCAAGATTCAGCTGGATATCGACGAGGAATGGCTGTGGCTGACCGATGTCGATACCAAGGCGAACGAGATTGCCCTGGAAAAGATGATCGACGACGCGCCCGGCGATCCGGTTCGTCTCTTCCGGAACGGTGGCGCCATTGACTAGGATTTGCGCCTTTTCCGGCCGCACGGACAGGAGCACGCCGTCGCCTGCGCTGGGTTCGGGCATCGATCCGTCCGAGCGAATGCGGATCGGGACACCGTTGGCATCGGCCACGACCACACCGCCGTCGATTTCCTTTACGCGCGCATGAATGAAGTTCGACACGCCGATGAAGTTCGCGACATAGGGCGTGGCGGGCCGATCGTAGAGTTGCGAAGGCGTGCCGGACTGCACGATGCGCCCCGAATCCATGACGATGACCCGGTCGGAAAGGATCAGTGCCTCTTTCTGGTCGTGCGTCACCAGGACGAATGTAATCCCGAGTTTCTGATGCAGATGCTTTAGCTCGATCTGCATCGCGTCGCGCAACTTCACATCGAGCGCGGAGAGCGGCTCGTCGAGCAGCAGGACTTTCGGATTCCGAATCAAGGCGCGAGCAAGGCCAACGCGCTGCTTCTGCCCGCCTGACAGGGCCGAAGGACGCACGTTCTTCTTGTCCATGAGGTCGACGAGCCGCAACGCATCGTCGACGCGCTTGGCAATGTCCTCGCGCGGCACACCGGCAACGCGCAGTCCATAGCCGACATTCTGTGCGACCGACATATGCGGGAACAGCGCATAATCCTGAAAGACCGTGTTCACCCTGCGCCGGTAGGGCGGCAAGTCGGTCACGTCCTCTCCATCGAGATACACCCGGCCGCTATCGGGTTCCTCGAATCCGGCGATCATGCGCAGCGTGGTCGTCTTGCCGCAGCCGGATGGCCCGAGGAGTGTGACAAACTCGCCCTCGCGAACCGCGAGCGAGAGAGTATCGACGGCCACAATACCGCCCGGAAAGGTCTTACTGACCTGATCGAGTTCGACAGTGTTTGACATCTGCGCTTTTGGAATCCAGCCGTGAAAGATGTACCGGGCGGACGATCGCTCGCCCGCCCGGCCCGAACTCTCTACCCTGTTACTCGGCAGCCTTAACCGCGTTCCAGGTGTTCGTGTACGCCTCTAGATTCGACGGCGTTTCCCACAGCATCAGGCTGTCGATGTATCCGACATCGTCCATGTGCAGACCGGAGAACTGGTCGGGCTCCATGCAATTCTGCGCGGCCACCGGATTCGCAACCGAATAACCGGTGATCGCCGCGACACCGCACTGACCGTCCTCGGCGATCGAGTAGTTGATCCACTCATAGGCGCAATCCGTGTTGGGCGAGCCCTTGACCAGCTGCCAGGAATCCATCCATCCCTCGGCATTTTCTTCTGGAATGAATTCCGCAACCGGAATGCCCTGCTCGGCAAGAACGGCCGATTGGTATCCGCCCCAGGTATTGGATATCCAGACTTCGCCCGATGCGAACAGGTCGACCAGTTCGCCGGCTGTCGCCCAGTATTTGCGGATCAGCGGCTTCTGTTCGATCAGGGTTTGCTTGGCTGCTTCGAGCTGCTCTTCGCTCAACTCGTAGATGTTCATGTCGCCGTTGAGGCGGGCCGCCACGTAGAGCGCGCTCTTGTCGTCCCACAACGAAACCTTGCCGGCATACTGCTCGTCCCACAATGCCGCGAGCGACGTCGGCGCTTCGGCGATCATGTCGGTGCGATACATGAACGGAATCGAACCCCACGTGTAGGGCACGCCCCAAAGCTGGTCGTCCATGTTGATGTTCTTGGCGTCGCGGAACTGCGGGAACAGTTCGTCAAATCGGTCGATCCGGGATGGGTCGATCGGATCGATGAAACCGGCTGCCACGGTAACCGACGTCGTATCGATCGAGGGCGATACGAGATCGTACACGCCGCCGCCAGCGGCCAGTTTAGGAACGAAATCGTCGTTGGAGCCGACATAGGTTGCCGTCACTTCGCAGCCCGTCGCTTCTTCGAAGGGCACCACAAAGCTTTCGTCGGCATAACCCTCCCAGGTCAGCAGGTTCAATTCCTGGGCGCCGGCCGTGCCGGTTGTGCCCAGCAACATGAGGGCAGCCGCCCCCAGCAGAACGCGATTCATAATGGCAATCCTCCCTGTCCTCTTTTGTCGTCGATTTGACCGCGATGAGCCGCAGTCTTGCGCACCATCGTACATCCGCAAGGCGAAATTGCGACATGCCGATTAAGGCCGCGCGGCGCCAAGCCGAGATTCCGTGATCGCCCCATTCGAGTCAAGTTCGGTGCATATTGGCGATATATTGGCGGAAAACCCGCCAATCCGAGCCACCCTGCGTCGGGATGTTGGTTCAGGCGTTGTCATGCTGGGCCCGACGACGGGCGATCCTGTCTGCGCGCGCCTGTCGGTACCGGACGATAAATCGGTAGGTCACACGATAGCCGATCCAGGCCCCCAGGATCGCGAACGGTGCGGAGCCCAACAGCATTGTAATACCCCACTCGACGACCACGAGCTGGAACCACTCGCCAAGCTGCTCGAACCAATCGAACTCGGGCGACGCGGCTTCATGCCAGCGCGCCGCAAAAGTCGGATAGCCGGGCAACCCGTCCCACTGACCGAGGAAGAACCGGCCGGTGATGAAGTACGTGTAGAAGAGGGGAATCGCCGTGAGGACATTCGAAACTGCGGTCCATACGATTGCGATCAGCAGGCCGAAATCCCAGCGGAACAGGCGACGCGCCACGATCCAGGTCAAAAGGACTCCAAGCACCTGGATGCCAACCGTCGGCGAGAGGCCCCATAACAATCCGACCGCGGTCGCACGCGCCGCCCATTCCGGCGGATGCGGCGTACGCTTGAGCGGCACCAGAAACCGGTAACGCAACAGGCGTTCAAAGCGGCTGAATGGTGTGCGGCGGTCCGGTGGAGCCAAACCTGTTCCTCGCGGCGGTCAACGAAGGCGGACTGCGGCCTGCTTCTGCCAAAACGGCAACGGTGCCGCAAGACGTCACTCGCCGGAGACTGCCGCCTGTGTCGCTTTGTCCCGGACAGTCTACCGGGCCGTAAACCGGCGGCGCGCCTCGCAAATCCGTGTCAGGGTCGTGACCAGGCAGAGCCCGCCGAAAATCCAGGCAAAGACCGGAAAGGCGCCAGGCACAAGGCAAGATAGCACGAACAGAAGAATCGTCTCGGTGCCCTCGGTGAGCCCGCCCAAATAATAGAAAGCCTTGGGACCGCGCTCTGCGCTGCTTGCAATGCCGCGTTTGGCCGCAAGGATTGCAAATGCAAGGAAACTCGAACCGGTGCCTACAAAGGCGAGCAACAGGAAAGCAGCCGGCAGGGCATTTGTCTCCGGTCGCGCGAGAGCGAAGCCCAGAACGACGGCGCCATAGAACAGGAAATCGCCAACAATATCGAGAAAGCCTCCGAAATCGGTCGGCGCGGTGCGCCGGGCCACAGCGCCATCGAGACCGTCGGCCAACCGGTTGAGCAGGATCAGCAGCAGCGCCAGCCAATAATACTCCAGGGCCAGTGCCGGGATCGCCAGCAGGCCGATCGCGAGCCCGCCCATCGTCAGCGCATCCGCCGTCACGCCGAAGGGCACCAGCCGGGCAGCGATGCGGTCCAGCGGCGGATCGATCAGGGGGCGCAGACGGGAATCGAACATGCGGCCGGGCGCAGACCGTGTCGCTCAGTTCGCGCCCGCTCCATCAGCGGGCATGACGAACACCTGGCCGGGATAAATCAGATCGGGGTCGCGGATCTGTTCCTGGTTGGCCTCGTAAATGACGGTGTAGCGCAAGCCCTCGCCGTAAACGCGCCGGGCGAGGCGCCACAAACTGTTGCCCGGCTGCACGACCACGCTCGTGCCGTCGGGAACGATTTCGTCGCTGTCGGTGCGCTGAAACGGCGTTTCGACCCGCGCGACGACCTTGCCGTCGGCATCGAGCTGGTCGATGCGCAACCAATGCAAGCCCGGTTCGACCGGCGCCTCGGGCCGGGCGATCCAGCGCCCGTCGATGCCGCTTTCGGCCGATGCGATCGGCGCATTGTCGAGATAGGCCTGCAGGGCTGCCCCGACCGGTGCGCGGCCACCGATGATGACCCGGCCGTCCTCGCCGTAATCGATGCTGTCGATGCTCAAATCGCCGCTCTGGATTCCTTCGCCAGGAGCCGGTTCGAGGCCCTGCAGGACTTCCGCCACCGACCCGTCGGTATCGGGCAGGATCACTGCCAACGGCTGGGCATCGCTGGTTCCGGCCGCGACCTGCGCCGGATCGGGTACGACAACCACGACCACATCCTTCGATACGATCTCGGGATCGTCGCCAAGTTGCGCGACCAGCCCCAATTCATACGTGCCCGGTGCGAGCGGATGTTCGGGCAGCATCACCCACTCGCCGCGCGGATTGGCTTCGACAGTCTCGAACACCTCGCCACCGACGCGCAGCGTGACGATGCTGCCCGGTGCTGCCCGCCCCGCCGCAACCAGCACGCCCTGTGGCGTGACGCGAACGATATCGAAATTGGGCAGTCCGCGATCGTCGTCCGCCGCAGGAGCGGAATCGATGGCGGCGGCAGCCTCATCCGCTGCGTCGACCGCGGCAGCGCTGTCGGCGCTCGCCGCATCGTCCTCCGCATCGGCGACAACCGATGTTTCATCCGCCGTCACGTCGGCAACGTCCTCGCCCGAACGGCCGAGAAACAGGAACAGCACAATCGCCAAAGCTGCAACCGCAGCGACGATGCCGATGACAGTAAGTCGACTCACGGACCTCGGCCTCCCTTTGTTGCCCTGCCGAGTGAGGCTCAGAGTAGCAACAGGGGCGGCCTCTGTCATAAAAAGCGGGCCGATTCGCGCGGCGCTTGGGCCGATTGGCCGGGAAAACTGTCAGAAATCAGACTGTGTGGCCGCCGCGCCGCTGTTCTCGATCGCGGGCAGCGAACGCAGATAGGCAACGATCGCCAGCCGATCCGATTCGCTGAGCCGCCCCGTGCTGTTGCGCACGACCTCTCCCATACCGCCCCCGACCACATCGAAATCCGGCAGCATCCCGGTCTCCAGGACGCGGAGAATTTCCGCATCCGACCAGGCACCGATGCCGGTATCCGGGTGCGGCGTGATGTTCGGCACCTTGCCGCCTTCGGGTCCCTCGGCAGTGCCGGCAAGCCAGCGATCGCGATCCATCGCGCCCATCGCACCGCGCGGTGTATGGCATTCGCCGCAATGGCCCAGCGCGTTAACAAGGTATGCACCACGCGCGATCTCCGGTGCGACTGTCGGATCGACCGCCATTGCGCCCGGTTTGAAATTCAGCCATCGCCAGATCGGCAGCAGACCGCGCCATCCGAAGGGAAAGGCAGCATCGTGTGGAAGGTTCTCCAGCGAGACCGGTTCGAGCGTGCGCATATACGCCCACATATCCGCAAGGTCCGCATCCGCAATGAGCGTGAACGAGGTGTAGGGAAAGACCGGGAAATATGCGCTGCCGTCCGGCGCCCTGCCCTCGCGCATCGCCCGGTGGAAGTCCGCCGCCGACCAGTTGCCGATTCCTGTTTCCGGATCGGGGGTGATGTTCGGGCTGTAAAAAATACCGAACGGCGTCTCGAGCGCCCGGCCGCCGGCAAGCGCCGGCCCATCGTTCCCGACATCGGTATGGCAGCCGCCGCACCCGGCAGCGGCGAAAAGATAGGCACCGCGCTCGACCGCCGTTGCGACATCCTGCGCCGTCGCCGACGCCGACGCCGACATCGTCACCGCGAGCGAAAAAAAAGCCAAAACCCGGCCGATGCCGCGTGCGGGGCCCCATTGGCCCCGCGGGCCTCCTCCGCTACGTTGTCGCGCGCCGATCCCGCCGCTTCGGCCCGCTGATGCAACCGACATTGAACAATTCATTGCCCTTATGATCGCCCCTCAATCCGTGTGTGTCTATTGCGGGTCGTCGACCGGCAACGACCCGCGTTATCGCCAGGCCGCCGAGACACTCGGCCGTGCCATCGCGGCGCATGGGTTAAAACTGGTATTCGGTGGCGGCGGCGTCGGATTGATGGGTGTGGTCTGCGACGCGGTCCTCGAACGCGGCGGCCATGTCATCGGCATCATTCCTGGGTTCCTGCGTGCCCGCGAAGCGCATCGCGGCGGCCTCACCGAACTCTTTGTCGTCGAGAGCATGCATGAGCGCAAACAGTTGATGTTCGAGCGCTCGGATGCCTTCGTCATTCTGCCCGGTGGATTCGGCACACTCGACGAGACCTTCGAAATGGTGACATGGCGCCAACTCGAACTGCACGACAAACCGATCCTGTTGGTCAACATCGATGGCTACTGGGACCCGCTCCTCGCAATGATCGAACGCCAGATCGAGGAAGGGTTTCTGCGGCCGCAGCATCGCAATCTGCTGCATGTCGTCGACCGCGCCGAAGACGTCGTGCCGGCGCTGCGCGTGGCCCCGCCGGCGAAGCGGCCCGACCGGCCCGGTCGGATTTAGGAATCGGATCCAGGAATCGGCCCCAGGGATTCATCGATGAAAATTCTGATTCACAGCCACAATTACCTGCGCGAGGGCGCACAGATCATTCTGTTCAGGCTGGTTCGCGAGCTTGTTAAGCGGCACGAGATTCATATGGTCCGCCTGATCAACCGGCCTGGAGAGCCGCTGATTGCCGAGTACGAGAAACTCGGTGCACAGTTTGTCGAAAGCGTCAGCATGCGCGATTACGACGCGCTGCTCTGCAACACAATCACCGCCTCGAAGGTGGTAACGCGTGCCGCCGGCCGCTGTCCCATCTTGTGGTGGATCCATGAGCCGAAGTTCGGGCGGTTCTATATGGAAATGCCGAGCTTTCGGTTCGATGCCTACACGAAAGCGGACCGCATCGTGTTCCCGACCCAGTGGCAGGCCGATACCCTCTACAAAGAACATCTCAAGAAGGACAACTGGACGGTCGTGCCCTATGGCATCGGCATGGATCTGTCCCCGCAGCCGGCGCCGTTCGAGCGCGAGCCGGGAAAATTCTACCTGCTGCATCTCGGCCGCGTGGATCGTCGCAAGGGCCAGGACCTTTCAGCGCTCGCACTGAAACATCTGAACAATCCCGATATCCGCCTGGTCTGTGTCGGTAACCGGCCGGTCGACGATCCCTATTGCGAGAAGGTTAACGCGATCGGAGCCGACATCGTCTACACCGGCAATGTCGGTGAGGCGGAAGTTGCCGCGTACATCCAGAATTGCGACGCGATGGTGTTCCCGACCCGCGACGATCTCATCACGCTGGCCATCCTCGAGGGTCTCAGCTTCAGCAAATGCGTTCTGGCAAGCAATTTCGGTCCGATCCCCGAAACCATCCGCCACGGCGAGACCGGGCTGCTCTCGCCGGTCGGCGACTGGCAGACCCTCGCCGGCAATATCCGCATGATCTACGAGGATCGCAACCTGATGACGCGGCTTGGTCGGCGTGGCCGCCGCATCCTCGAACGCAAACACAGTTTCCAGGCACATGTCGACGGCATGGAATCGGTCCTGACGCAGATCGCCCGGCGCTAGAGGACCGGGCGCCATTCGACGGCGGCCGTCGCTTGCCAACGCGCCCGGCGATGCTATGTTCCGACCGCCCCGGGCCGGCCGGACGGGCGCTCGCCGTTCCGTTCGATAGTCCCAGCTCCCAGAAACCCGAGAAGCGGTCATGCAGAAGATCAAAGTGCAGAATCCCGTCGTTGAAATCGACGGCGACGAAATGACCCGGATCATCTGGCAGTTTATCAAGAGCAAGCTGATCCTGCCCTATCTCGACGTCGATCTGAAATATTTCGATCTCGGAATCGAGAATCGCGACGCAACGGACGACCAGGTTACGATCGATGCGGCGAATGCGATCGCGAAACATGGTGTCGGTGTCAAATGCGCGACGATCACCCCTGACGAGGCACGGGTCGAGGAATTCAAGCTCAAGAAGATGTGGAAATCGCCTAATGGCACGATCCGCAACATTCTGGGCGGTACGGTTTTCCGCCAGCCGATCATCTGTCGAAATGTACCGCGACTGGTGCCGGGCTGGACCCTGCCGATCGTGATCGGCCGCCATGCCTTCGGCGACCAGTATCGCGCGACCGAGATGAAGGTTCCCGGCAAAGGTCGCCTGACGATGCGCTTCGAACCCGATGGCGGCGGTGCGCCGGTCGAGATGGAAGTTTTCCGCTTTCCCGAATCCGGCGTGGCGATGTCAATGTACAATCTCGACGATTCGATCCGCGGATTTGCGCGCGCCTGTTTGAATTATGGGCTTAGTCTCGGCTGGCCGGTCTATCTCTCGACCAAGAACACGATCCTCAAGACCTATGACG
>JBBDWX010000240.1:0-2330 GCA_040902665.1 Dongiaceae bacterium
AGGTCCGCCAGCCGGCGGACGCCGCCTGGTTCGAGCCGCGCCATATCGGCGACGAACCGCCGGCGGACTGGCTGGCGGATCATTGGCCCGAGGGTGGCAGGCTCGGTTACGACCCGTGGCTGCACACGTCCGATCAACTCGACACGATCCGCAAGGCGATCGCGCCGCGCGGCGGTACGCTGGTGCCAGTCGAGCGCAACCCGGTCGACGAGGTCTGGACCGATCAGCCGGCAGCCCCGATCGCGCCGGTCGAGCCGCATCCGGAAAAGTTCGCCGGCCGTTCGTCGGCCGACAAGCGCGCCGAAATTGCAGCGGCGCTCGCGAAAGGCGGCGCGAACGCAGCGGTTGTTTCCGATCCGGCCGCGATCGCCTGGCTGCTGAATGTTCGCGGCGGTGACGTCGCGCGCACGCCGCTCCCGCTTTCCTTTGCGATCCTGCACCAGGACGGGCGCGTCGAACTCTTCATCGAGCCGCTCAAGCTCACCGCCGAAACCCGGCAGCATCTCGGCAATGCCGTGAGTATCGAATCGCCCGCGGCACTCGGTGCGGCGCTCGACCGGCTCGGCGCCGACAAGGAGAAGGTGCTGTGCGATCGGGCCAGCGCCGCAGTCTGGATCGTGGAGCGATTGCGCAAGGCCGGTGCGTCGGTCGCGCTCGAGCGCGATCTCTGCGCCCTGCCGCGGGCAATCCGCAACGAGACCGAACGCGCCGGCGCGCGCGACGCGCATCGCCGCGATGCGGTTGCGATGGCGCGGTTTCTTACCTGGTTCCAGCGCCAATCGCCCGGCCCGGCGCTTGACGAAATTGCGGTTGCCGAAAAGCTGGCCGCGTTCCGCCGCGAGGATCCGCTGTTTCGCGACCTCAGTTTCGATACGATTGCCGGCGCGGGGCCGAACGGTGCCATCGTGCATTATCACGCGACGCCGGGATCGAGCCGACATCTGCAGAATGGCGAGCTGTTCCTGCTCGATTCCGGCGCCCAATATCTGAACGGCACCACCGACGTCACGCGCACGCTGGCGGTCGGCACGCCGAACGCCGAAATGCGCGACCGCTTCACGCGCGTGCTCAGGGGCCATATCGCGCTCGCAACCGTCCGATTTCCGCAAGGCACCAGCGGCAGCCAGCTCGATACGCTGGCGCGTGCGCCGCTCTGGCAGCTCGGCCTCGATTACGATCACGGCACCGGCCATGGCGTCGGCAGCTATCTCGGCGTGCATGACGGACCGCAGCGGATATCGAAGGTTCCGAACCAGGTCGCGCTGCGCCCCGGCATGGTGATCTCGAACGAGCCCGGTTATTACAAGACCGGCGCCTACGGCATCCGCATCGAGAATCTGGTCGAGGTGATCGAATCGCCGGCCGCAGACGATGGCGGCGAAGAGCGCAAAATGCTCGGCTTCGAGACGCTGACGTTGGTGCCGCTCGATCGCAATCTGGTCGAACCGGCGCTGCTGACGGTCGCGGAGACCGCCTGGCTCGATTCCTATCATCAGCGAGTGCGCGAGATCGTGACGCCCTTTCTCGATCCCGAAACCGCCATTTGGCTCGCCGACGCGACCCGTCCGCTGGCGCACTAGAAACCCGTCAGCCGCCGATCAGTGTCAGCCACTCCTGTTCAGTCAGCGTCGTCACGCCGAGTTCGGTGGCCTTCTTCGCCTTCGAACCGGCATCGGCGCCGACCACGAGATAGTCGGTCTTCTTCGAGACCGACCCGGCGACCCTGGCGCCGAGCGTTTCGGCGCGCGCCTTGGCCTCGTCGCGGGTCATCGTCTCCAATGAGCCGGTAAAGACGACGGTCTTGCCCGCCACTTTCGAGCCGGTCACGGTCGGCAGCTTTGCATCCTCGATTTCGAGCTCGGACGCCAGATCGTCCAGCGCTTCGATGTTATGCGGTTCGCCAAAAAAGCCGACGATGTCGGCTGCGACCGAGGGGCCGATGCCTTCTATATTGTCGAGATCGCGGAACGCTTCGCTGTCCTCCGCCTGCGCATCCTTCATCGCCGCGCGCAAAGCCTTGAGCGAACCGTAGTTGCGCGCCAGCAGTTTCGCCGTCGCCTCGCCGACCTGCCGGATGCCGAGCGCATAGATAAACCGGTCGAGCGCGATCTTGCGGCGCTGCCCGATCGCCGCCAGCAGCTTTTCGACCGATTGCTGACCCCATCCCTCGCGCGTCTCGATCTCTTCGCCCCGCCGGTGCAGGCGGAAGATGTCGGCTGGCGTCTTGACCAGCCCGTCCTCCCAGAACGACTGGATGTGCTTGGCGCCGAAGCCTTCGATGTCGAACGCGCCGCGACTGACGAAATGCTTGAGCCGTTCGACCGCCTGCG
>JBBDWX010000241.1:0-16157 GCA_040902665.1 Dongiaceae bacterium
CCCCCCCCCCCCCCGCGACTACGATGCGCTTCGGCGCGCCGGCGTCGCCGCAATATACGGGCCGGGCACCAATATTCCGCGCGCGGCCGGCGACGTGCTCGACATGATCCGCAACCGGCAGAGAGCGGCCGCCTGAATGCTGCGCTGGGGCACATGGCGTATCGCGGCCTTCGCGATCGGACTGCTGGCCAGCGCGATCTGGCTCGGGCTGGTCGTCGATCACGTGGCGAGCGACTTCGGCTGGGAAAATGTCGCGTTCATGCTGCCGCACGAGAAGGCGGTACTGCTCGTTGGCGCCTTCGCGCCGCTGGCATTCTTTTGGCTTCTGCTGACATTCATTGTCCGGGAATATGAGTCGCGCAGCGAGGCGGCGCTGCTGCGCGAGGAGGTGAAACGCCTCACTTATCCCGAGGCGACGGCGGAAGCGCGCATTCGTTCGGTCAGCGCCTCGTTGCGCGGTCAGACGGAGGCGCTGCAGTCGGCCACCGATGCGGCCGCGGCGATGCTGGATCGAATGAGCGAGGCGTTTGCCGCACAGAAACGCGAGCTGGATGGGGCGACCGAGCTGCTGACCGGCGGTGCGCGCGGCATCGGAACCGCATTCTCGAAGGCCATGGAAGAAGTTCGCGAGGCGAGCGACGGCCTCGAGGTGGAGCGGGAAAAGCTGCGCAGCGAAACTGTCGAATGGCACGCGGCGATGGCGGCGACCGCGAAAGAGGCGGCGGGCGAGATTGCGGCCGCGACGAATGTTCAATCGGCCGCGGTCGAGGCGGCGCGTCAACGTATTGCGGCGGAACAGGATCGCCTCGCCGACGGCCTGCGCGAACAGGAACAGCGGGTTGCGAGCCTGGTCTCGCATCTGCTTGGGCGTTCGGGCGAACAATCGACGGCGATCGAACAGGCGGTCGAACGCGCCATTGAACGAACCGACCAGGCCGGCGCTGCGTTGCTGGCGTCGATCGACGGGCGGCTGGACCGGATGGGCGATGCCGCCGCCAATGCGGCATCGCAACTGCAGGAGAGGCTCGACGGATCGGCCGCATCGATCGACGAATCGGTTTCACGGCTGACGGAACAGGGCCGCACGGCCGGCGAGCTGATGACAGGTCAGAGCGCGGCGCTGCGCGACGCGGTGGCGGCGATGGAGCAGGCGAATGCGGCGCTGGACGATGCCGTCGATGCGCGCGCGAGCCGGCTCGATGCGGCTGCCGGGGCGGCCGACGAGCGCATCGGAACGCTGCTCGAACGGCTCGGCACATTGACGGGGCAGGTGACGGCGATCGCGCAGCAGGGGATCGACGACTATCTCGCGCGGCTCGGCGAGGCGGGCCAGCGCGCGGGTTCGGAAGCCGAGGCCTTGCAGCAGACACTGTCGCACCAGATCGGCATCGTCGAAGCGGCGCTCGAGCGCGGCACGGCGATGCGCGAGGATACCGGCAAGCTCGTGAACGCGCTGAAATCCGAAACCGAGTCGCTGGCAGTGGCCTGGCGCCAGGCGCGCACCGAAGCCGACGCGCTCGGAGCGACATTGAAATCGCAAGCTGGCTCGGCCGGTGCGACGGCCGACGTGGCAGCGGCGGCGCTGCGTGCGGCGCTCGGCGATGTCGGGCGGCGGTTCGATGCGATCGAGGCGACGGCCGGATCGATCGTCGAGCGCGTGACATCGGCAACCGATGCCCACGAGGCAGGGATTACGCGGCTCGGCCAGGCAATCGATGCGGGTCGGGACGGAATCCAGGCGGCCGGCGTCGCGCTATCGGACCAGTCGTCCAAGCTGACTTTGGTTGCCTTCGGCGCCGCACGGGCGCAGCAGCAGATCGGTGCCGCCGTCAAGAAACTGGCCCAGCAGGTCGACGAGATGGCCGCGTCCGGCGAAGGGCGCATCGGCGAACTGGGTCGCGCGCTCGCCCGCGCCCGCGACGATCTGGCGGAATCGGCGAGCGCTGCGGTCGCGCAATCGCAAAACATCTCCGGCATATTCCGCAAGGATGCCGAAGGGCTGGTCGAGATCGCGCAGAAGGCGGCGGTGCAGGCATCGGCAGTCCGCGGCGTGGTGCAGGCGCATCTGCAGGAACTCGGCGAGCTGTCCGGCCAGGTCGGCCAGCTGGTGCAGATGGTTCGCGAAGGGCTGCAGGGACAGGCCGAACAATTCAAGGCGGTGGCGGCCGGCGCGCGGGCCGATACGGCGGCAATCCGCGAGGAGCTTACGCAGCAGGCCGATACGCTGACCCGCGCCGCCGACCAGGTGGCACAGCTTCTGACCGAGATCGGCAATGCCGTCGATTCCAAGGCCGACCGGCTGATCACGGCGAGCGATCAGGCGGTGCGCCGGTCGACCGAGATCGCGGGGACGTTCGAGGCGCAGGCGCGGTTCCTGAGCGAAACCGTCGATACGGCCGGCGAGAAGGCCGACGAGCTGGGACGCCGCTTTCGCGAGCAGAGCGCGGCCCTGGCCGAAGCAACCGATATCGCCGCGAAACAGATCGAATCGCTCGATCGCGCCCGCGGCAAGGCGACCAAGGACAGTTTCCTGCATTCCGCCAAGGCAATGATGGACGAGCTCAACAGGCTCGCGCTAGACATTGACCAGCTGTTCGAGGCCGAGGTTCCCGACGAGGTCTGGCGTGGCTACAACAAGGGTGACCGCTCGATCTTCGCCCGCCGCCTCTTCAAGACGCGCGATTCCTATCTCGTGCCGGCGATCGGGCAGCGCTATGACAACGATCCCAGATTCCGCGAACTGGTGTCGCGATATATGAGCACATTCGAACAGCTTCTGACTCAGGCCAACGAAATCGAACCGGACGGCACGCTCAACGCGACCTTCATCACCGCCGACGTGGGCAAACTCTATCTCGTCCTGTCGCGCAATCTCGGCACGGCCGCACACAAGGAGCAGGCGCATTAATGAGTGACGAACAATCGGATGTCGGTTCGACCCAGGAAGATGTCGAACCGACACCGGTCCAGGAGAAAGGCGCACCGAAGCGTCCGGCAGTGTGTCGGCAGCTTGCAAAGCCGATGTTCGCGCTCGGTATCGCGGTCACCCTGCTGCGCCGCAAACCGCCCTTCTCGAACTTCAATTTCGGCCGCATGTCGTCGGTCATCATTGGCCAGATTCGCCGCCGCCACTATCTGATCGCATTTCGTGGCAACGACCCGGTCGGGTTCATCGGCTGGGCGGTGACCACGTCGGATATCGCCGAACGCTGGCTGACCGAAGGTTATTCGCCGAAATATAACGAATGTCTCAGCGGCGATTGCTGCGTGTTGCTGACCGTCTATTCGGAAGAACGCGACGTGACGATGAGCCTGATCCGTCAGGCGCGCGTCCGCTATCCGGGCCATCGCATCTATTTCATGCGCGACTACGCGAAGAAGAAAAAATCGCGCAAGGCGCACGTCCTCAACGTCCCCGCCCAGGGCTGACCGGCAGGCGGATCGGATCCATGCGCACTCCGGGCAACGCGGACGAGGTGAGCGGACCCTCGGACGCGCGGCGCACGCTGGCGACACTGTTGCCGTTCATCTGGCCGAAGGACGCAACGGGACTTCGCGTGCGGGTGGTTATCGCGTGCCTCTGCCTGGTGGCCGCCAAGATCGCCACGGTCTATGTCCCGATCATCTTCAAGAAACTGGTCGATGCGCTGACCGCCGGTCCACCCGATCTGGCAATCGTGGTGCCGATCGGCCTCCTGTTGGCTTACGGCCTCGCCCGCGTGATCTCGCAGGGCTTCAACGAACTGCGCGACGGCATCTTCGCCAAGGTCGTGCAGCGCGCGGTGCGTCAGGTCGCGACCATCACCTTCCGGCATCTTCATGCGCTGTCGCTGCGTTTCCATCTCGAGCGCCAGACCGGCGGGCTCTCGCGCACGATCGATCGCGGCGTCAAGGGTATCGAGTTCCTGCTGCTTTTTGTCGTTTTCAATGTGCTGCCGACGATCATCGAGATTTTGCTGGTCTGCGGCCTGCTCTGGAGCTTCTACGATTTCTGGTTCGCGTTGGTGACGTTCAGCACGGTCGCGATCTATGTCGTCTACACCTTCATTGTGACGAGCTGGCGCCTCAAGATCCGCCGGGTGATGAACGATGCCGATGGCGATGCCAACACCAAGGCGATCGACTCGCTGCTGAACTACGAGACGGTCAAGTATTTCGGCAACGAGGAACACGAGGCACGTCGCTACGACGGCGCCTTCGCGGTCTACGAACGCGCTGCCGTCAGCAACCGAACCTCGCTCTCGACGCTCAATGTCGGGCAGGCGATCATCATTGCCATCGGCGTCACCGGCATGATGACGATGGCCGCACGCGGGATCCACAACGGCACGATGACGGTCGGCGATTTCGTCCTGGTCAACGCCTATCTGATCCAGCTCTACATGCCGCTCAATCTGCTCGGCATGGTCTATCGCGAGATCCGGCAGGCGCTGATCGACATGGAGGCGATGTTCAGGCTGCTTGACGTGCCGCCCGAAATCGAGGACCGGCCGGGCGCGCCGGCGCTGAATGCGGGGCCGGGCGAAATCCGGTTCGAGCATGTCGATTTCGGCTACGACCCGCGCCGTCCGATTCTGAAGGATGTGAGCTTCGTCGTGCCGCCGGGGAACAAGGTCGCGATCGTCGGCCCATCGGGCGCCGGCAAGTCGACCGTCTCGCGGTTGCTGTTCCGGTTCTACGACGCGACGGGCGGGCGCATCCTCATCGACGGGCAGGATCTGCGCGAAGTGACGCAGGCGAGCCTGCGCGAGACGATCGGCAACGTGCCGCAGGATACCGTACTGTTCAACGATACGATCCGCTACAATATCGCCTATGGCAAACCCGGTTCGCCGCCCGAGACGATCGAACGGGCGGCACAGCTCGCCCATATCCACGAATTCGTGATGCGGCTGCCGGACGGCTACGAAACGCGGGTCGGCGAGCGTGGCCTCAAACTCTCCGGCGGCGAAAAGCAGCGCGTCGCGATCGCACGCACGATCCTCAAGGAACCCTCGATCCTGCTGTTCGACGAGGCGACCTCGGCCCTCGACACAAGGACGGAAAAGGATATCCAGCGCAACCTCGCCGAGGTGTCGCGCGGCCGTTCGACGCTGATCATCGCCCATCGACTGTCGACCGTGGTCGACGCCGACGAAATCCTGGTTCTCGAAGAGGGCCGCATCGTCGAGCGCGGTCGCCACGCCGACCTGCTGCGCAGCGGCGGTCGCTACGCCGAAATGTGGGCGCGCCAGCAGGCTGGAGAAACCGACCGGACTATTGCCGAACCGATCCTCGACGAGGATGCGCCGTTGTCCGCCGATGCGCCGGGTTCCGCCGACGCGCCGGGTGCGGCATGACGACCGCCGGTAAAAAAGAACGGATCGAAATGCTCGCCGCGGCCGTCGTCGCGGGCGACCGTCGCGCACTCGCGCAGGCGATCACGCTGATCGAATCGACCCGCGCCGATCATCGTGACGATGCGGCGCGGCTGGTCGATCTTTTGCTGGCGCAGGCCGGCGGGTCGTTCCGGCTTGGCATTTCCGGGCCGCCCGGCGTCGGCAAATCGACCTTCATCGAACGCTTCGGGCTGCATCTGATCGGGCAGGGCCATCGCGTGGCGGTTCTGGCGGTCGATCCCTCGTCGCGCGTTTCGGGTGGATCGATCCTCGGCGACAAGACGCGGATGCCCGAACTCGCGCGCAACGATGCGGCCTTCATCCGGCCCTCGCCGGCGGGCGACACGCTCGGCGGCGTCGCGCGGCGCACGCGCGAGGCGCTGATCGCCTGCGAGGCGGCCGGGTTCGATGTCGTGATCGTGGAAACGGTCGGCGTCGGCCAGTCGGAAACGGCGGTTGCGGAATTGACCGATGCGTTCCTGCTTCTGCTGCAACCCGGCAGCGGCGACGAGCTGCAGGGCATCAAGCGCGGCGTGATGGAACTGGCCGACCTGCTCGTGGTCAACAAGACCGATGGCGCGTTGCGCGCGGCGGCGCTGCAGGCGGCGGCCGAATACGGCGCGGCGCTGGGGCTGCTGCGTCCGACCAGGCCGGGCTGGACGCCCGCGGTGATGACCTGCTCGGCGTTGACCGGCGAGGGGATCGCCGAAATCCGCGCGGCGCTGGAGCGATACCGGACGATACTCGGGTCCGACGGCACGATCGCCCGGCTGCGCGCCGAACAGAACCGTCACTGGCTCAAGAGCGAGCTGGCCGATGCGCTGATCGAGCGGTTGCGGGCCGATCCCAGGGTCGCCGAGGCGATCACCCGGCTGGAAGAAGAGGTCGGTGCCGGGCGGCGGACCCCGCTCTCGGCCGCGCGCGAGATCCTGGCCGCGCTCGGCCTGAAGGATTGGCCCGAAACCGGCTGAATTCCGGATTTGGAGGGGTGGTTTCGGTGCATGAGGGCGCTCGGCTTGACGTTGGCGGGGCCTTCCCGTAAAAAGCCGCGCTCCCGTCGGGAGGGCCGTTTCCGGCCGCGGCGGCGCAAAAATACCCGACCAAAAAATACCCGATTCGAGAAGGACTTCGACCCATGGCCCGACGTTGCGGCATGACCGGCAAGGGTGTTCAGAGTGGCAACAATGTCAGCCACGCGAACAACAAGTCCCGCCGGCGCTTTCTGCCCAATCTGCAGGAAACGCGGCTGCTCTCGGATGCGCTGGGCGTCATGGTGCGGCTGCGCCTCTCGACCCAGGCGTTGCGCACGATCGAGCATAATGGCGGGCTCGACGCCTATCTGCTCGGCACGTCGGATACCAAGCTGCCGGACGAAGCGCGCCGCCTGAAGCGCCGCATCCGCAAGGCCGCCGAGGCGCGCCAGGCCGCCTGATCCGGCTTTCGCCGCGGTTTCCGTCGCCGCATCTGTCGCCGCATCTGTCGCCGTTGCCCGAACCTCGCATTATTCCCGTTCGCGCATAACGCCATGTGCGGGGACTCGCACACTCTGCCGCTTTCGGGCATTTTCTCCGTTCGTCCACCGCCGAACGGGAGCGAAATTCATGCAGACGATTTCCGCAACCGGCACCGCAACCGGCAGCCCGCTCGCGGGTCTTTCGCTGGGTGCTATTCTCGCCGATCCGCTGCTCGCCGCCATGGCGGCCGCCGAACTCGAAACCGTCACGATCCGGAGCCCGAGTGGCCGCTCGGCCAAGGGCGCGCTCGCGCTGCCGAAATCGCCGGGCCCGGCCATCCTGCTGTTGCACGAATGGTGGGGGCTCAACGACCAGATCAAATCGGTCGCGCGCGAGCTCGCGGAAGCCGGTTATGTCGCGCTGGCGCTCGATCTCTATGACGGCAAGATCGCGACCGATGCCGACACTGCCGGCAAACATATGGGCGCGCTCGATCGCAGCGTCGCGATGGATCTGATGGGCGCCGCTATCGACTGGCTGCGCCAGCATCCCAAAGGCAACGGCAAGGTCGGCACGGTCGGCTGGTGCATGGGCGGCGGGCTCGCGCTCGATGCGTCGATCGCCCGACCGGTCGATGCGACGGTCGTCTATTACGGCCGGGTCGATCATCCGATGGCGGAACTTCAGCAACTGAAGGGGCCGGTGCAGGGGCATTTCGCCGAGCGCGACGAGTGGATCAATCATGCGATGGTCGATCCGTTCGCGGCCGCGATGAAAAAGGCCGGCCAGACGCTCGATCTCCACTGGTACGAGGCCGACCATGCCTTCGGCAACCCGACCGGGGCCAATTTCCAGAAGCCGGACTCGGAGCGCGCCTGGCAGCGCACGCTCGATTTCTTCAGGAAACAACTGGGGCGCTGAGCCGGGCCGCCGGTTCTGCTGCCGCATTGTTGCCGCAAGGCGTGCGGTACAATCGGCGGCACTCTTCGGATCTTTCATTGTCGCGGGAGGTTTTTCGATGAACGAGCTGAGCCGCCGTCGTCTGGTGCTGGCCGGCGCCGCCACGTTGCCGCTGGCCGGTATTCTGGCCGATCCCCGACGCGTCGCGGAAGCGGCTAACGGGCTCGAGCAGCTCTCGACGACCTTGCCGAACGGCCGCACTGTGCGCGCCGTCCTCGCCACACCGACCCAACTGCCGGCCGGCGCCGTGCTGCTGGTGCATGAATGGTGGGGCCTCAACGACCAGATCAAGGCGATGGCGGCTGAACTCGCGCGCGAAGGGTTCGTGGCGCTCGCGGTCGATCTCTATGGCGAGGTCGCCACGACGACGGAACAGGCCCAGGCGCTGATGGCTGCCGTCGATCCGCTGGTCGCGAGCGATACGCTGGTCGCGTGGGTCGAATGGCTCTATCGCGATCGCCGGGTCAACGGCCGGGTCGCGACGCTGGGCTGGTGTTTTGGCGGCGGCTGGGCGCTGCATGCCGCGATCATGTCGCCGGTCCAGGCAACCGTCATCTATTACGGCCGCGTCGAGCGCTCGCTCGAGGATCTGGAGCGGCTCCGCGGACCGGTGCTCGGCCATTTCGCCGAGCGCGATCCCTGGATCAACCATGCGACGGTCGATCCGTTCGTCGCGGCGATGAAGGAGGCCAAAAAGCCGGTCCAGGTGCACTGGTACGACGCCGACCATGCCTTCGCGAACCCGACGGGCGATCACTATGACAGCGAGGACGCGAACCAGGCTTGGCGGCGCACGCTGGATTTCCTCCGGGCGAATCTGGGCTGATCGGCGCGTTGCCCGGCGGCGCGCATCGCTCGGTGTGCGCGGTCACATCGGCGCGATCAGCCGATTATCCGGAACCGCGCAGCCCGCAGCCGTTTATAGTTATTATAGTTTTCGCTGATCCCAGAAGCGAAGGAGGAATGCCATGACCGCAACCAACCCCTTGGCGAGCCGCCCGGTAAGCCGTTCTCTAAGCCGGCGCAGCCTCGTCGTTGCCGGCGCTGCCGGATTGCCGCTCGCCGCCATCCTGGCCGATCCCAGGCTGGCAGCACTGGCGGCAGAGAGCACCGAAGCGGTCACCACGACGCTCCCGGGCGGTCAGAGCGTCACCGCCGCTTTGGCGGTACCCGATCAGGTTCCCGCCGGCGGAGTCGTGCTGGTCCATGAATGGTGGGGCCTCAACAACGAGATCAAGACGATGGCGGCCGAGTTCGCGCGCGAGGGGTTCGTCGCCCTCGCGGTCGATCTCTATGGCGGCAGTGTCGGCACGACGCCCGAGGAGGCGCAGGCGCTGATGAAGGCCGTCGATCCGGCGATCGCCACCGAAACGCTTTCGACCTGGATCGACTGGCTGCGCAGCGATCCGCGCGTCAACGGCAAGGTCGCCACACTCGGCTGGTGCTTCGGCGGCGGCTGGGCGCTCAACGCGGCGATCGCGACCCCGGTCGAGGCAACGATCGTCTATTACGGCCGCGTCAACCGCGAGACCGGGGATCTGGCGATGCTGTCGGGGCCGGTGCTCGGCCATTTCGGCGAGCGCGACGGCAATATCAATCACGAGATGGTCGACCCGTTCGTCGAGCGGATGCAGGAAGCCGGCAAGCCGGTCGAGGTCCACTGGTACGACGCCGATCACGCCTTCGCCAATCCGACCAGCGATCGCTACGACCAGGACGATGCCAAGCTCGCCTGGCAGCGCACGCTGGATTTCCTGCGCATGTATATCGGCTGAGAACGTCGGCAGCGTTTGGCAGCGTTTGGCAGCGTTCGTCGGCGAGGGCGCGTCGCGGATGAGGCGGCGTGTCCTAGCGACCGCCGTCGGTGCCGCCGCCGGTCGCTCGCACAGCGAGAGGCTTGTAAAATAATTCGGACAGCCACGATTTTTTCTTGATCTTCCGTTTGGAATTCCCTATTTCCCGGTCCAGACGCAATCGCACGTGCCAATGGCCGCAAGCGGCTACGCTACGACGTTAGGCGTCCTTTTTCGGAGCGCCCGGCTTTTCGCGCCGGCACCTTGGAGGGACCTCAGATGCTTGTAGCCAGCCGGGCGCGCAGCCCGCGTGCCGCCGCATCCCCGTCACTGCAGTTCGAAGTTCGCAGCGCCGCCAACGCGCCGCAGCCGTCGCGCGCGATGGACGGGCCGCGCCTGCTCGTCATCCAGCATTGCCCGGTGACGCCGATCGGCACCGTCGGCGAGTTTCTCGTTTCACGCGGCGCGCAATTCGAGACGCGCTTTCCGCACGGCAGTCCCCAGTCCGGCAGCCGGGGTGGCGAACCGCTGCCCGGCTCGGCGTCCGGCTATGACGGGCTGATCGTGCTCGGCGGCCCGCAGCATGCCGGCGACGATGAAGGGCATCCGGCCTTTCGCGCGATCATGCGTCTCATCCGGCAGTTCCATCGCGCGGCGAAGCCGGTCTACGGCATCTGCCTCGGCGCGCAGCTTGTCGCCCGCGCCTTCGGCGAGAAGGTCTATCCCTTCGGCGGGATGGAGGTCGGATTCCTGCCGGCGACGCTGACCACAGAAGCGGCCTACGATCCGCTTCTGGCCGGGCTCGGCGGCTCGCAACAGGTGATGCAACTGCACGAGGACACCTTCGACCTGCCGCGCGGCGCGGTGCGCCTGATGGCGAACGAGGCCTGTCCGAACCAGGCCTTCCGGCTCGGCCGCAGCACCTATGGCTTCCAGTTCCATATCGAGGTGACCGAGCGCGACGCGTTCAACTTTCCGCGTGACTGCTGGGCTTCGATGGAACGGCATTACGGCGAAACCGCCGAGCTGGTCGAGCGCGCGGTGATTGCCGGCATCTGCCGGCATTTCGGCGAAGGGCTGGCGTTCTGCGAGCAGGTGACCGGACGCTGGTTCGACCTGGTCGAGGCACGCCGGATCGCCGGGCGCGTGCAGAAACCGGTCGGCCGCCGCCGCGCCGCCTGAACGCTAGAGCTCGAGGCGGAAGACCAGTAGCAGTGTGCGCTGCCACGGATTGAAATTGTCGTCGGAGAGCAGGAACACCAGCGTGCCGCCATCGGCGGCCGGGGCGACCGCGATCCCTTCGAAATTGTCGACCGTGAGCGGCGGTTCGATGCGGGCGATCTCGCGCGGCCGGATCTCGGCGCCGGGTTTGATCTCGACCGCGCGCAGCAGCGAGATGCGCGCCGCGGGGCCGGTCGCCTCGGTAAAGAACCGCTCGAGCAGCAGCACATCGCCGTTCGGCAATGCCGCGAGGCCGGTCGGCACGAAGCCCTCGCTGCGCAGGAGCGTGATCGGCGACCAGTCGCCGGCGCCACTGCCGGTGCCGATCCAGGCCGGGCCTTTCTGCGCGTCGCCGCCGCCCTCGGCAATCAGCAACAGATTGCCGTCAGCGAGGCGCGCGATCCCTTCGATGCCTTCGTTGGGCGGCAGCATCCGGGCCGCAGGTGGAATCGGGATCGCGGTCACGCTGCCGCCTTCCTCGTACAGCCAGAGCCGGTGCTGCCGCTCGAAACCGACGATACGGCGCAGCGGTCCATCGCAGAGCAGCGCTTCGGCATCGCCCGATTCCTTGTCGAGCAGCCGCGCGCCCTCGGCCGAGCGCAGCGAGAACAAAGCGACGATCGCGACATCGCCGAGCGCCTCGGGCGTACCGGTAAATCCGATCGTCGCCTCGATACCCTGATCGCCGATCGCGACCAGTCGCGTGCCGGCTTCGGCGTCGGCATAGACGCAGAGATCGGAGAGACCGCCGAACTGCGGCTTGTCGAGCTGGATGTGATAGCCGGTGAGATAGTCGAGCGCGCCGACACGGGTGTTGGCCGGATCGTTCGGATCGAGCGGCACCGGCGTCAGCAGGCTCGCTTCTTCGTCGGTGAGCATGGCCCCGTCTGATGCGGTCACGTCTGATGCGGTCACGTCTGATGCGGCCACGTCTGATGCGGCCACGTCCGACGCGGTATCGGCGAAACCGGCGAAAGGCAACAGGATGGCGAGGAGGGTGGCCGCGAGCGCGGCGGCGTAAACGATTCGAGCGTCGGCGATTCGCATGACCGTCAATCTACGCACAAAACGGGGCGCCCGCATCTCCGGCGGGCCCCCCGATCCTCGGTGAAAAGTAAGGTCGCGGCTTACATCCCGGCCTTTACCTCATCCAGAAGCTGGATGTACTTGTCCTTGTATGGATTCGGGACTTCCTCGATGAACACGCTGCGGGAAATCAGCTCCTCCGGCGTCGAGATGCCGAGTTGCGCCAGCCGTTCCTGTTCGACCAACTCGAATGATTTCTGGTTCGAGTGGCCATAGCCGTATTGATCGATCAGATAGGCACCGGATTCCGGCGCCAGCATGGCGTCGATGAAGTCGTAGGCTGCCTGCTCGTCGCCCGGCCCGCTGGCATGAAGCGCAAGCCCGCAGACCCAGGTCCAGATGCCTTCCTTCGGGTTCATGTAGATGGCTTCGATGCCCTGTCGGGTCAGCTCGACCATGGCCTCGTTCCAGGCATAGGCGGCCGCGAGCTCGCCGGCCGCGATGGCGTTGACCACTTCGGTCTGCGAGCTCCAGTAAAAGCGTAGCAGCGAGCGCTGCTTCTGCATCAGCATTCGCACTTCCGCCAACTGATCGTCGTCCATCGTCCAGGGATTCTCGTAGCCGAGGACCATGGCCGGGACGGCGACAGCAGCGGTTTCGCTGTCGAACATTGCAAGCTGCTGATCGTAATCCTCGTCGTACAGGATCGCCCAGCTGTTTTCGTTGATGTATTTGTCGTCCTTGAGCTTGTCGACGCGGGCGATGACCGACGAGTTGCCCCAGTCAAACGGCGCAAGATAGGTCTCTCCCTCGATCGATACGCCGGGCATTACCTTCAGGTTCGGAAACAACGAGTCCCAGTTCGAGATGCGCGACGTGTCGATCGGTTTGAGCTGTCCGGCATCGCGCCAGCGCGGCACGTTGTAGGTGCAGGGGTGCATCAGATCCGGCGTGAATCCCGCGACCATCTTCTGCAATCCTTCCTCTTCGGAGCCGAAGAAGGTGATCGTGGGCGAACCGCCATATTTCTCGGTATAGGCCGGATGGAATTCCGGCAGCTCGTATCCCGACCAGGTAAAGAGCGTGATTTCCTCCGCAGCCCGAACCGGCTTGACGAAGACCGGCTGCGCGACCAGTGCTACGCCAGCCGCCGTCATGGCCCGTCCGAGTTCGCGTCGGCTAAGGCGTCCCAGCATCCACCGGTCAATCAGATTGCGTGCGTCCATTTCCGTTGTCCTCCTCTTCCTGCTTGTGTTGGATCCGGTTGGGGTCCGGAAACACAGTTCGATTACGCTGCTCGATCAGGTCTGGCGCAGCATATCGCGAGGATTTCAGCACATTGTGGCTGCGATATCGACCGGGCAGGTCGATCTGTGGGGGCAAAAGTCCCCAGATGTTCGCAATTTTATCGGCATTTGTTCCGGAAATGACGGAATTAACTGCGCGCCGCTGGAAATCCGCTCGGACGAGCCGCGCGCTGCAGGATGTTCGGGTCCGGGCGATTGACCGGATCGGCCGGCCGGACGGTCAGAGGCGGTGGCGGGGCCGCAGCGGCACCGCGGCGTCTTCGTTGAACAGCTCGGCCAGTTTTTCCATCATGGTGCCGCCGAGCTGTTCCGCATCGACAATCGTGACGGCGCGCCGGTAATAGCGGGTCACGTCGTGACCGATCCCGATCGCCGTCAGTTCGACCGGCGAACGGGTCTCGATCCAGTCGATGACTTCGCGCAGATGCCGTTCGAGGTAGTTGCCGGGATTGACCGAGAGTGTGGAATCGTCGACCGGTGCGCCGTCGGAGATTACCATCAGGATGCGGCGCTGTTCGGTCCGTGCGATCAGGCGGTTATGCGCCCAGAGCAGCGCCTCGCCGTCGATATTTTCCTTGAGGATGCCCTCGCGCAGCATCAGCCCGAGGCTCTTGCGCGCGCGCCGCCAGGGTGCGTCCGCCGATTTGTAGACGATGTGGCGCAGATCGTTGAGCCGGCCGGGATTGGCGGGCTTGCCCGCCGCGATCCATTTCTCGCGGCTCTGGCCGCCCTTCCACATGCGCGTCGTGAAGCCGAGGATCTCGACCTTGACGCCGCAACGTTCGAGCGTGCGCGCGAGAATGTCGGCGCTCATCGCGGCGACGGTGATCGGACGGCCGCGCATCGAACCCGAATTGTCGATCAGCAGGGAAACGACGGTGTCGCGGAACGCCATGTCTTTCTCCCGCTTGTAGGAGAGCGGCGTTTCGGGATTGACGACGACGCGCGAAAGCCGCGCCGCATCGAGAATGCCTTCCTCGAGGTCGAACTCCCAGGCGCGCGATTGCTGCGCCATCAGGCGGCGCTGCAGGCGGTTGGCAAGCCGGCCGACGATCGCCTGGAGATTCGCGAGCTGCTGGTCGAGCATCTGGCGCAGGCGCGCGAGCTCGTCGGCATCGCAAAGGTCGGCCGCCTCGACGATTTCGTCGTGGCTTTCGGTATAGGCGTGATAGAGCGGTTCGTTGCGCCCGCGATTGCCATGTTCCTGCGGCCGTCCGGGACGACCCGGATCGTCTTCGCCGGCTTCGCCGATCTCCTCCTGATCGGCCTCGCTCGACGGCATCTCGGCATCCTGATCCTCGCTGTCGCCGCGCTGGGCGTCCATCGACGCATCGGCCTCGCGCGCGCTCTCGGATTCGCCTTCGCCGCGCTCGGGACTGTCCTCGTCGTTGCGATCGTCGCCGTCCTGCTCGTCGCTGTCGTCGGTCTGCAGATCTTCCGGGCCCAGTTCGACGTCGAGATCCTCAAGCAGCCGGCGCGTCATCCGGGCGAAGGCACGCTGGTCGTCGGTCAGCGAGGCGAGTTCCGCAAGATCGCGGCGGACACGCTCGTCGAGTGCCGGCTGCCACAGTTCGACCAGCTTGCGGCCGCTCTCGGGCGGTGCCGCCCCGGTCATGGTCTGGCGCAGCATCAGCCGCAGCGCATCGGCAAGCGGTGCCGATTCGCGCTCCACCAGCCGCGCATAGCCGCGCTGGCGACATTGCTCTTCGATTGCGGCGGCGAGATTCTCGGCAACCCCGGTCATGCGCCGCGCGCCGAGCGCCTCGACACGCGCCTGTTCGACGGCGTCGAACACCGCCCGCGCGACGTCGCCGCGGGGTGCCTCGCGCGCATGCAGCTTGGCGTCGTGATGGCGCAGCTTGAGTGCCATCGCATCGGCCTCGCCGCGAATGTGGGCGACCTCCTGCAGGGGCAGATCGCGCGGCGGCAATGGCAGACGTGCTTCGGTGCCGGCGATGCCGTGTTGGCCGGGTGCGAAGGTCACGTTGAGCTCCGGCACGCGCGCGATGGCGCGCATCGCCGCCCCGGTGACCCGGCGGAAATCCTCGACCCTGTTCTCGGAATGCGCCATGACGATGAGGGGCGACCGATCGGTCAGACGAGCGTCGCCTTGACGGTGCTGTCCGGCAGCTCGCTGCCGAAACAGCGCTGGTAATATTCCGCCACGGTCGAGCGCTCGATCTCGTCGCACTTGTTGAGGAAAGTGAGCCGGAACGCAAAGCCGATATCGCCGAAGATGCGCGCGTTCTCGGCCCAGGTGATGACGGTGCGCGGCGACATGACGGTCGATATGTCGCCGCCGATGAAGCCCTGCCGCGTCAGGTCGGCGAGTGCCACCATCGCACCGACCGTCTTGCGCCCTTCGTCGTTGTCGTAGCTCGGCGCCTTGGCGAGGACGATCTCGACCTCGTCGTCGTGCGGCAGATAGTTCAGCGTCGCCACGATGTTCCAGCGGTCCATCTGGCCCTGGTTGATCTGCTGCGTACCGTGATAGAGCCCGGTCGTGTCGCCGAGCCCGACCGTATTCGCCGTCGAGAACAGACGAAACGCAGGATGCGGACGGATGACCCGGTTCTGATCGAGCAGTGTCAGCTTGCCCTCGACTTCCAGAATGCGCTGGATCACGAACATCACGTCCGGCCGGCCGGCATCGTATTCGTCGAAGCAGAGCGCGGTCGGATGCTGCAACGCCCAGGGCAGCAGGCCTTCGCGATACTCGGTCACCTGCTTGCCGTCGCGCAGCACGATCGCATCCTTGCCGACCAGATCGATGCGGCTGATATGGCTGTCGAGATTGATGCGGATGCAGGGCCAGTTGAGGCGCGCCGCGACCTGTTCGATATGCGTCGATTTTCCGGTGCCGTGATAGCCCTGGATCATGACGCGCCGGTTGTATGCAAAGCCGGCGAGGATCGCGAGCGTGGTGTCGCGATCGAAGCGATAGGCTTCGTCGACATCCGGAACATGCTCGGTCGGGCGGCTGAAGGCCGGCACCTGCATGTCGCTTTCGATGCCGAA
>JBBDWX010000242.1:0-16043 GCA_040902665.1 Dongiaceae bacterium
GGCCGCGCCACGCGCGAGCGGCATATCGAAGAGACCGCGCTCAAGACCAATCTGGAAGCGGCGGCGGAAATCGCCCGCCAGCTTCGGCTGCGCGACCTCGCGGGCCTGATCGTGATCGATTTCATCGACATGGAAGAGCAGCGCCACAACAATGCGGTCGAGCGCAAACTGAAGGAAGCGATGCGCCAGGATCGGGCCCGCATTCAGATCGGCCGCATCAGCCCGTTCGGGCTGCTTGAGCTGTCGCGCCAGAGGCTGCGGCCGAGCCTGGTCGAAGCGAGCACGGAAATCTGCCGCCATTGCCGCGGCATCGGCCACGTCCGCTCAACCGAGTCGACCGCACTGCACATCCTGCGCTCGCTTGAGGACGAGGCGATCCGCAAACCGGCACCTGGCTTTTCCGTGCGCACGCCGACCGCGGTTGCACTCTACATTCTCAATCAGAAGCGCCGAGCGCTCGCCGAGCTCGAGCTGCGCCATGGCGTCAAGGTCTACGTCAATGGCGATGACGCATTGATTCCGCCCGATTTTGAGCTCGAACGGATGAAGGAGTTGCCGCCCGGCGAGCAGATCCTCCCGGTGCCGACCGCGGCCCTCGATCTCGCGATCGCAGCCGAACAGGACGACGAGCCTGATGCTGAAGTCGAGGACGCAGACGACGAAGAGAGCATGGACGAAACAGCCACGACACCGACGACCACCGAACGCGGTGATCGCGATCGCGGCCGGCGACGACGCAGCCGGCGCGGTCGCCGTGGCGAGAGCGATCGCGGCGAGCGCCCCGAACAAAGCGAGCGTAGCGAACGGCCCGAACAAAGCGAGCGTAGCGAACGGTCCGATCCCAAACCGCAACCGGTCGCGGCGGCAGCTGAGCTGGGCGATGCGGAAGCCGGCAGTGAACCGGTTGCCGCACGGCATGCTCCTCCGGCCGCCGATGCTGCTGATGCTGCCGATGGCGGCGTCGGACCCGACGGCAAGCCGCGGCGGCGGCGGCGGCGTGGCCGACGCGGCGGACGGCGGCGGCGGCGCGGTTCGGATGACGAAACCCAGGCGGAAGTCGGTGCGGCCGCGGATGCACCCCCGACGCCACATATCTCCAATTCGCCGCCGCGCCCGGCTGTTCCCTCGCCGGCCGATTTTCGCTTTATCGGCGAAGTCGACATCGGCAGCGACGATGTGGAAGTCGACGAGGACGATGTCGACGATCGGGCGGCGGCGCTCGCGGCGAATGCTGGCGGAACCGATGGCGACCCTTACGATGATGCCGAGGACGACGCCGAAACCGCATCGGAAGAATCCACGCCCGCAAGCGCAGAGCACGACGAAGCTTCCGCAGACGATCGCAGCGAGGACAGGATCGCAAGCGATGAAGTGCGCACGGACGCTCCTGCTCCGAAAGAGCGGCAGGAGCCCGAACCCCAGCCGGTCGCCGAAGAACCCGGCGAGAAGAAGCCGTCGGGCCCGCGGCGCGGCGGGTGGTGGCAACGGCGCGATCTGGTGTCCTGATCGTTCGATCGACTGTTGATGCGCTGGAGTCAGCGGCGCCAGGCGGTAAGCCGCTCGATAGCGCATGCGATGTCGGGGCCGGCGCCGGCGAACGAGAAGCGAAGATAGCGATGGCCGCGCGCGGGATCGAAATCGATGCCCGGCGTCGCAGCAACGCCCGTCTCGTCGAGCATACGCTGGCAGAACGCTGCGCTGTCGTTGGTCAGATTGCCAACATCGGCATAGAGATAAAACGCGCCGTCGACCGGCGCAAACCGCTCGAACCCGGCAGCCGGCAGGTTGCGCATCAGCAATGCGCGATTTTCGGCATACCCCGAGACCAGGTCATCGAGTTCCACCCGGCAATCCAAAGCGGCGACGCCGGCATGTTGCGGCAATGTCGGCGGCGATATGAACAGGCTTTGTGCCAGGCTTTCGATGCTGCGCAGAAGATCCTCCGGCGCGATCATCCAGCCAAGGCGCCAGCCGGTCATCGCAAAATATTTAGAGAAACTGTTGACGACGATGGCGTCACCGTCGAGCGCCGCCGCTGTCACCGCCTCCATGCCATAGGTGATGCCGTGGTAGATCTCGTCCGATACGAGGCGAACATCGTGTTGCCGGCAGTAACTTGTCAGCGCTTCGAAATGCGGCCGGTCGACCATCGTGCCCGCCGGATTGGATGGGCTGGCCACGATCAGCCCGGCGAGATTCCCGCCGGCCGCTTCGAGCAGTGCCGGCGTCGGTTGAAAGCGCGTTTCGGGCCCGCTCGGGATATCGACCGGCACGAGATCGAGCGCCAGGAGGATGTTGCGATAGGCCGGATAAGCCGGGCTCGCCAACGCAATGCGGTCGCCGGCATCGAAGGCCGCAAGGAAGCCGAGTAAAAATGCCCCCGAAGATCCGGTCGTCACGACGATACGCCGCGCCGGCACATCGATGCCGTACATATCGCGATAGTGTCGCGCAATTCGTTCACGCAGAATCGGCAATCCCAGCGCTTCGGTATAACCGAGCCGCTCGCGCCCCAGTGCGGAGCGAGCCGCTTCGATAACACGCGCCGGCGCGCTCGCCGCCGGCTGACCCAGTTCAAGATGCAATACATCCTGCCCGGCGGCCGCGCGCTCATTGGCGGCGCGCAACATCTCCATCGCAATGAAGGGCGGGATACGCCCGCGGGTCGCGACTTTCGGCATAAGGCCGCGCTGCTATTCGTTGAGAATGATGGCGAGGCCGAATGTCCGCGGATCGGCGGCCGCCCTGCAGGTTTCCGGGCTGTTCTTGAGCGAATCCGGACACCAGATCGCGTTGACGCGACCGAGAATGGCACCCTGGCTGAGCGAATGGTTGCGCTGCTGCAGCGCGCTCTGCACCGACGCGTCCAGGCCGGACTCGTAAAACACCATGTCCGGTGTCGCGTTATGATGAACGCGCGGTTGCAGCATGGCCGCGGAGAGTTCCTGCTCGGCATCGGCGACGCGCAGAAACAGGTTGGCAAGCGCCGTGATGCCGGTCTCGCCGCCTGATGCGGCGCCCGCAAAATAGGACATGCCGTTGTTCGGGTTCGCCAGGATGATCGGGCCGAGCGAGCGATAGCCAGCACCAGCGGCCTCTCCGGCGGGCGCCAGGATAATGCCGGTACCGGGCGCCATGCGCTTGGCACCGAACAACGCGTTCATGGTGACAGCGCATGCGACCATGTTGCCGGCCTGATCGGCCGTGACGAATCCGGTCGACCAGGGATTGTCGAGCGCGCCGCCGAACGAACTGCCGAGCGCACTGGCCGGCGTCGCCTGGTTGGGATCGAACCGCGCCTCCATTGCGGCGATCTGCTCATCGGACAATTGCGCGGCGGCATCCGGCGAGTTCGCCCAGCTTTCCCGCATCGCGAATACCTGCTTACTCGCCTCCACAATGAGATGTGCCCGCAGCGCTTCGGAATCGTCGTCGAAACTACCTTCGGCATCGATCATGCCGATAATCTGGGCGCTGGCGATGCCGCCGGTTGCCGGCGGCGGCGATGCGTACAGGATGTGATTGCCGTAGGAGAGTTCGGCTGCGGGGCGGAAGGTGGGTACCGTTGCCTGCAATGCCTCCAGCGTCAGCGGTGCGCCGACCGATTGAGCGGCTTCCGAAAAACTGCGCGCAAACGCCCCGATATAAAGATCGCCGGCGCCATTGCGGCGCAATCGCGAGAGTGTACCGGCCAGCTCCGGCTGCAACAGGTTCTGCCCCTCGAGCAGCGGCGTGCCGTCGGCATTGGCAAAGACGCGCGCCATTTCAGGATCGCGCAGCACCGCCTCGCTGACATTGGCCAGCTCGCGCGACAAGGCACGGCTCGCCGGCGTGCCAAAACGCGCCAGCGTTTCCGCCGCTCCGAGCAATTGTGCCCAGGGCAGAACACCGTAGCGCGCGTGCAGCGCCGCCATGCCCCGAGCATTGGCGGGCACGGCAACCTGCCCCGCCGGCGCCGGCCGGGGCAGGAAATCCAGCGCCTCGACGGTTTTGGTCTCCTGGTCATGAACCAGGCAGACGCCGCCGCCGCCCAGCCCGGCGGTCGATGGCATGGTAACGGCCAGCGCAAAGTAGGTCGCCACGGCCGCATCGGCAGCACTGCCGCCTGCACTCAGCACATCGCGGCCAATCGTCGCCGCCCGGGGTTCGTCGGCCACGATCGCCCCGGCGAATCCCTCGACACTGCCGCTAAGGCCTACAACTGGCTCGCTGGACCCGCAGGCGCCAAGCGCCAGCAGGAGCCCGGCCTGCGCGCATTGACGCAGACCCCGGGTGACCCCAGATAGTTCAGATCGTGCTAGCATGATCGCCATGTCGTACCGTCGCCTCATCGCCTCGTTAGTGGTTCTGCTACTGCTTGCGGTACCGGGCGGGGCCACGCATGCGCAGGGCTCTCCGTCGCTGATCCGCGACGCAGAAATCGAATCTATCATTCACGGCTATGCCGAGCCAATCTTTGCCGCCGCCGGTATCGACCCCGAGGCGGTCAACATTTACATCGTCAACGACAATTCGCTGAACGCCGCAGTCGCCGGCGGACAGAACCTGTTCCTCTTCACCGGCCTCCTGATGCGCGCCGACGTCCCAAATCAGCTGATCGGGGTCATCGCCCACGAAACCGGCCACATGGCCGGGGGCCATGTTGCACGGACACAGGACAAGCTCGACACCGTTTCGGCCGAACTTATTCTTGCCTACATTCTGGGTATCGGCGCCGCATTGGCGACCGGCGAAGGCGCAGCCGGTGCCGCGGTGATGGGCGCCAGCCAGAGCATGATCATTCGCAATCTGCTCAGTTACACCCGGACCCAGGAAGCGGCAGCCGATCAGGCGGCGCTCGGTTACCTCGATGCGACCGGGCAGTCGTCGCGCGGCCTTGCCGAGTTCATGAACATCCTGCGCCAGAAGGAACAGCTGTTCGGCACCAACTACGACCCGTATCTGCGCTCCCATCCGTTAACCCTCGAACGTGTCGATGTGGCCGAGCGCCACGCTGCGACGTCGCCTTACGGCGATGCGGTCGATCCGCCGGAACGGATTGTGCTGCACGAGCGGATGCGCGCCAAGCTGATCGGATTCCTGCGCGAACTGCCCGATGTCTTGCGCGACTATCCCGAAGGTCTGCAGACGGTGGACGCGCGCTACGCGCGCGCCGTTGCCTATTATCGTGCCAACCAGCTCGACAAGGCATTCGTCGAATTGGATTCTCTCATCGCGGAGTTTCCCGACGACCCGTATTTTCTCGAACTCAAGGGGCAGATCCTCTATGAGCACGGCCGCACCGAAGAATCGCGCGAGTATTACGCGGCATCGGTTGCCAAGGCGCCGGACCAGCCTTTGCTGAAGCTCGGATACGCACAGACGCTGATTGCGCTCGACAAACCCGAGCTGGACCAGCAGGCCGTCGTGCAACTCGGTTCCGTCGTCGTCGACGAACCGCGAAATACCGTTGCCTGGCGATTGTTGTCGATCGCCTACGGGCGCAATGGCGAACCCGGCATGGCAGCCCTGGCCCTGGCCGAAGCGGCCGCGGCGCGCGGCGATCGCAATGAGGCCAAACAGAAGGCCGCCGCCGCTCAGACACTGTTGCAGAAGGGCACACCGAGCTGGCTGCGCGCCCAGGATATTCTGCTCGACATCGAGCGCCGCGAGGACGATGGCTGAGGGCATCGCCCTGCCATGCTTACGCCTTGCCCCCGCCTCCGTTCGCATCGAAGATGCGCCCGAGCGTCCGTTACCAAAACCGAAGGGAATCCGATCGATGAGTTGGAGATTTTTGCCGGCGGCTGTTGGTCTGCTTCTTGCCGCCGCCGTTCCGGCGCTCGCGCAGGACGACGCGACCGATCCGGAAACGGCCCGGATCGAGGCCATCGTTCGGACCTATCTGCTCGACCATCCGGAAATCGTTGTCGAGGCGCTTCAGGCCTACGAAGCGCAGCGACTGGCGGCGCAACAGGCCAAGCAGCAGGAGATGTTGACGGTCCTTGCCGACCAGCTGTTCAACAACCCGTTGTCGCCGATCGCCGGCAATCCCGACGGCGACGTCACCATCGTCGAGTTCTTCGACTATAACTGCCCATACTGCAAGAAGGTCACGCCCGATCTGGCGAGCCTGCTCGAATCGGACGGGAACATCCGTTTTGTCTACAAGGAATGGCCGATCCTGAGTGCCGAGTCCGAAATAGCGGCGCGCGCAGCGCTGGCCGCGCATCAGCAGAGCGACGACGCTTACCTCCGCCTGCACGACGCGATGATGGCCCATCGCGGCAAACTCGATCGGAACACAGTGATGGCGCTCGCAGCCACGCAAGGGCTGAACATGGAGCGGCTCGAGGCCGACATGCAGGGCGACCAGGTCACGGCCGAACTCGAGCATGTGCGCCGGCTCGCCGATCAGATCGGAATCGATGGAACACCCGCCTTCCTGATCGGAAATACGATCGTGCCGGGCGCCATCGACATCGAGGAGATGCAGCGGCTGGTTGCCGCCGCGCGCGAAAGCTGAGCTGTAGCCTTTTTCGGGCGCGGTTGCAGGCCCGGCCACGATCCCCGTAGCCTGCCCGTCCAGCGTTGGTTCGAAGGGGGCTTCCATGTTGCTCGCCAATCGTACGGCCATCGTCACCGGCAGTGCCCGCGGTATCGGCAAGGCGATCGCCGAACGGTTCGCCCGCGACGGTGCAAAAGTCGTCGTCAATTACCGGGCCAACCGCGACAAGGCCGAGGCGGTCGCGGCGGGCATCCGCGGCGCCGGTGGCCAGGCAACGGCAATCCAGGCCGACGTCGCCAAGCGCGCCGATGCGAACCGGCTTGTCGCCGAGACGATCCGTGCCTTCGGCGGGCTCGATATCATGGTCAGCAATGCCGGCGTCATCACCGACAAATCCTTTATCGACAGTACCGACGAGGACTGGGATCAGGCCATCGACACGAATCTGCGCGGGTTCTTCAACATGGCACAGGCCGTCCTGCCGCACATGATCGAGAAAAAGTACGGGCGCATCCTCGTGACCGGCTCCTGCATCACAGAAATCGCCGATTTCGGCGGCAACAAATATTCGGTCTGCACCGCATCCAAGGGCGGCATCACCGCGATGATGCGGCCGATCGCCGCCGAAGTGGCGAAACTCGGCATCACGGTCAACGGCGTATCGCCAGGTTACATCGCAACCGAGATGCTGGCCGGAATCGATCAGGCCGGCCTCGAGGCGGCGCTCACCTTGGTGCCGATGCGGCGCTACGGCAAACCCGAGGAAATCGCTGCCGCCATGGCGTTCCTTGCCTCCGACGACGCCGCTTATGTGACCGGGCAAATCCTGCGTGTGAACGGCGGCATGTCGATGGGCGGCTGAACGCATGGCATCGGTCGATGCGGTCCTGACCGACGATTTCAAGCCGACACCCTATTGGTGGGAAGCAGCACCGCGCGAGCCGATCGTCGCGCAGACCCTGCCGGCGTCCTGCGATGTCGCAATCGTCGGCGCCGGCTATACCGGCCTCGCAGCCGCCCTGCTTCTCGCACGGGCCGGGCGGCGCGTGGTCGTGATCGAAGCCGAAACAGCGGGCCACGGCGCCAGCTCGCGCAATGCCGGTTTCATCGGTCGCACATTCAAAACCAGCTTCAGTGCACTGCTCGAATCGCATGGCGCCAATTACGCGATCGCTGTCTATCGCGAACTGCAACTGGCCTTCGATACCGTGGTCGGCCTGATCCAGCAGGAAGGCATCGAATGCGGCTGGCGGCGTTGCGGTCGCTACATTGCGGCGGTCTCGCCCGGGCATTACGAATCGATCGCAGCGACGGTGGCAGCGAAACACAAACATCTCGGCGATCCGTACGAGATGGTGCCACGCGAGCAGCAGCATCGCGAGATCGGATCCGGCATCTATCATGGTGGCGCGGTAGTGCCGGATCTCGGTTCGCTGCATCCGGGTCTTTACCATGCCGGTTTGCTTGACCGGGCCCGCAGCAGCGGCGCGCAGATCGTAACCGGAACCCGCGTCACTTCAATCCGGGGCGAGACTCGTGGCTTCGGTCTGGCAACGACGCGCGGCCCGATCTTTGCCCGCGATGTCTTCGTCGCGACCAACGGATATACGGACCGCGCCAGCCCATGGTTGCGCCGGCGCATCGTTCCGTTTCGCGGTTACATGATGGCAACGGAACCTTTGTCGTCCGAAATCCTCGAGCGCCTGCTGCCGCAGGACCGGACGATTCACGACTGGAATCACAATCTCAACTACATGCGACACTCGCCGGATGGCACGCGCATTCTGATGGGTGGGCGCACCGGATCGAGCGAACGCGATCTCGCCCGCATGGCGCGTCGCCTGCATAAGCACTATCGCACCATCTTTCCCGATCTCGAGAACATCCGGATCGGCCATTGCTGGAGCGGCTATTGCGCCGGGACGTTCGATCTGTGGCCGCATCTCGGTACGCAGGACGGCGTTCACTACGCGCTCGGCTATTGCTTCGCCGGTGTGCCGATGGGGACCTATCTCGGCTGCAAGGCGGCACTCCGGATTCTGGGCCGACCCGAGGCCGAAACCGTGTTTGCGGATCGCGATTTTCCGACCATCCCGCTTTATCGCGGCGGCGGCTGGTTCATGCCGCTGGTGGCCGCCTGGTACGACGTCCAGGACCGGCATCACCGCTGATTCGCCCGGTTTTCCGCCAGCTCCCGTTGCGCAGGCGACCCGCCATGCTATAACGCAAATCCCCTCGTCCGGAGATGAGCGAGCGCACGCCTTGGCCAAACGCCCGACAATCCTCGTCCTCAACGGACCCAATCTGAACCTGCTCGGCTCGCGCGAACCGGCGATCTACGGTCGCGAAACGCTCGACGACATCGCGGCTGCCTGCCGCAAACACGGCGAATCGCTCGGTCTCGCCGTCGAGTTCCACCAGACCAACCGCGAAGACGAATTGATCGGCTGGGTTCAACAGGCGCGCAGCAATGCTGCGGGCATCCTGATCAATCCGGCCGGCTACGGGCATACCTCGATCGCCCTCCTCGATGCATTGCTCGCGGTTGGATTGCCGATCATCGAAGTGCATCTTTCGAACATCTTTGCGCGCGAATCCTTTCGCCATCATTCTTATGTCAGTCGGGCGGCGCGCGGTGTGATCTGTGGCTTGGGGGCGCAAGGCTACCTGCTCGCGCTGACGGCCATGTCTGAACTCCTGCAATCGCAGACGGAAACCTGATGAGCACGTTCAATATCGACGAGGATCTGGTCCGCAAACTTGCGAAGCTGCTCGAAGAAACCGGGCTGAACGAAGTCGAGTACGAAAAGGCCGGCGAGCGCATTCGCGTCAATCGCGGCGCAACGGCATCGGCCGCAGCGCCGGTCATGGCACCGGCTCCCGCACCCGTCGCATCGGCCCCGAGCGCACCTGAAGGCCCTCCGGTGGGTGCCGTATTGTCGCCGATGGTCGGCACCGCCTATCTCTCGTCAGAGCCCGGTTCAAAGCCGTTCGTCGCCGTCGGCGATCGCGTTTCGCAGGGCCAAACGCTTTTGATCATCGAAGCGATGAAAGTGATGAACCCGATCGTTGCGCCGCATGCCGGCGTCGTCCGGCAAATTGCGGTCGCCGAAGCGCGCCCGGTCGAGTACGGCGAGATCCTGATGGTCGTCGAGTAACCGCGTCCAAGAACCCAAGGCGCCACAAGCGATGTTCGAGAAGATCCTGATCGCGAACCGCGGCGAGATCGCGCTACGTGTGCATCGCGCCTGTCGCGAGATGGGCATCCGAACGGTTGCGGTGCATTCGACTGCCGATGCCGATGCAATGCATGTGCGGCTGGCGGACGAAGCGGTGTGCATCGGCCCGGCCCCTTCGCGCGACAGTTATCTCAATATTCCGGCGATCATCTCGGCGGCAACCATCGCAGGTGCCGACGCAATCCATCCCGGTATCGGCTTTCTCTCCGAGAACGCCCGTTTCGCCGCCATGGTCGAAGAGCACGGTTTCACGTTCATCGGCCCGACCTCCGAGCAGATCGCACTGATGGGCGACAAGGTCGCCGCCAAGGATGCCGCGAAAAAACTCGGCCTGCCGGTTGTGCCCGGTTCCGAGGGCGCCCTCGGCAGCGACGAGGAATCGGCTCGTGTCGCTTCGGAGATCGGGTATCCCGTGCTCGTAAAGGCGGCGGCAGGCGGCGGCGGCAAGGGCATGAAGGTCGCGACCGGCCCCGCCGACATCGCACAGGCGTTGTCTCTGGCGCGCAACGAGGCCAAGGCGAATTTTGGCAACGACACGCTCTACATGGAGAAGTATCTCTCACATCCGCGCCATATCGAGATTCAGATTCTCGGCGATTCGCACGGCAACGTCATCCATCTCGGCGAACGCGACTGTTCTTTGCAGCGCCGTCATCAGAAAGTGCTCGAGGAAGCCCCCTCGCCCGCCCTCAACAACCGCGAGAGCGAGTCGATCGGCACCGTCGCGGTCGAAGCGATGCGCAAGTTCGGGTATCGCAGCGCCGGAACGATCGAGTTCCTGTTTCAGGACGGCGCGTTCTATTTCATCGAGATGAACACCCGCCTGCAGATCGAACATCCGGTTACGGAGATGATTACCGGCATCGATCTGGTGCGCGAGCAGATCCGCATCGCCGCCGGCGCGCCGTTACCGCTGCGCCAGGAGGACATCAAGTTCAACGGGCACGCGATCGAGTGTCGTATCAATGCGGAAGATCCGGACACATTCCGACCCTCGCCCGGCCGCATCAGCGACTACCATGCGCCCGGCGGGCTTGGCGTGCGTGTCGATTCGGCGCTCTATACCGGATATTCCGTGCCGCCGCATTACGACAGCCTGATCGCCAAGCTGATCGTACATGGCGCCACGCGCAACGAATGTCTGATGCGCTTGCGCCGCGCGCTGGAGGAGTTCGTCATCGGCGGCGTCGCAACCACGATTCCGCTGCATCAGCGCCTTATCGCCGCCCCCGATTTCATTAACGGCGACTACGATATACGCTGGCTGGAGAAGTTTGTTTCGATACGGGAGTAGAAGACGACGAGCCGATCCCGATGAACCGCCTGACGCCGGACATGCTGCTGCGAGCCTACGCCTACGGGGTGTTCCCGATGGCCGAGGGCCGCCTCGACCCCGCCATACACTGGATCGAACCCGAGCATCGCGGCATCATTCCGCTCGACAGCTTTCATGTGCCGCGTCGGCTCGCGCGCACAGTCCGGCACGGCGTCTACGACGTCCGCTGCAACTCCGATTTCGTGGCGACCATCCGCGGTTGCGCGGACAGCGCGCCGGGCCGGCGCGATACCTGGATCAATCGCTCGTTCGAGAGCCTCCATACGCGCCTGCACGAGATGGGCTTTGCCCATTCGATCGAGGCATGGCGCGGCGGCGAGCTCGTGGGCGGGCTCTACGGTATTGCGCTGGGCGGTGCGTTTTTCGGCGAAAGCATGTTCAATCGCGCGCGCGATGCCAGCAAGGTTGCTCTCGTTCATCTGGTCGCAAGATTGCGGGTCGGGCATTTTTCGCTGCTCGATGCCCAGTTCGTAACCGAGCATCTGACGCAATTCGGGGCCCATGAGATATCACGCGAGGCCTATCGTGAGCGCCTCGCCGTCGCCCTCGGCGCCGTCGCTCAGTTTCCCGTCGAACTTTCGCTGTCGTCCGTGGTCGACGCCATGCAGTCGATTACCCAGACGTCGTAGACGGCATGTTCCAGCGCCGATAGCGCCGGGCTGGACGCAAACATCCAGCCCGAGAACAGCAGGACCGGTTCTTCGTCGAGTTGCTGTTCGGAAACCACCAGGAATGCCGCGCTTTCCGGCGTCTCCTCGGGTGGCCGCTTGTGACAAGCCTGTGCGGTAATTTCCAGCGGACCGAACGTCACGGTGCGCCCGATCGGTACTTCGATGCGCGACACCCGCGCGGTCACCTTGTCGATGCCCTGCAGCACGGCGACATCCATGAAATCCGCGGCCGCCGAATGCGGCGTCAGCAGCAGCACCGCCACGAGCAGCCCAACCGGGCGGCCGCAATATTTGTCGAATATGCTCATGTCTTGCGACCGCGATAAGGATTCTCCAGCGATGCGATCAGCCTGGTCAACGTCTCGCGCACCTGGGTCTCGTCCGAGCCCATCAGGACGGCATCTTCGAGCGCGTCCTGCGCCATCTGGCGAATTTCTTCGAGATTGTCGTTCAACACCTTGATCTTCTCGATGCAGGAGACGGGCTGGCCCTCGGGCGTGCGCCAGACTGGGGGTTGCCATGTACTCTTGCGGGATGAACCTGTCATGGGCGTTCTATCGGAGCTTTCTGTCGGGCAGGTCGTGGGATGGCGGACGACAGGATGGCCGATCCTATCAGCGCGCACGGGAGGAGGCGAGGTGCGGCGATGCGAGGCGAGCCGCAAAACGCAGCCGCACATAGTCGGCATGCCAGCGCCCGTCGGCATCCCGCAATGTTGCGGCCGTCGTTGCGACGACTTCGGCGACGAGCCCCGGCCGATCGGCCGGGGCGACCGCCCTGAGAAAACTTTCCGCAAATGTTTCCAGCCACCCGCTTAGTTCACCGGGCAGCGGCGTCGGCCGGGTGAACCGCTCGATCCTCCCGACCGCAAACCCGTGCCTCTCGAGACGCGCGCCATATTCGGATTCGTCCGGGAAGTACCAGGGATGGACCGCCTTCGCATCGAGGCCGCGTCTTTCGAGCGCGGCCACAAGGGCGCCAACGATGGTTGCGACATTGTCCCTGCCGCCGAACTCGCCGACGAAACGGCCGCCGGGCCGCAACGCGCGCCGGACGCCGTCGATTGCGGCCTCGGGATTGCGCATCCAGTGGAGCGCCGCATTTGAGAACACCGCATCGAATTCGCGATCGAACGACAGGCGTTCGCCGTCCATAACCCGCGCATCGAGACCGCGTGTGCAGGCGGCGGCAACCTGTTCGGCGCTGGCATCGACCCCCACCACGTCGGCACCGGCGGCGACGAGTTTTTCAGTGAGCACTCCATCGCCGCAACCGAGATCGAGAATGCGCTCGCCAGGCTGCGGCGCGAGCCATTCGAGGACAGCTTCACCGAGCGTTGCAACGAACCCGGCCTGGCGCTGGTAGCGCGCCGGGTCCCAGTGCTGCGCTGCCCCGGAATGGGAACTTGGATCGTCGGGCATGAATTCGTTGCGGTCGCCGACCGGCTATTCCGCAGTGCCGCCCTCTTCCTCGGGCGCACCGTCGGGCTCGCTGAACACGAAGCGACCGATCAGATCGGCAAGATTGAGCGGATCCTGCGTTCGCGTGATCCGGTCGCCCGATTCCAGCATCTCGTCGTTCGCACCGGGCTCGATGCTCAGATAGAAATCGCCCAGCAGCCCATCGGCCTGAATTCGCGCAGAGCTGTCGGTTGGAATATGGACGGACTCGCGAATACTGATCCGGACCACCGCCAGATAAGTCTCCGGGTCGAGTTTGCTGCTGAGGATAGTGCCGATCTTGATGCCGCTCATGCGAACGTCGCTGCCGGCCACCAGACCGTCGACCCGATTGAACTCTGCGCGAAGTTCGTAGCCTTCGACGGGACTCACATACGAATGGTTAAACGCGTAGGTGACAAACCCGATCGCCGCCAGGAGGACAATCGCACCGATGATGGTTTCGAGAACCTTGCCCCGCATGTGATGCCCTTCCGGTCCGTTGCGGCGATCAGGCCGCCGGGTTCCAGGGTTCGTAGTCGCCGGTTGCCGGAGCGCGACGCCCGCCCTGCAATGTGTGACCGGGTGGCCGATAGGCTGCTTCGGTGCCGGTCAGATTCGGCTGATGCGGCTGTTGCCACGCCTGCCGTTTCGCCTCACTGCGCGGCGGTTCGCTTTGCGTCCCGTGTAACCAGCGATGCCACTCGGCTGGAACGCTGCTCGCTTCGGGATGTCCGGCGCCGGCATACAGCACCCAGCGGCGCTCCGGTCGCCCCATGATGCGACTGCGACCGCGATAGTACCGATTGCCGAATTGATCCGTCCCCACCAGCTCGCCGTGGAGCCATGTGTAGAGCCGTGTACCGATACTCATGCCGATTCCCAGCTTCCCGGACGGTCGCCGCCCCCATTCGACGTGGCCGTCTTGCTTGCGGCCGGCAATATGGCATCAGGGGCAATGAGCGTCCAGACCCGCCCGGCCGCTTGCTGGACAGGCTCCCGGCCGATCCCGTAAGAGAGCCGACCGACCCGCCGACAGCCCTTTTCGGGAGGCACTCCTGCATACGAATGCGCTCGCGCCTGCTCCGGACAGCCGATCGGCGAGCGGCGTGATCGCGGTCGTCGTTGCCACACTGTCCTACGGCAGCATCACTGCATTTTCGCGGCTCGCCTACGACGACGGCGCAACACCGATCACCATTATTGCCATCCGCAATGCAATTTTCGTACTCGGGTTCGGGGCGTGGCTGATCTTCGCACGCGGCGGTCTCGTGCTGCCGCGGCGGGCCTGGTATGCGAGCCTGCTGCTCGGTCTGCTGATGGCACTCTGGGGCTACGGCTACCTCTCTTCGGTCGCCTATATTCCGGTCAGTCTCGCGGCGCTGCTTTATTTCACGTTTCCGCTATTGGTCGGCGTCATCGCAGCGGTGACCGGGCAGGAACGCATGACACTGCTGCGAGCACTCGCTTTGCTGATTGCCTTTGCCGGGCTGGCGTTGGCGCTCGGCCCCGCCTGGGACGGGCTCGACTGGCGCGGCGTCGCGCTGGTGATGATGGGGTCAGTCACTTGCGCCATCGCGCATGTCTTCATCGCGCCGATCTTCCGCGACTACGACATCGTTGCGATCAACTTCCTCGCGCATCTCTGGATGCTGATCGGGTTCGCAATCTACGGTATTGCGATGCACGACTTCGTGATGCCGCGAAGCATCGATGGCCAGTTCATCGTGATGGCGGTCGTGCTCTTCTACATTCTGGCCTACACACTCTGGTCGGTCGCGATCCGCTGGATCGGGCCGGTGCGAACGGCGGGCATGATGAATCTCGAACCGGTTGTCAGCGTTGCCGCGGCAGCCCTGATCCTGGGCGAACGGCTCGAGCCGGTGCAGTTGGCCGGCTGCGCGCTTGTGCTTCTGGCGTTGATGCTGATCGCGCGCCATCGCAGCCCCAGCCGGTCGACCGCGCTCGTCGTGAAGAGCCATTCGTGACCCGGCTTCTCGATCTCATTCATGCCGAGAACCCCTATGCCGGGTTCGATCTTGCGGCGCATGAGACGGACCTCCAGGGCTGGGCCTCGACCGATCCGCTGTTCCGGTTGTTGTTCGACAAGCTGCGCCCGAAGCGCATTGCCGAAATCGGCACCTGGAAAGGCGCCTCGGCGCTGCATATGGCGCATCTCGCCAAGGAATACGGCATCGTCGATTGCGAAATTCTATGCATCGATACCTGGCTGGGATCGGTCGAGCATTGGATTTTCCGCGACCGGCCGAATTACTTCCCGTCGCTGAAGCTGAAACACGGTTGCCCGACCCTCTACATGACCTTCATTGCAAACGTGATCAGTGCAGGCGCGGCCGATTGCGTCGTCCCCTTCCCTGTCGCTTCGACTGCCGCCGCACGCTTTCTCGCCGCTCACAATATTCAGTTCGACCTGATCTACATCGATGCTGCGCATCAGTACGAAGAAGTCCGGCTGGATCTCGATCTGTTCTGGCCCCTTGTGCGATCGCGTGGCGTGATGTTCGGCGATGACTACGCCGATACCTTTCCCGGCGTGGTCCGCGCCGTGGACGAGTTTGCATCGGCCGTTGGCGGCGAGCTCCAGACCAGCCCGCGCTCGAACAAATGGATGATCCAGCGCTAGAGGCGGCCGGTTTCGGCGTTTGTCGGATCGATACCGACAGTCGCTGGCAGCCACATTGACACTGCCCGTCTCTGTGGTAGCGTGCCGCAAAATCGCAGAAATCCGGGGGAAAACACGATGGTCGGCACGAACGGGAACGGCAAGGGCAATGGCGGCGCCGGCGCCTGGGGCGTCAATTCCGAGTACGGCAAGTTGCACGACGTGCTGCTCTGCGTACCGGAAAACTT